>JAEXLY010000118.1 GCA_023444765.1 Pseudomonadota bacterium | reverse complement strand
GGGGCCCCCCCCCCGCCCGCGGGGGCCGCCGCCGGCGCCCGAGGTCGGCGCGCGGGGCAACCCCGCGCAGGACATCGACGGCCTGCGCAGGAACATCCCGATCACCACCGAGATCACGCCGCTGCCGATGGCGGACGTGGAGAATTTCGACGTGCGCCGCGAACGCGCCTATCCGATGCAGCCGCCCACGATTCCCCACAGCATCGACGGCTACCAGGTCGACCTGAATTCCAACCGCTGCATGCTCTGCCATGCCCGCAACACCGCCGCGCAGTTCCAGGCGATTCCGGTGAGCGTGACCCACTACATGGACCGCGACGACCAGTTCCTCGCCGAGGTGTCGTCGCGCCGCTATTTCTGTGTGCAATGCCACGTGGTGCAGACCGACGCCAAGCCGCTGGTCGGCAACGAGTTCCGCGACATCGATACCATGCTCCGGGAGGAGCGTGCGGCGCAGGCCGGGCAGGCGCGCCAATGAACGTCGTGCGCCGTACCATCGCCACGCTGCGCGGCTTCTGGCGCCAGTTCAACGCGCCGGCGCGGTTCCTGAGCCTGGGCTTCCTGACCCTGGGCGGATTCATCGCCGGCGTGGTGTTCTGGGGCGGCTTCAACACGGCGATGGACGCGACCAATACCGAGGAGTTCTGCACCAGTTGCCATGAGATGCGCGACAACGTGTTCGAGGAACTCAAGACCACGATCCACTACAGCAACCGCTCGGGGGTTCGCGCCACCTGTCCGGACTGCCACGTGCCGCACGACTGGACCGACAAGATCGCGCGCAAGATGCAGGCGTCCAAGGAGGTCTGGGGCAAGATCTTCGGCACCATCAACACCCGCGAGAAGTTCCTCGACCAGCGCCTGGTGCTGGCCACCCACGAATGGGCGCGCCTGAAGGCCAACGACTCGCTCGAGTGCCGCAATTGCCACGACTACGAGTCGATGGACCTCACCCGCCAGGCCAGCCGCGCCGCCCGCACCCACCGCACCTTCCTGGCCACCGGCGAGGCGACCTGCATCGACTGCCACAAGGGCATCGCCCACAAGCTGCCGGACATGGCCGGCGTGCCGCAGGGCGTGCAGGCGCTGCCCGCGGCGGCAGAAGGGCACTAGCCCCGGGGCTGCGGGTGCGTCGGGCGCCGGCGCACGCTCCGGGGGCGATGCACCCGGCGAGGCGCCATGCGACCATAGCGCGATGGAAGAACCACGCATCATCGGCGCCGGCGCCACCCGCGAGGACGAGGCCATCGAGGCCAGCATCCGTCCGAAACGGCTGGACGAGTACCTCGGCCAGCAGCCGGTGCGCGAGCAGATGGGGCTGTACATCGAAGCCGCCAGGCATCGGGGCGAGGCCCTCGACCACGTCCTGATCTTCGGCCCGCCGGGGCTGGGCAAGACCACGCTGAGCCACGTCATCGCCAACGAACTGGGCGTGAGCCTGCGCGTGACCTCCGGCCCGGTGATCGAGAAGGCCGGCGACCTGGCCGCGCTGTTGACCAACCTGCAGCCGCACGACGTCCTGTTCATCGACGAGATCCACCGCCTCTCGCCCGTGGTCGAGGAGGTGCTGTACCCGGCGATGGAGGACTTCCAGCTCGACATCATGATCGGCGAGGGCCCCGCCGCGCGCTCGATCAAGATCGACCTGCCGCCGTTCACGCTGATCGGTGCGACCACCCGGGCCGGCCTGCTGACCGCGCCCCTGCGCGACCGTTTCGGCATCGTCCAGCGGCTGGAGTTCTACAGCGCCGGGGAGCTGGCGCGGATCGTCACCCGCGCAGCCCGCATCCTCGGCGTGGACTGCGCACAGGAGGGGGCGATGGAGATCGCCCGTCGCTCGCGAGGGACCCCGCGCATCGCCAACCGCCTGCTGCGCCGGGTGCGCGACTACGCCCAGGTCAGGGCCGGCGGCCGCATCGACCGCGAGGTCGCGGACGCGGCCATGAAGATGCTCAAGGTCGATCCGGAGGGGTTCGACGAACTCGACCGGCGCCTGCTCAACCTGATCATCGAGAACTTCGACGGCGGCCCCGTGGGAGTGGATTCGCTGGCCGCCGCCCTGAGCGAGGAGCGCGGCACGCTCGAGGACGTGATCGAGCCCTATCTGATCCAGCAGGGCTTCCTGGTGCGCACCGCACGCGGGCGCATGGCCACGACCAAGGCGTGGCGGCACCTGGGCCTGGAGCCGCGGCGCGGAGCGGGCGAGACCGACAGCCTGTTCTGAGGCCCCCGGCCCAGCAGCCGACACCCACCGCCGGAGCGCGACCCTTGAACAGCACATCCCCCGATCGTTCCGCTTGTCCAGCGTTCAGCATCCCGACAAGGGTCTACTGGGAAGATACCGATGCTGGTGGCGTGGTCTATCACGCGCAGTACGTCGCGTTCCTCGAGCGCGCGCGGACCGAATGGGTGCGCGCGCTGGGCTACGGGCAGGACGCGCTGCGGCTGACCCACGGGCTGGTGTTCGCGGTGCGGGCGATGCGGATCGACTTCCGCAGGCCGGCGCGGCTGGACGATGCGCTGCAGGTGACGGTGGCGCTGCGCCACTGCCGGCGTGCGAGCGTCGTGTTCGCGCAATCGATCCTGCGTGAGGGCGAACTGCTGCTGGACGCGGAAGTGCGGTGCGCGGCGCTGGAAGCGTCGACGTTCCGCCCGCAGGCGATCCCCGATGCGCTGTACCAGGAACTGACCCGACTCGTCGAACCCGGAGCCCAGGACGAATGATTCCCCTCGCGATGCTGCTGCAGGCCACCCAGATCGAGCCGCTGCCCGAAGAAGCCGCGGCGACGGCGACCCCGCTGGCCGACCCCGCCGCAGCCGCGGCGGCCGTGGCCGCCAGCGAGGGCATCAACTACATCGACCTGATGCTCAAGGCGAGCCTGCCGGTGCAGCTGATCGTGCTGCTGCTGCTGGCCGGATCGGTGATCAGCTGGGTGATCATCTTCCGCAAGGCGCGCATCTTCAAACTGGCCAACCGCGATGCGGACGAGTTCGAGAACAGGTTCTGGTCGGGGGCCGACCTGGGCAAGCTGTACTCGGGTGCGACCGACCGCAACCGCCGCGTCGTGGGCCTGGAGGCGATCTTCGAAGCCGGCTTCCGCGAATTCGCGCGCCTGCGCGAGAAGCGCGGCTTCGATGCCCGTGCGCAGCTCGAGGGCGCCCAGCGCGCCATGCGTGTGAGCTACACGCGCGAGGTCGACCAGCTGGAACGCAACCTCGAGCTGCTGGCCAACATCGGTTCGACCGCCCCCTACGTGGGCCTGGTGGGCACCGTGTTCGGGATCATGGTGACCATGCACGACATGCTCAACAGCGGCGAGCAGACCGGCATCGCCGCGGTGGCGCCGGGTATCTCCGAGGCGCTGTTCGCCACCGCGATCGGCCTGTTCGTGGCGATCCCCGCGGTATGGGCCTACAACCGGTTCACCACGCGGGTGGAACGCCTGGCCGTGCGCTACGAGAGCTTCGCCGAGGAGTTCAGCACCATCCTGCAGCGCCAGACCACGATCGAGTAGGCGGAGGCAGCCGATGGCCGGAAGCATCATCCACCGCAAGCGGCGCAAGCTGAAGTCCGAGATCAACGTCGTGCCCTACATCGACGTGATGCTCGTGCTGCTGATCATCTTCATGGTGACCGCACCGTTGCTGACCCTGAGCGTGGACGTCAAGCTGCCCTCGTCGGAGGCGCGCGCGACCCAGGAGCGCACCGATCCGGTGATCGTCATCGCATATCCCGACGGCAGCCTGGGCCTGCAGCTGCCGGGCGACGGCCGTCCGCGCGTGATCGACGCGGCGCAGATGGAAAGCATGCTCGCGCCGATCCGCGAGCAGCAGGGCAACGACTTGCGGGTGATGGTGGCCGCGCAGGGCGACGCGCCCTACCAGACCGTGCTCGATGCGATGGACGTGCTGCGAAGGGCGAAGGTGAGCAACGTCAGCCTGATGACCAACGCGGGCGGAAATGCACGCTGATTCGATCCAGCGTCCTCCCGGGGCGCCGCCGGAGGAGGGCCTGGGTCGCGCCATCGCCTGGGCCCTTGTGGTCCACGTGCTGGTGGTGGCCCTGCTGGTGCTCTCGCCGCTGCTGAGCTGGGACCCCGACCGCCTGAGCGTGGCCGGCGCGCCTTCCATGGAGGCGGTGCTGGACGTGTCCAGTGCCGACCAGCGCGCAGTCGAACGCGCGCTGGCGGTCGCGCCCGAACCGCTGCCCGAGCCGGTCGTGCAGCCGCTGCCCGAACCCGTCGAGGACGAGGTGGTGCCGCCCCCTCCGCAGCCGCTGCCCGAACCCGTGCCGGAGGAGGCGCCGGTCGAACGCCAGCCCACGCCGCAGGAACGGGTGCCCGACCCGGCGCCGGTCAACCAGGAGGAAGTGCGCCGCGACGCCGAGGCCGAGCGCGCCCGGGTGGACCGGGAGCAGGAAGAGAAGCGCCGCCAGGAACAGATCGACCTCACCGAGCGCAAGCGGCAGGAAGAGGCGGAACAGAAGCGGCGGCTGGCGCAGCAGCAGCTGGAGAAGATCCGCGCCGAGCGCGAGAAGCTCGAGCGCGAGCAACGCCTGGCGCAGCAGCGCCTGCAGCAGATCGCCGACCGCGAGGCGCGGCAGGCCTCGCAGCAGGCGCAGCAGTCGGCCGGGCCCCCGCCGCCGCCCGGCAACCAGGGCACCGATACCGGCCTGGCCGCGCGCTACGCCGCCGCGCTGCAGGAAGCGATCCTGCGCAACTGGACGCGTCCGGACACCGTGCCGCTGGGCCAGCGTTGCCAGATCGTGATCCGGCAGATCCCCGGGGGCGAGGTGGTCGAGGCGCGGGTGAGCCCCTCGTGTCCGTACGACGAGCTCGGGCGTCGCTCGGTCGAGGCGGCCGTCCTCAAGGCGCAGCCGTTGCCCTACGTCGGCTTCGAGTCGGTGTTCCAGCGCACGATCACCCTCAATTTCCAGGCCCAGGATCGCTGAGGTCTGCGGCGGCTTCGCGTTCGCGTGGCCGGCATCGCCGGAACGGCTGGCGGCCGGCGTGGCATGGGCTGCCGGGCAGGGCTGAAGCGTCCACCCAACGCGGCCCCTTCACGGAAGCCTGCGTAACTTTTCCTGCCCAGCCGCCGCGGCGACTGCGCCGCAAGGAACGCATGGCTGGTCGGCGCATGCCTCCGGCCGGCAGAGTCCAGCCCCGTTCATCTTCGTGCGACGATTCCCCGCCAAGCTGTCGCCGCCCGATCCACGACCATTCCGAGGGATGTTCCCGATGACCTTCGCCAAACGCTGCCTGTTCGCCATGCTCGCGCTGCTGCTGCCCTTTGCCGCGGCTGCGCAGCAGCAGGGACTGGAGATCGACATCATCGGCGGCAACGCGTCGGCGCTGCCGATCGCCATCGTGCCGATGCCCTATCAGGGAAGCGGATCCGCGCCGGCCACCGATGTGGCGGCCGTGGTCCGCGCCGACCTGGAACGCTCCGGCCAGTTCCGTGCGCTGCCCGAGCGCGACATGGCCAGCCGGCCAACCCGCGGTTCGGAGGTCGACTACCCGGCCTGGCGCGCGCTGCGACAGGACTTCCTCGTGGTCGGCCGCATGGTCGATGCCGGCTCCGGCAGCTACCGCGTCGAGTACGAGCTGTTCGACGTGGCCAAGCAGGAGCGCCTGCTGGGGCTGGCGTTGACCGCGCCCGGCAGCGCCATGCGCGACGTGGCCCACCAGATCGCCGACGCCATCTACGAGAAGATCCTGGGCGTCCGCGGCGCGTTCTGGACGCGCATCGCCTATGTCACCGCGACCGGCGCCGGGCAGGGGACGCGCTACGCGCTGATGGTGGCCGATGCCGACGGCTACAACCCGCAGACGGTGGTGCGCTCGAACGAGCCGCTGCTGTCGCCAGCCTGGAGCCCCGACGGGCGCAAGCTGGCCTATGTGAGCTTCGAGCGCGGCAATTCCTCGATCTACATCCAGGACATCACCACCGGTTCTCGCGAGCTGGTGTCGAGTTTCCGCGGGATCAACAGCGGCCCGGCCTTCTCTCCGGACGGCCGGCGGCTGGCGTTGACCCTGTCGCGCAGCGGCAATCCCGAGATCTACGTGATGGACCTGGGCAGCAAGGCGCTGACCCAGATCACCAACCAGTTCGGCATCGACACCGCTCCGGTGTGGAGTCCGGACGGCAACAGCATCTACTTCACCTCCGACCGCGGCGGGCGTCCGCAGATCTACCAGGCGCCGGCCTCCGGCGGCGGCGCCAGCCGGGTGACGTTCGAGGGCAACTACAACGCCGACCCGAGCATCTCCTGGGACGGGCAGAAGATCGCCGTGGCGCAGGGCGCGGGCAACACCTACCGCATCGCGGTGATGGACCGCAGCCTGGGATCGGCGCGCTGGTCGACCATCTCCCCGGGCTCCCTGGACGAGTCCCCCAGCTTCGCCCCCAACGCCAGCATGATCCTCTACGCGGCGCGTGAAGGCCGGCGGGGCGTCCTGTATGCTGTCTCGGCCGACGGCCGCGTGCGACAGCGCCTGGTCCTGGCCGACGGAGATGTACGCGAGCCGGCGTGGGGTCCCTACCGGACTCCGCGCTGACATGTTCTGCACAGCGGTTCAATCAACCTGAACGTCCGTTTCAACGCCTGAGGATCGACGAGAATGAACACCCAGAAGTCCGCCGTGTTCGGCAAGGCCCTGCTCATCGCCATGATGTGCGTCGCCATGGCCGCATGTTCCAAGAAGGTCAAGGAAGCCCCCCCGGCCGACACCGCGCCCCCGGCCCAGACCGGCGGCACCACCACGCCGGGCGCCTATGGCCCGTCGGACCTCGACACCGACGCCTGCCTGCGCCAGCGTGTGGTGTACTTCGATCTGGACCAGGACGCGCTGCGTCCGGAGTTCCAGGCGGCGATGTCGTGCCACGCCAAGTACCTGCGTGACCGTCCGTCCTCGCGCATCACCCTGGAAGGCAATGCCGACGAGCGTGGCAGCCGCGAGTACAACCTCGGCCTGGGCGAGCGTCGCGGCAACGCGGTGTCCTCGGCCCTGCAGGCCAACGGCGGTTCCGGCAGCCAGCTGACCGTGGTCAGCTACGGCGAGGAGCGTCCGACCTGCACCGAGTCCAACGAGGACTGCTGGGCGAAGAACCGCCGCGTCGAGATCGTCTACACGGCGAAGTAAGACGCGACGATGCGTGCATTGATCGTTCCAATCGCGTTCGCGGCGGCCCTGGTGGCCGCCGCGCCCGCGTCGGCGCAACGGGCCAGCCTTGCCGATCGGGTGGCCGTGCTCGAGCAGCGTGCTGCCGACAATCGCGGCAACGTCGACCTGCTCAACCAGGTCACGGAACTGCGGCGTGAAGTGCAGGCCCTGCGGTCCCAGATCGAGGAACTGCAGCAGCAGACCGAGCAGCTCCGTGCCAACAACCGTACCCAGTACCTCGACCTCGACGGCCGTCTCAACCGGCTCGAAGGCGCCGGGCTGCCGGCTCCGGTGGAAGGCGTCGGAGCCGCTGCACCGGTGGGGGGCGCGCCGGCGCCGCGGCCGGCGGACAACGCGCCGCGCGTCCACGGCGCCGCCGGCCTGATCGCCAACACGGCGGGCGAGCGCGCCGCCTATGAAACCGCGTTCGACGCGCTCAAGTCGGGCAACTACGCCCGATCGGCAGAACTGTTCCAGGATTTTCTGCGCGTGCACCCGGAAGGGGTGTATGCGCCCAACGCCCGCTACTGGCTGGGCGAGAGTTACTACGTCACCCAGAATTACGAACTGGCGCGGGAGCAGTTCCAGTCGCTGGTGGCGCGCTATCCGACCCATGACAAGACGCCCGGTGCGCTGCTGAAGATCGGGTTGTCCCAGTACGGCCTGCGCGACCTGGACGGGGCCGAGGCGACGCTGTCGCAGGTGGCCGCGCAGTTCCCCGGCACCGATGCGGCGCGCACCGCCGAGGATCGGCTGCACGCGATCCAGCTGGCACGCGTCGCCCGCTGAGCCATGAACGCCGTCGCGCCCGATGCGGCCGCCGCATCGACGGCGGACCGGCTGAAGATCACCGAGATCTTCCTGTCGCTGCAGGGCGAGGCCCGCGACGCCGGATGGCCGACCGTGTTCGTCCGCCTGACCGGTTGCCCGCTGCGCTGCGTGTACTGCGACACCGCCTATGCCTTCCACGGCGGGCAGTGGTGGGAGATCGACGCCATCCTCGACGAGGTGGCCCGGCACGGCGTGCGCCATGTTTGCGTGACCGGCGGCGAGCCGCTGGCGCAGAAGCGTTGCCTGGCACTGCTGGCGCGGCTGTGCGACGCGGGGTACGAAGTCTCCCTCGAAACCTCCGGCGCCATCGACATCGGCGGCGTCGATCCGCGTGTCTCGCGCGTGCTGGACATCAAGACCCCGGCCTCGGGCGAGGTGGAACGCAACCGCTGGGACAACCTGCCGCTGCTCACGCCGCACGACCAGGTCAAGTTCGTGATCTGCAGCCGTGCCGACTACGAATGGGCCCGCGGAGTCCTGCATGCGCACGCATTGTCTGCGCGCTGCGACGTGCTGTTCTCGCCGAGCAAGTCGGAACTGTCGCCGACCGAACTGGCCGACTGGATCGTCGCCGACCGGCTGCCTGTGAAGTTCCAGATGCAGCTGCACAAGCTGCTGTGGAACGACGAGCCGGGCAGGTGAGGGCGGTGATGGGCGATTCGTGACTGGCGATTCGTCCTGTGACCCGTGGCGGCAGCGCCAGAGGAAGGTACTTCCCGATTTCACCCGTCACCATCGGCCATCGCTCGTCCCTTTCAGATCACCAATCACCAATCACCAATCACGATGAAAAAGGCAGTCGTCCTCGTCTCCGGCGGCATGGATTCCGCCGTCGTCCTGGCCATCGCGCGCGAACAGGGGTTCGCCGGGCATGCGCTCAGCGTGAGTTACGGGCAACGGCACACGTCCGAGCTCGAGGCCGCCGGTCGTGTTTCGGCGATGCTCGGGGCGCTCGAGCACAAGACCGTGCGGGTCGATCTGCGCGCCTTCGGCGGGTCGGCGCTCACCGACGACATCGAGGTGCCCGAGGCCGGCGGCGCCGGCATCCCGGTCACCTATGTCCCGGCGCGCAACACCATCATGCTCTCGCTTGCGCTGGGCTGGGCCGAGGTGCTGGGCGCAGGCGACCTGTTCTGCGGCGTCAACGCGGTCGACTACTCGGGGTATCCCGACTGCCGTCCCGAGTTCATCGAGGCGTTCGAACGGCTTGCCAACGTCGCGACGAAGGCCGGGGTGGAAGGTGCGGGCATCCGCGTGCATGCCCCGCTGCTGCGGATGGGCAAGGCGGACATCGTGCGCGAGGGCCTGCGCCTAGGCGTGGATTTCGCGGCCACGGTCTCGTGCTATCGCGCCGACATGGACGGCCGCGCCTGCGGCCACTGCGACGCCTGCCGCCTGCGCGCGGACGGCTTCGCCGCCGCCGGGGTGGCGGACCCGACGCGCTACGTGGGTTGATCGGCACCCAAGCCGGCGCGGTGGTGTTGGCAGTCCGGCCCACCCCCGGCACGCCGTTCGCGCCGCAGCGGGTCGATCTCCAGTCCGATGCGCAGTGAGCGGCCGATGCGCTGCGCGGTCTCGAACACATGCCGCGCCTGGGGATGCGGCAGGACCTCGCGTGCGGTCGTGTCCCAGAGCGCCAGCCAGCGCGAGAAATGCTGGTCGTCCAGTCCCAGTGGCCGGTGCGCGGCCATCGGATTGCCGCGGTAGGTCGCCGTGCGCAGCAACACCGAGCTCCAGAAACGCACGAGGATGTCCAGGTGCGCGGACCAGTCGTCCACCGCCGTCTCGAAGATCGGGCCAAGCAGCCAGTCGCTGCGCGCCCGTGCATAGAAGGCATGCACCAGGCGGGTGATGGCCGCTTCGTCGGGCAGGTGTTCGGGCAGCGGAGCAGTTGCCCCGGACGCGGGCATGGGATGGAGGGCAGGGGGGCGCATGCCCGCATTGTGCGCCACTCCCACTGCACCGGCCTTGACGGAGGTCAGCCGGGCGGACGTCCGGGCGGCATGCTCTATAATTGAACCGCTGCAGGGGCCGTTAGCTCAGTCGGTAGAGCATCGGACTTTTAATCCGCTGGTCGATGGTTCGAATCCATCACGGCCCACCAGCCCAATCAGTCACTTGCGCGTTCCGCGCGGTGCCATCCGTAAAATTCTCCGGAAAATTCCGAGCTATGCGGAAGGCTTCACGGTGGGCACGCCCTTGTCGTGGACCTCATCGTCTGCCCGGTGACGCCCACGCGTCCTGATTTCCGGAGCGCGCGCCGGCCGTGTAGGTGGCGACCTTGTGCTTCCATCGTGCCGCCCCGCGCCGGGAGAGCAACGTCCATCCGCCTGCCGGTCGGCTCGCAGCGGGGATCCGGCGATTCGCGGGAGGGCGGCCATGACCCGCAGCAGGTGCTGCGCTCGACGCGTTCCACGCGCCCGGGCCGGCGCCCGCCCATCGGCCTGCTGCACACGCAGAGCCGGGTCAGGCCGCCTCGTTCTCCGCCACCACGTCCAGCACCTCGTCGCCGTAGCGTTCGATCTTGCCGGCGCCGATGCCGCCGATCAGGGACAGGTCCCCCGGCGTCTGCGGCCGCTGCCGGGCGATCTCGCGCAGGGTGGCGTCGTGGAAGATGACGTAGGGCGGCACACCCTGTTCCCGCGCCAGCCGGGTGCGCAGCGCGCGGAGGGCCTCGAACAGGGGACGATCCGCGGATGCGACTTCCACTGCCTGGCGTGCAGTGCGGGAGTCGGCGCCGCGCGTCCGCCCGCCCTGCCGCAGTGAATCCTTGCGCAGCAGCACGGGCTGCTCGCCACGCAGTACCGGGCGGGCGGCTTCGGCCAGGCGCAGGCCACCGTGCCCTTCGGCGTCGACCTCCAGCAGGCCCAGCGCCACCAGCTGGCGGAACACGCCGCGCCAGCTTTGCGCGGGGAGGTCGGCACCGACCCCGTAGACGGCGAGGCGATCGTGGCCGAACTGGCGGATGCGTTCGGTCTCCGCGCCGCGCAGCACGTCGATCAGGTGGGCGGCGCCGAAGCGCTGGCCGGTGCGGTAGACGCAGCTGAGCGCCTTGCGCGCGGCTTCTGTGCCGTCCCAGGACTCGGGGGGCGACAGGCAGTTGTCGCAGTTGCCGCAGGCGCGCGGCAGGGCTTCGCCGAAGTTGTCCAGCAGCACCTGGCGGCGGCAGCGCATGGTTTCGCAATAGCCCACCAGCGCGTCGAGCTTGCGGTGCTCCAGGCGTTTGCGCTCGGGGCCCGACTCGGACTGCTCGATCATCTGCCGCAACAGCACCAGGTCGCCCAGGCCGTAGCACATCCAGGCCTCGGCCGGCTCCCCGTCGCGGCCGGCGCGGCCGGTTTCCTGGTAGTAACCCTCGATCGACTTGGGCAGGTCGATGTGCGCGACGAAACGCACGTCGGGCTTGTCGATGCCCATGCCGAAGGCGATCGTCGCCACCACCACCACGCCTTCTCCGCGCAGGAAGCGGTGCTGGTTCGCGGTGCGCAGCGACGCCTCCATGCCGGCGTGGTAGGGGACGGCATCGATACCGTGGCCGGAGAGGAACTCCGCGGTTTCCTCCACCTTGCGCCGCGACAGGCAGTACACGATGCCGGCCTCGCCGCGGTGCCCTTCGAGGAAATCGAGCAGCTGGCGTTTCGCGTTCTCCTTCTGCACCACCGTGTAGCGGATGTTGGGCCGGTCGAAGGAACTGACGAAACGACGCGCCTCCTCCAGCTGCAGGCGCTCTGCGATCTCGCGCTGGGTGGGCGGGTCGGCCGTGGCGGTCAGGGCGATGCGCGGCACCCGCGGCCAGCGCTCGTGGAGGATGGTGAGCTCGCGGTACTCCGGGCGGAAGTCGTGGCCCCATTGCGAGACGCAGTGCGCCTCGTCGATGGCGAACAGGGCCAACGGAGCGCGGTCGAGCAGCGACAGGAAGCGGCCGGTGAGCAGGCGCTCGGGCGCGACGTAGAGCAGGTCCAGCGTGCCCGCCAGCAACTGGCGTTCGACCTCCTGCGCGGCTGCGGCGTCGAGGGTGGAGTTGAGGCAGGCGGCGCGCACGCCGAGCTGGCGCAGCGCGTCCACCTGGTCCTGCATCAGTGCGATCAGTGGCGAGACGACGATGGCCACGCCCTCGCGCAGCAGGGCGGGCAGCTGGTAGCACAGCGACTTGCCGCCACCGGTGGGCATCAGCACCAGGGCGTCGTTGCCTTCGGCGACGTGACGGACGATTTCGCCCTGCTCGCCACGGAAGGCGCGGTGGCCGAACGTGGTTTCGAGCAGGCGCAGTGCGGCGGGGGAGCTCATGCGTGCAGGATAGCCAGCGCGGGCCGTCCTAGCTTGTAGGAAAACCGCCCGGTGGCGGATGCGACGACGGCGCGGCGCCGCCCCGGCGCCGGGGGAGCCGGGTGGCCGCCCGGGGGCGGGGGCGTCACTGCAGCAGCGAACGCAGCATCCAGGCGTACTTCTCGTGGGTCTGCAGGCGCTGGATCAACATGTCCTCGGTGGGTTCGTCGTCGGCGTCGTCGGCCACGTCGATGGCCTTGCGCGCGCTGCGGCACACCGCCTCGTTGCCGACCACCAGCTGGCGCACCATCTCGCGCCAGTCCGGCGCCTCGGTCGCGCCCGGCTCTTCCTTGATGGAACTGAGCTTGATGAACTCGGCGTAGGAGCCCGGCGCGTTGTAGCCCAGGGCGCGGATGCGTTCGGCGATGTCGTCCAGGGCGGTCCACTGCTCGGTGTACTGCGCCTCGAACATGTTGTGCAGGGCGTTGAACATCGGCCCGGTCACGTTCCAGTGGAAGTTGTGGGTCTTCAGGTACAGGGTGTAGCTGTCGGCGAGGAACTTCGACAGGGCGGTGGCGATCTCGCGCCGGTCCTTGTCGGAGATGCCGATGTCGATGGCGGGGCCAGTGCCGCTGGCCGGCGAGGCTGCCGGCACCACGGTGCCCGACTGCTTGCCGTTGCCGCCCGTGGTCGCCGCGGGGGCGGCGGACCTGGCGGACCTGGCGGGTTTGGAAGACTTGGAAGCCTTGGCCGTCTTGCTCTTGGACATGGTGGACCTCGGGTCAGGTGGTTTTGGCGACAATAGGCCATGCACGACGGAGATGCGAATGGCGAACGCGCCTGCAAGGGTGCCGGTGGAGTCTAGGCGGGCGCCCGCGACGGCCGCGTTAAAGCAGGCGCGGCGGGCGATCGATGGCGCGCTCTCGCGCGATCGCGGCCGCCTGCTCGGCCTGTGGTCGCGCTGGAACGCCAGGGCGGCGGACGCCGGTGCGGAGCAGGCCTTCGCACGCGCCCTCGCGGCCTCCGTCCAGGCGCGCGAGTCGCGGGCCGCGCGCCTGCCCGCCGCGAACGTGGTGCCCGACCTGCCGATCGCGGCCAAGGCCGACGAGATCGTGGGCCTGGTGCGCGCCCACCAGGTCGTGGTCGTTGCCGGCGAGACCGGGTCGGGGAAGACCACCCAGCTTCCGAAGCTGTGCCTGCAGGCCGGGCGCGGCACCGCCGGCATGATCGGCTGCACCCAGCCGCGCCGCATCGCCGCCCGCGCGGTCGCGCGGCGCGTGGCCGAGGAACTGCAGGTGCCGATGGGCGGCCTGGTCGGCTACCAGGTGCGCTTCAACGACAACGTGTCCGAGGACACGGCGGTCAAGTTCATGACCGACGGCATCCTGCTGGCCGAGATCGCCTCCGACCGCTGGCTGTCGCGCTACGACACGATCATCGTCGACGAGGCGCACGAGCGCAGCCTCAACATCGATTTCCTGCTCGGCTACCTCAAGCAGCTGCTCCGCAAGCGCCCGGACCTGAAGCTGATCGTGACCTCGGCCACGATCGACACCGAGCGCTTCTCCCGGCACTTCGGCGATGCGCCGGTGGTGAGCGTGGAAGGCCGTGGCTACCCGGTGGAGGTGCGCTGGCGGCCGCTGGAGGAACTGTCCGGCGATGGCGGCGAGGCGGTCGCCGCTGCCGGCGGTGCGCGTGCGCGGCCGGATGCGGACGGCGGCATCTCCGTGCTCGACGGAATCGTCGCCGCCTGCGACGAGATCATGCGCGAGCGGGGCACCGGCGACACCCTGGTGTTCCTCCCGGGCGAGCGCGAAATCCGCGACGCCCACCAGGCGCTGGAGCGGCGCAAGTACCGCCATACCGAGGTGGTGCCGCTGTACGCGCGGCTGTCGGCGCGCGACCAGGACCGCGTGTTCAACCCGGGTCCGCAGCGGCGCATCGTACTGGCGACCAACGTGGCCGAGACGTCGCTGACGGTGCCGCGCATCCACTACGTGGTCGATCCGGGGGTGGCGCGGGTCAAGCGTTACAGCCCGCGGCAGAAGCTCGACCGCCTGCACATCGAGCCGGTGTCGCAGGCCAGCGCCGACCAGCGAAAGGGCCGCTGCGGCCGCATCGCGCCGGGCACCTGCATCCGCCTGTACTCGGAAGCCGACTTCCTGTCGCGGCCGCAGTACACCGATCCGGAGATCCGCCGCGCCGCGCTGGCCGGCGTGATCCTGCGGATGCTGTCGCTGGGCCTGGGCGACATCGACGCGTTTCCCTTCGTCGAGCCGCCGGACCCGCGCGCGGTGGCCGATGGCTGGCAACAGCTGGCCGAGCTGGGCGCGGTGGACGGGCAGAGGCGGCTGACCGGTATCGGCCGGCAGATGGCGCGGCTGCCGGTGGACGTGAAGCTGGCGCGGATGCTGGTCGCCGCGCAGGCGCACGGCGTGCTGCACGAGATGCTGGCGATCGCCTCGTTCCTGGGCATCCAGGACCCGCGCGAGCGCCCCGCGGACCAGCGTGCCGCCGCCGACAACGCCCATGCCCAGTTCGCCGACCCGAAGTCGGAGTTCATCGGCATCCTCAAGCTGTGGGAAGGCTACCGCGAGGCGCACGAGGAGCTGACGCAGTCGCAGCTGCGCAAATGGTGCGAGAAGAATTTCCTTGGCTTCCTGCGCATGCGCGAATGGCGCGAACTGCACCGGCAGCTCAAGCTGCAATGCGGGGAGCTCTGGCCGGGCGGGGAGGCATCACCTGCCGCCGACGCGACGGCCGGTGCGTCCCCCGGCAGGCCACGACGTGCGCGCAGGCAGGTCCCCCCCGGCGATGACGGCGCCGCGGCCGGAGCATCGTTCGCCGATGCCCAGGGGCGCGCCGCGGGCCGCCATGCCCTGCTGCATCGCGCGCTGATCGCCGGTTTGCCCACCCATATCGGCCACCTTGGCGAGCGCGGCGTGTACGAGGGGCCGCGCGGGCGCAGGTTCCAGCTGTTCCCGGGATCGGCACTGGCGCGCAAACCGCCGCCGTGGGTGCTGACTGCCACCCTGCTCGACACCGAGAAGGTCTGGGCGATCACCAATGCCGCGATCGAACCGGACTGGGCGATCGCCGAACTGCCGCACCTGCTGGCCCGGCGCCACCACGATCCGCGCTGGTCGCGCGCACAGGGCCGGGTGCTGGGCAGCGAGCAGGTCAGCCTGTTCGGCCTGGTGCTGGCGCCGAAGAAGCCGGTGGACTACGGACGGCTTTATCCGGCCGAAGCGCGCGAACTGTTCCTGCGCGATGCGCTGGTGGCCGGCGAGGCCAACCTGCGCAGCCCGTTCATGGCGCGCAACCTGGAGACCCTCGAGGCCGCGCGAGAGGAAGAGGCCAAGCAGCGCCGCGTGGGGCTGGTGGTGGACGAGGATTGGATGCGGCAGTGGTATGCGGACCGGATCCCGGCGGAGATCGTCGACACGCGCGCGCTCGACGCCTGGTACGGCAAGCTGCCTGCGCAGGACCGACGCGCGCTGGAGTGGTCGCACGACGAACTGCTGATGGGCGCCGGTGCCGATGCGGTGCGTTTTCCCGCCTTCCTGCCGCTGGGCGAGGCGCGGCTGGCGGTGCGCTACCGCTTCGAGCCCGGCGCGCCCGACGACGGCATGACCGTGTCGGTGCCGCTGCACCTGCTCAACGCGCTCGACCCGGCGCGCCTGTCCTGGCTGGCGCCGGGGTTCGTGGCCGCCAAGGCCGCGGCCCTGATCCGCGGCCTGCCCAAGGCGCTGCGCCGCAACTTCGTGCCGGCACCGGATTTCGCCCGCGCCTTCGCCGAGGCGCACGGAGCCGACGAGGCCGACGCGTTCACCGGCGCCCTGGCGCGCTTCCTCGCGCGGATGACCGGCGTCCAGCTGCTGCCATCGGACTTCGACGAATCGGCGCTCGAGCCGCACCTGCGCGCCAATCTGCGCCTGGTGGACGTGCGTGGACGCGGCGGCGTGCAGGTGCTGGCCGAATCGCGCGACCTGGACGAACTGCGTGCGCGCTTCGGCGCACGCGCGGCGGAGGCATTCTCGGCGCACGCGGCGGAAGGCCTGGCGCGCACGGGCCTGCGCGAGTTCCCCGACGCGCCGATTCCGCTGTCGGTGCCCGGCGCCGGCGGCGTGCCGGCGTGGCCCGCGCTCGAGGATGCGGGCGACAGCGCCACCCTGGCGGTACACGCGGACGCGGCGCAGGCCGCGCGCCTGCATCCGGGCGGCGTGAGACGGCTGTTGTCCATCGCGCTGCAGGACCGGGTGAAGCAGGCGCGCAAGCAACTGCCGGTGCAGCCGAAGACAGCCCTGCTGTATGCGGCGATCGAATCGGCGGGCGGGGGCCGGCCCGGTACGCGCGGCGGCGACCGGCTGCGCGAGGACCTGGTGGACGGTGCGCTCGCCGCATTGCTGGCGGAGGGCCTGGAGCGGATCCGCGACCCGCAGGCCTTCGCCGACCGCCGCGATGCAGCGGGCCGCGCGCTGTTCGCGGAGGCGATGGCGCGGCTGCAGCAGGCCGAGGCGATCCTCGGCCTGGTGGCCGAGGTGCGCGCACGACTCGAATCGCGGCTGGTCGGCTGGGCCCGCGCGAACCTCGACGACATGCAGGCGCAGCTGGCGGGGCTCGCGCATCCGGGCTTCCTGCGCGACGTCCCGGCCGGGGCCCTGGCCGCATACCCGCGCTACCTCAAGGCCCTGTCGGCGCGCGCCGAACGCGCGCAGCGCGATCCGCTGCGCGACCAGCAGCGCATGCTCGACCTCGGCCCCCTGGTCGACGCGCTCGCCGAGGCCGAGGCCGAGGCGCGCGGAACGGTCGAGGAGCGCGCCGCCCTGCGCTGGGAGCTGGAGGAAGTGCGGGTGGCGACCTACGCCCAGGAACTCGCCCCGCGCGGCGGCATGACCGCGAAGAAGCTGGCGGCGCGGATCGCGGCGCTGGACTGACGAGCGGTAGATGGAGGCGGCGTGATCTCGGGCCCGCCGTTGTTCCCGTGCACGGCTGGCCGGAAGCTTCGCCGGGGCTTACTCGATCCGCTGGACTTTCGCCTGGGTGTTGTAGCCGTCGATCCGCATCCACCACGCGCCCAGAGCG
>JAEXLY010000070.1 GCA_023444765.1 Pseudomonadota bacterium | reverse complement strand
GCAATGGCCCGAGCGGAGCGCGCGGCCACGGCGACGGGAACGGCGGCGGCAGCGGCAGGCGCACCAACGCGCCCGCCACCAACGCGCCCGCCTCGAACGCGCCCGCCCCGAACGCTCCAGCCACCAGCGCATCAGCTCCTAACGCGCCAGCCGCAAACGCGTCAGCCACCAACCCCCCGTCCGCGCGCGCACCCGACAGCGCCACCACGCCGCCGGCCAGCACTCCATGAACTTCTCCGCCTGGTCCATCCATCGCCCGCTGCCGGCGATCCTGGTCTTCATCCTGCTCACCGCAGCCGGGCTGCTGGCCTTCAACCGGCTCGCCGTCTCGCAGTTCCCCGACCTCACCGTGCCGGTGGTCAACGTCACCGTCACCCTGCCGGGCGCCAGCCCCAGCACCCTGGAAACCCAGGTCACGCGCAAGGTCGAGGACGCCACCGCCAGCATTCCCGCGCTGCGCAACATGGCCTCGATCGTCAACGAGGGCGTGTCCACCACCATCCTCACCTTCGAGATCGAGAAGGACGGCACCATCGCCAAGGACGAGGTGCGCGACGCCATCGACCGCGTGCGCATCGACCTGCCGCCCGACGTCGAGCCGCCCATCGTCTCGCTGGTCAACGTCACCGGCGGCGACATGCTGCACTACGCCGTCACCGCCGACGGCTGGAGCGACGAGGAACTGAGCTGGTTCATCGACGACACCGTGTCCAAGCGCCTGTTCGCCGTGCCCGGCGTGGGCGCGGTGCGGCGCATCGGCGGCGTGGACCGCGAGATCCGCGTCGCCCTTCGGCCCGAGGCCGTGCAGGGCTTCGGCGCCAGCCCGGCGCTGATCAGCCAGCAGCTAGCGCGCATCCAGCAGGAACAGCCTGGCGGCCGCACTACCGTGGGCGGCAGCGAGCAGGCCGTGCGCACGCTCGGCACCGTCTCCGATGCCCGTGACCTGGCCGACTTCCCGATCTCCATGCCCGACGGCCGCAGCGTGCGCCTGTCCACGCTGGCCACCGTGACCGACGGCACCGCCACCCCCACCCAGCGCACCACGCTCGACGGCCGCCCGGTGATCGGCTTCGCCGTGCAGCGCACCACCAACACCAGCGAGGTCGATGTCGGCAACGCCGTGCGCGAAGCAGTGGCGACGCTGCAGAAAGAGCAGCCGCGCGTGCGCATGGTGGAAGTGGCGTCCACCACCCAGGTGGCCGAGGACTCGTTCGAATCCTCGATGCACATGCTCTACGAGGGCGCCGCGCTCGCGGTGCTGGTGGTGTTCCTGTTCCTGCGCGACATCCGCGCCACACTCATCAGTGCCGTGGCGCTGCCGCTGTCGATCATCCCGACCTTCGCGGTGATGCACTGGTTCGGCTTCAGCCTCAACATGATCACCCTGCTGGCGCTGGCCGTGGTGGTGGGCATCCTGGTGGACGATGCCATCGTAGAGGTGGAGAACATCGACCGCCACCTGCGCATGGGCAAGGACCCGAAGCAGGCCGCGCTCGAAGCCGCCGACGAGATCGGCCTGGCCGTCATCGCCACCTCCTGCACCCTGGCCGCGGTCTTCATCCCGGTGGCCTTCATGCCCGGCATCCCCGGCAAGTTCTTCCGCGAATTCGGCTGGACCGCCGCGGCCGCGGTGCTGTTCTCGCTGCTGGTCGCGCGCCTGATCACGCCGATGATGGCCGCCTACCTGCTCAAGCCGCTGCCCGAGCACAAGGGCGACTCGAAGCTGATGCAGTGGTACCTGCGCTTCGTCGACAACTCGCTCAGGCATCGCAACCGCACGCTGGCCGTCGCGCTGGGCATCTTCATCGGCTCGCTGGCGCTGCTGCCGCTGCTGAAAGTCACCTTCATCCCGCCCACCGACGGCATCCAGAGCAGCGTGCTGCTCGAGCTGCCGCCCGGCACCGCGCTCGCCACCACCGAGGAGGTCGCCGAGACCGCGCGCCAGCGCATCGCCGACATCCCAGAGATCGAACACGTCTTCGTCACCGCCGGCAGCACCTCCGGCCCCGGTGGCCCGGCCGGGGATCTCACCAGCGCCGAACTGCGCAAGGCCACGCTCACCATCCGCTGGAAGGACGACCGCGACCCCACCCAGTACGAACTCGAATCGCAGGTGCGCGAGCGCCTGGCCGACATGCCCGGCGTGCGCCTGAGCTTCCAGGGCGGCGAGCCCGGCCGCGCCTTGCAGCTGGTGCTGGCCGGCGACGACCCGGTGAAGCTGGCGACCGCCGCGCGCGACGTGGAGCGCGGCATCCGCCAGCTGCCGGGCCTGGGCACCGTGAGCTCGTCGGCCGCGCTGGTGCGCCCGGAAATCATCGTGCGCCCCGATGCCGCGCGCGCCGCCGACCTCGGCGTCTCCACCGCCGACATCGCCGCCGCCACCCGCGTGGCCACCCGCGGCGACTACGAGCAGTTCCTGTCCAAGCTCAACCTGCCCGAGCGCCAGGTGCCGATCCGCGTGCAGCTCGACGAGGCCGCGCTGTCGGACCCGGCCCTGCTCGGACAGCTGCGCGTGCCCACCGCCAGCGGCGGCAGCGTGCCGCTGTCCTCCGTCGCTGAGATCACCACCGCCAGCGGTCCCTCGCAGATCGACCGCTTCGACCGCCGCCGCAACGTCACCATTACCGTCGACCTCAACGGCATGGCCATGGGCGAGGTGGAAAAGCAGATCGACGCGCTGCCCGCCCTGCAGAACCTGCCGCCCGGCGTGCAGCGCCAGGCCGCCGGCGACAGCGAAGTGTTCGCCGAGATGTTCGGCGGCTTCGTGATGGCCATGGTGGCCGGCATCTTCTGCGTGTATGGCGTGCTGCTGCTGCTGTTCAACCACGCCAGCCAGCCCATCACCATCCTGGTGGCCGTACCGCTGGCCGCCGGCGGCGCCTTCGGCGCGCTGCTGGTGACGGGCCTCGACATCTCGCTGTCGGTGCTGATCGGCCTGATCCTGCTGATCGGCATCGCGGTCAAGAACTCCATCCTGCTGGTGGACTACGCGGTGATGGCGCAGGAGCAGGGCATGTCGCGCCATGAGGCCTTGATGGACGCCTGTCACAAGCGCGCCCGCCCCGTGATCATGACCACCATGGCCATGGGCGCCGGCATGCTGCCGATTGCACTGGGCCTGACCGCCGACGCCAGCTTCCGCATGCCCATGGCCGTAGCCGTGATCGGCGGCCTGATCACGTCCACCGTGCTGAGCCTGGTGGTAGTGCCGGCGGCGTTTACGCTGGTGGATGACCTGGAGGAGCGGCTGATGGCGAAGTTCCGCAGGCGCGCCCCGGCGGCTGTCTGAGTCGTCTGGCCC
>JAEXLY010000031.1 GCA_023444765.1 Pseudomonadota bacterium | reverse complement strand
CCCAGATCCTTTCGTCATAACGTCAAATAACTTCCGGTTTGGCTGAGTATGAAGTTCATCAAAAACAACACCATGTATATTGAAGCCGTGTTTAGAGTAGGCTTCAGCCGACAATACCTGATAGAAGCTGTTGGTCGGCAGGTACACCAATCGCTTAGTTGAAGCCAGCAACTTTACACGTTTATTTAGTGCTGGACACATGCGCACCATATCGGCTGCTACTTCAAATACAATTGATGCCTGCTGGCGGTCGGCGGCACAACCGTATACCTCCGCCCGTTCTTCACCATCACCGCAAGTGAGAAGAAGTGCAATTGCTGCGGCAAGCTCGCTTTTTCCCATCTTTTTAGGTATTTCTACATAAGCAGTGTTAAACTGCCGATATCCATCTGTCTTTAAAATCCCGAATAAATCACGGATGATTTGCTCCTGCCAATCGATAAGTTCAAAAGGCTTACCTGCCCATAAACCTTTCGTATGGGAGAGTGCTTCGATAAAAGCCACAGCGTAATCAGCAGCATCCTTATCGTAATATGACCCATCAGCTATAAAGGCGGTCGGCTTATATTTCTTCAGTTTCCGCATAAACACCGCCCCTTTTATGAAAAAGGACAAAAGAAAAGAGCCTCAATCCTATAGATGAAGCCCTTCTCCTTATCCTGTTTAATTTTATTTACTTATTTCCATCCACTTCCCCTGTCATTATGAAATGAGCATATTCCGCTTTATGGTCTATTAAATAGACTACCAATTCATAAAACCCTCGTTCATTTGCTTCATACTGGACTCGGTTCACATCAAACATATTTGTGACTCCACTTTTACGGATGGAAAGGATTTGTTCCTTAATTATCTCATTCATTGATTGCCTCCTCCGATTCAGCTGAATCGGTTGTCGCTTTGCGCAGGATATCCACATCGAAGCCCGCACTCTTATAACCTTCTAAAATGGTACTGTAATAATAACAGCTCGGTTGTCCAAGCGGTCTTCCGTCATTCATAATGTAGACCATCGCCTTGACGGTTTTGCCGTTCAATTTCACTTTTACGGTTTCCTTGCGATAAAGGAAAGGCCATCCTTCGTAGCGGTCAAGTGCTGCCTCATCAGCCGGTGTGATTTCCCACACCAACACGGGTACACTGTCTCCCTTAAAAGGCTCAATGGTTGCCACAGCGCCCGCGTGTGCCCCTCTAAATAACAAGCGGTGATTATCGATTTGGCTTGTTTCTACCACCTTCGCTGTGGGGCATCTGTTGGACATCTGCTCCAGGTTGAGGTTGGAGCCATAGGCAAGATATAATTTACTATTCATTGTCATCCTCCTTCTTAGCTTTTGGGTTTAAGGGCAGCTCAGGCCGCCCGAAACCGCCATGCAGCTGAACCCGAAAGTGCTGCGGTTAAATGTTCTCTGCAGTTTGCAAATTCGTCGCCAATAAAACCAATTCGGTTTAGGTAGGTTCTCATGGCGAATTTCTCATTCTCAATTTGAGGTTTCTTTGTCGATGCACACTTTTGCGTTAAGGCTTGGTGGTTAATGGCGAGTGCTAGAACAATGTAGCTTCTTATCCTCCCAGCATGAAGCTCGCTGTTAAACCCTCGAAGTTCAACTGTATGGTTTCCAGTAAAAAAGCTGTGAAGGTTGAGGAAATGGTAGCGGCTATTGTGATAGTGGGCGCTTCTACTCTCACTGTAACCTTCGTACCAAATGTCCTCAATTTCTCTCAAAGTTTTAGGCTTCTTGCGGTTCATTTTCTCAACCAAAATGCTGTCCATCTTTTTGCAGTAGTTCATTCTCTGCGGTGCAATTTGAAGTGCTTTGTAAAATAAGTCGTTTTTGCTTGCGATGATATTTACAAAGTTTCGAATACTTCTTGGTGTATGCTTAGCACCGTCTAGATGAATATGAATGCCGCAAGATGTATTTGTAAAGGCTCCGGCTTTGCGGAGCTTTCTCACCAGCTCTTGTAATGTTTCAATATCCTCTTGGTAGGTAAGAATGGGGCTGACTAACTCGACGCTGTATTCTCTGCCAGCGGCAACCTTCCTTCCACCTTCTTTTCTTTGGCAGTGGATGCTCCCGTCACTCATAAACTTCCAAACCCTACCGTCTGGTGCTGTTACCTTTTTCGTATCGTAATAGGTCCCGCCTTCAGCATAAGTACCTTGTAGAAATTCAGTAACAACCTTTGCTGCTCTTTCCCTTGTGATTCCTGTGAACTCGATTTCGATTCCAAATTTTGCGTTTAACATTTTTCTCGCTCCTTCTAAAGTGTGTGTGTCCTTTCGGCATGTACATATATCACTCTAAAAGGCTTTTATAGCAAGACAATTTCGCAATATAAATCTACATATTTACTGCCATATTTGGCTCGAAATGTGTATGGTTACTCTTCGATTTTCTTGCATAAATCCTCACCAAAGGTCACTCCAAGGGAACCACCGGAATCCCAACTGACGTGAATCGTTCCGATGTCATCAACACTAGTAACCGTGCCTTTAGCTCCAGGTTGAAGTTTTGTATATGGGTCGTTCATTCTAAGTAGCATGACACGGGTTCCTGGAGTGTAATAGCTTCTAAGTTGCTTTAACATTTCTGGGTGAATGATATTCATTGTTCACTCACCTCCTGCTTGGCCGCCCCGCTTTTGAAAGCAGAGCTACCTGATAGCTTGGAGAGGAGAATCTTTCGTTCCGTTTTATATTCTGGGCCGATGAAGCCAAGCCTGAGAAGGAAGCAACGAAAAGCGTACTTTTCATTCTCTACTGATTTCTCGGTGGAGTTGACGCGTGTCTGTTTTTTCGCCATTTCGCAAAGTGCTGTTATAAAATGGGTGTAGGCCTTAACTTCTTCTGTTGAGCACTCACCTTGAAACCAAGGGAAGGCGACAATTTCTTCAGTTACATTGATTGGAATGGAGTCCGTATCAAGTGCTGTCTTTATAAGAGCTGCTTTACTCTCTACCAATCCTTTTAAGTTCTCAAGGGCTGTGTCGGTAAAATCTGCCCGTGGCATTTGAATTATCAGATTGATAGATTCTTCAGTTTCATTCGCTTCTTTTTTCTGAGATGGTGTACCAAATTCTTCTGAAATTGGCTTTAAGTCGTGAAGTCCCAATAGATTACCAACCAGTTCAGAGTTATCTGGCCC
>JAEXLY010000287.1 GCA_023444765.1 Pseudomonadota bacterium | reverse complement strand
CGCTCGCACAGCCTGCGCGCCTCGTCGAACACGGCCCGGGCCGTGGCCGGATCCGGTGCGGCAGGCGACGACGTCGCGGAGAGCGCGACGACGGCGGCCAGGACCCAGGACAGTGGACGGGCGAACGTCATGCGCATGGCCTTGCTCCCTGCGGGCGGACGCAGGAGCCTGGCACGGACGCGCAGCGACGTGCGTCTGCCGGAAGTCGTGGGCCTGCACGCGCACGGGTTCGTCGCGCCGGCGCAGTGCGGCACGGGCATTGCCGGGCTTGCCGGGGAGGAAGCGGCGCGCTGCCGGAGGCGCGCCACGGGAGCCCGGAACGGGCGGCCGTCAGCGGCCCGCAGGTTTCGCAGCGCCGCCGGCGAGTTCGGCGATCAGCATCGCCACGCCACGCGGATCTTCCTGGTGGGCGACGTGTCCGCCCGGGAACGTGCGGATGGTCCATCCGCGGGCGTCGGCGTTGCGCCAGCTGGGGTCGGCGCTGGCGCGGTCGCCGACCGACTGCCCCTCGGGCACGAAGGCCACGTAGCTGACCGGCAGGGCGAGTGCGGCGGGGTTGCGGTAGGACACCGGCTGGCTGAAGCACCTGGTCGAGTGCCTGACGTTGTAGGGCGGCCGGTCGCCGGGCTTCACCCACGGCACCTGCATGAAGCCGTCGCGGAAGCGCTCCGGGTCCTGCCCGCGGCTCCCGAACAGGTCCCAGAGCGACTGCCCGTCCTGCGGCACCGCGGCGTCCAGGAAGATCACCGTGCGCAGGCGCTCGGGGATGCGGTCCATCACGCCGGTCACCACCATGCCACCGTAACTGTGGCCGGTGAGCACCACGTCCTGCAGGTCCTCGAACAGGATCAGGTTGACCACGTCGTCGATATGGGTCTCCAGGTCGACTTCGGTGCTGTTGAGGTGCTCGCGCTCGCCCAGCCCGGTGAGGGTGGGGCGGTAGACCGTATGCCCTGCGTCCAGCAGGGCCTGGCCGGTGCGTTTCCACTCCCAGCCCCCGGCGGTGGCGCCATGGACGAGGACGAAGGTCTGCTGCGCGGCTGCGGGGAGCGTGGACAGCAACAGCGCACCGGCGCAGAGCAGCGCGGACAGGAAAGCACGGGATGGAGGCATGGTGGTCGCGGCGTCGGGCATGGCCCGGTCGGGACAGCGTGCCATGGCGCCCGGCCCGCGCGGGTGCCTGGACGCCCGACATTCCATAAAGCGATCGCGGCATTCCCGCAGCCGATCGCCGTCGCCACCGGTCATGCATCCTGCACGCCCGGCGCGGCGCCGCGACCGCCAGCCCCAGGGCGGCGGCAGCCACCGTGGCGCATTAGGCGTCGAACGCGGGCGGTGCGGCGGAGACGCCGACGCCGCCGACCGGCACGCCCTCGCGATCGAACAGCGGCACGCCTCCTCCCGCGGTCGGGATGTGGGGTGCGGTCGCGATGTTCCAGCCGCCGGTCTCGCGCGCGGACCTTCGGTAGAGCGCTGCCGAAGGCCCTTCCACCGCGCCAGTTCACCGCTGGTGGGAGAGAGCCCATGGTTGCCGAAGCCGGGCAGGTCGCCGCCGGCGTGGTCGAGCACCGCCACCGCGACGGCGGGACCAGCCTGGTCTGCGTAGGCCGGGCATCGGTCGCGCAATCGGGTCGGGGTCGCGTACCGGAAGACGGGACGAGACTGCGCGCCTGGGCGCAGGCGGCACCGCCACATGCGGCGATCAGGGGGGGGCGTGCCACAGGGGCACCTGCGCAGTCTCCTGGCAGGAGCGCGGATTTCGTCAGGGGCCAAGGGTGCAGCTCACTGCCGGCGCTCCGCAGCGGCGGTCAGGCGCAGGATCCGTCCCGGGTCGTCGGTCACCAGGTAGATGGCGCCATCCGGGCCGACCACCGGTTCGTAGGGCCGGCCCTGGCTGCGAAACAGCACCTCTTCGTGCTGCACGCGCTCACCATCGATGGTGAGCAGGCGCAGCTCGCGCGCGCCCAGTGCGGTCACCAGCAGCTTTCCCGCCCACAGCGGGAACTCGTTGCCCCGGTAGAAGGCCAGGCCCGACACGCCGATCGACGGCCGCCAGAAGTGCACCGGTTGTTCCACGCCCTCCAGCCGCGTGTGCGGTGTGAGCAGCGTGCCGTCGTAGTTGATTCCGTAGGAGGCGACCGGCCAGCCGTAGTCGGCACCGCCGCGGACGATGTTCAGCTCGTCGCCGCCGCGGGGGCCGTGCTCGGTGGCCCAGATCCGGCCCGTGCCGGGTTCGATCGCCATGCCCTGGGGGTTGCGGTGGCCGAGCGAGAACACCGTGGCGAGCGTTCCGGGGCGCCCGGCCAGCGGATTGTCGGGCGCTGGCCTGCCGTCGGTGAGGAGGCGGTGGATCTTGCCCGTCGCATCGCCCGGGTCGCGGGCGCGCTCCATGGCGCCGCGATCGCCCACCGAGGCGTGGAGGCGCGCCTCGCCGTCGATGACGATCCTTCCCCCGTAATGCCAGGCCGCATTCCCGTAGCTGGAGGCGGGCGCCTCGAACACGGTTTCCTGGTCGACCCAGGCATGGTCGCGGATGCGGCCCCGCACCACCCGGGTCATCGCCGGACTCTGCTCGCCGCCGGGGGCGTCGGGCGCATGGCTGTAGCTGAGGTAGACCCAACCGTTGGCGGCGTGGCGCGGGTCCAGCGCGACATCCAGCAGCCCGCCCTGGTTCCAGCGGTGGCTGCTGACGTGGACCTGCGGCACGCCGGAGACCGGACGCGGATCGAGCACGCCGTCGCGGATGATGCGCAGCCGCCCGGGACGCTCGGTCACCAGCGCGGTGCGCGCGTCGGGGAATGCCATCGCCCAGACCGTCTCCAGGCCATCGGCGAACACCTCCACGCGCACCGCGTAATCCAGGGTATCGACCACCCCGGGTACGGGGTCGAACCGGCGGGGAGGCGGATCGCCCCCGGCGTCCGCGTCGGACCCGGTGGCAGGTGTGCGGGCCGGCAGGAACGCGGCCAGGGCGCCGACCTGCGCGGCGGACAGGGTTTCGCCGAAGGCCGGCATGCCCTGGGCGGGAATGCCCTCGCGGATGATGCGGGCGATGTCCTCCCGGCTGCCACCATAGCGGTAACTGGCCTCGGACAGTGGCGGCCCCAGTCCCGTTCCCCGGCGGTCGACGCCATGGCAGGAGGAGCAGTTGCGCTGGTACAGGAGCGGGGCCTCGTCCGAGGCGGCGGCCGACACGATGGCTCCGGACAGGCTCGCCAGCCACAGGACAATGACGCATGCCGGACGCCGGCGGACCATGGATCGTCTCCTTTGCGCGGCACGCCGCGGCAATCGAACGGGAAGACGGATGGGAGCGCGTTGCCGGCCCGCGGTGGATGGAGGAAGGCTCGGGTTTTGCTATAGATTCCGTGCAGGGCGCGGCCCGGGGCGGCAAGTGAGCGAACGCAAGGCCATCGGCAGGATCGACGTCGCGACCGCGGAGCGGGTCCCGGTCGACGCCGGCCAGGATTTCAGCGCCGGCGAGGCGCTGGTCCAGCCCTCGCTGAACCGCATCACCGTGCATGGGCGCGTGGCCCAGGTCGAACCCAAGGTGATGCAGGTATTGCTGATGATGGCCGCGCGCCCCGGGCGGGTGGTCGGGCGCGAGACCTTCCTCGATACCGTCTGGGCCGGCACCACCGGCGACGACTATCTGCTCAACCGCGCGGTCTCGGAGCTGCGCCGGATCTTCGGCGACGACCCACAGCGGCCGCGCTACATCGAGACCATCCGCAAGGGCGGCTACCGGCTGGTCGCGCCGATCGCGCCTGCCGCGGTGGCCCTGGCGCTGCCGGACGCTGCCGGAGGTCCGTCCGGGGCGCGCGCACCGGAGGGGCCCGTCGCGGCCGCCGGGGCAAGTCCCCGTACCGCGCCGGCGGTGCCGGCACCGGCCTGGCCAGCCGGGCGTGGCGTACTGGCGCTCGCGATGGCGTCGCTGGCGTTCGCCATGGCCGCCGCTGCCTGGTGGCCCCGGACGACGCCCCCCGCACCGCCCCTGGGCTGGGACATCCATCCACTGACCAGCCTGGTCGGACGCGAACTCGCGCCAGCCCTGTCGCCCGACGGCAGTCGCGTGGCCTTCGTCTGGGACGGTGGCGGGGACGGTTTCGACGTCTATCTCAAGACGGTGGGCAGCGAGGACCTGGTCAACCTCAGCCGCAGCGAGGCCGACGAGCACCATCCGGTCTGGATGCCCGATGGCCGCAGCCTGCTGTTCGCACGCATCGACGGACACGGACTGACCATCCTGCGCACCTCGGCCCTGGGCGGCGCGGTGACGCGGGTCATCACCGACCCCACGGCCAGCGCGGTCCGTGGCATGACGGTTTCGCCCGACGGCACGCGCCTGGCCTATGCCGCGCGCCGGCGGGTGGACACGCCTTACCGGCTGGTGGTCGCGACGCTCGATGGCCGCGAACGACGGGTGCTGTCGCGCCCCGATCCGCGTTCGCTGGGAGATGTCGATCCCCGTTTCGCCCCCGACGGGCGTTCGATCGTGTTCGTGCGCGCCACCAACGAGACCACCCGCGACGTCTACCGGGTCGCGTCCGATGGCGGCACGCCGGAACGCCTGACGTTCGACAACCGCAAGATCAACGGCCTGGCCTGGTCGCGCGACGGCGAGCGGCTGCTGTTCACGTCCACGCGCTCGGGCATGTACGGGCTGTGGTCCCTGGACCCGGGCGGCGGTGGGCTGCGGCAGCTGGCGCTGGGCAATGAGGCGGTCCAGCAGCCGGCGACGGCGCCGGGCATCGATGCGATCGCGTTCGAGCACTGGATTCACCGCTCGCGCCTGCGCCTGATCGATCTGGCAAGCGGGACGGATGAGGACGCCGGTCGGCGCCTGGGATCCACGCGCTGGGATTCCAGTCCCGCATGGTCGCCGGACGGCACGCGCATCGCCTTCGGGTCCAACCGCAGCGGGCCGCACGCGATCTGGGTGAGCCGCGCGGACGGCAGCGATGCGGCGGCCATCGCCGATTTCGCAGGCGCCTTCATCGACAACCCGGCGTGGTCGCCCGACGGCCGCAGCATCGCCTTCGACGGCAGTCCGGACGGCACCAGCGCGGTATTCGTGGTTCCGGCCGACGGCGGCACGCCGCGCCGCGTCACCAGGGGGCGGCACGACAGCCGCCGCCCGTCCTGGTCGCGCGACGGCGCCTGGCTGTACTACGAGAGCCACCGCGGAGGCGCCTGGCGGCTGTACGCGCAGCCGGCGGCCGGGGGCGAGGCCGTCGAGGTCGTATCCGGCCCGGCCATCCACGCCCGCGAATCGGTCGACGGGCGCTGGCTGCTGCATGCCAGGCCGGACGCGCTGGGGCTGTGGCGCGTGCCGCGCCGCGACTGGGCCGCGAACCGGCCTGCAGCGGCGCCGGAACTGCTCACCGGCGACCTCCAGCGGGACGATGCGCGGCGCTGGGTGCCTGGCAGGGCCGGCGTGTACTTCGTGCAACGCGGCAGCGCCCGCGGAGCGGGGCTGGCGCTGCTCGAACCGGAGTCGGGGCGCACGGCGGTCGCGGCCGCACTGCCATCCACGTTCGCGGGCGACGGCCTGGACCTGGCGCCGGACCAGTCGCGCCTGGTCTATTCCGAGGTTCTGACGCAGGAGAGCGATCTGCGCCTGGCCGTGGCACGCCGCTGACAATGGATCCCGAAGGACTGCCGCCCAGCCGGCTGCAGCTGCCGCCCGGGCCGTGGAGCACGGTATTCGAGGCGCTCTGCGCCCGTTTCCCGCGGGTGGGCGAGGCCACCTGGCGCGCGCGTTTCGCACGCGGCAGGGTGCTGGATGCCAGCGGCGTCGCGCTCGACCTCGCCACCCGCTACCGGGCCGGCGCGGAGATCCGCTACTTCCGCGAGGTGGAACACGAGCCTCCTGTACCGGGCGCAGAAGCCCTGGTGCACGCCGACGCCCATCTGGTGGTGGCGTGGAAACCCCACTTCCTCCCCGTCGCACCCACCGGCCGGTACGTGCGCGAGACCCTGCTGGCAAGGCTGGTCGCGCGCCTTGGCAACCGCTCGCTGGTGCCGCTGCACCGGATCGACCGCGATACCGCGGGCCTGGTGATGTTCTCTGCCGATCCGGCCACGCGTGCGCCGTACCATGGCCTGTTCCGCGAGCGTCGCATCCGCAAGCGCTACCTCGCGCTGGCGCCACCGCTGTCGGGGATCGTGTTCCCGCACGTGCATCGCAGCCGGCTGCAGCGCGGCGAGCCGTTCTTCCGGATGCGCGAGGCGGCAGGCCCGGCGAACAGCGAAACGGTGATCGAGGCGCTGGAGCGCGGCCCCGGGCCCTGGCGCTATCGCCTGGAACCGGTCACCGGCCGCAAGCACCAGTTGCGCGTGCACATGGCGGCGCTGGGCGCGCCGATCCTGCACGACCGGCTGTACCCGCAGTGGCGGGAGGACGTTCCGGACGATCCATCGCGGGCGCTTGCGTTGTGGGCGTACGCGCTGGAGTTCGACGATCCGCTCACCGGCGAGCGCCGCAGCTTCGTTGCCGACAGTGCGCTGCTCCGGCGGGCGGAGTGAATCCGGAGAGCGCGACGAGGGCGCCGTCGCGTCCATGACGCCAGCATCCGCGGCGCGACGCCGCAATCGGCGACGCGCCTGTGCCGCTGCGTGGATCGACGCCGGCAGCGCGTCCGTGCATGGCGGGATGCTGACTCCCGGATGCGGGACAGTGTCGCGGTGCATGCTCCGGTACGATCACCGCCCTGTCGCATCCCGGAAGGACCCCGTGGCCCCGATCATCTCCATCCGCAACCTGGGCAAGACCTACCGCTCGGGATTCCAGGCGCTCAAGTCGGTGGACCTGGACATCCGCAAGGGCGAGATCCTGGCGCTGCTGGGGCCCAACGGCGCCGGCAAGACCACGTTGATCAGCATCGTCTGCGGCATCGTCAATCCAAGCCATGGGGAAGTCACCGTCGCCGGACACGACATCGCGCGCGACTACCGCGCCGCGCGCAGCAGGATCGGACTGGTGCCACAGGAACTCTCGACCGATGCCTTCGAATCGGTGTGGGCGACGGTGAAGTTCAGCCGTGGCCTGTTCGGCAAGCCACCCGATCCGGCGCATCTGGAGAAGGTGCTGCGGGACCTGTCGCTGTGGGACAAGAAGGACAGCAGGATCATGACGCTCTCGGGCGGCATGAAGCGCCGCGTGCTCATCGCCAAGGCGCTGGCGCACGAGCCGGACATCCTGTTCCTGGACGAGCCCACCGCGGGCGTGGACGTGGAGCTGCGGCGCGACATGTGGGCACTGGTGCGCCGGCTGCGGGAGCAGGGCGTGACCATCATCCTGACGACGCACTACATCGAGGAGGCCGAGGAGATGGCCGATCGCATCGGCGTGATCGACAAGGGCGCGCTGGTGGTGGTGGAGGACAAGCAGGTGCTGATGCGCAAGCTCGGCAAGAAGCAGCTCACCCTCACGCTGCCCGCGCCGCTGGCAGCCGTGCCGGGGGAACTGGCGGGGCTGCCGCTGGAGCTGGCCGACGACGGCCACGCCCTGGTCTATACCTTCGACTCGCAGACCGAGGAGACCGGCATCGCCGCCCTGCTGCGACGGCTGGGCGAGCTGGGGATCGAGTTCAGGGACCTGCATTCGAGCGAAAGCTCGCTCGAGGAGATCTTCGTCGGCCTGGTGCACGGCGCCAAGGAGGCCCGCGCATGAACTGGCACGCGATCCGCGCCATCTACCGCTTCGAGATGGCCCGCACCTTCCGGACCATCACCCAGTCGATCGCCTCGCCGGTGCTGTCGACCTCGCTGTACTTCGTGGTGTTCGGCGCGGCCATCGGCTCGCGCATGGGCGAGATCGACGGGGTGAGCTACGGCGCCTTCATCATCCCCGGCCTGATCATGCTGTCGCTGCTCAACGAAAGCATCTCCAACGCCTCGTTCGGCATCTACATGCCCAAGTGGGCGGGCACGATCTACGAGCTGCTGTCCGCGCCGGTGTCCTGGATCGAGGTGGTGATCGGCTATGTCGGCGCCGCGGCCACCAAGTCGCTGATGCTCGGCGCGCTGATCCTGGTCACCGCGCGCGTGTTCGTCCCCTACGAGATCGCGCATCCGCTGTGGATGCTGGCCTTTCTCCTGCTCACCGCGGTCACCTTCAGCCTGTTCGGCTTCATCATCGGCCTGTGGGCGGACGACTTCCAGAAGCTGCAGGTGATCCCGCTGATGGTGGTCACGCCGCTCACGTTCCTGGGCGGCGCCTTCTACTCGATCTCGATGCTGCCGCCGGTGTGGCAGAAGATCACGCTGTTCAACCCGGTGGTGTACCTGGTCAGCGGCTTCCGCTGGAGTTTCTACGGCGTGGCCGACGTGGACGTGGGCATCAGCATGGCGGCGATCCTGGGCTTCCTCGCGCTGTGCCTGGGGGTGGTCTGGTGGATCTTCCGGACCGGCTGGAAGCTCAGGAGCTGAGGCCCGGGCGCGCTCGCCGGGGCGCGGGTGGCGCAGCGGGACACGGCGCGGGCCGGACGACGCA
>JAEXLY010000239.1 GCA_023444765.1 Pseudomonadota bacterium | reverse complement strand
GGGGCGGGCGGGGCCGCCGGCCCCCCGCCCCCCCGCCCCCGCGCCGGAGGCGCGGACCCCACCCCGCATCAGCCCCTGTCGAAGACCACCTTCCCGCCTTCCGCACCCACGCGCACCGTATCGCCGTTGCCGAACGCGCCCGACAGGATCTGCTGCGCCAGCGGGTTCTCCAGCTGCTGCTGGATCGCGCGCTTGAGCGGACGCGCGCCGTACACCGGGTCGAAGCCGACGTTGCCGAGCAGCTCGAAGGCATCGTCCGACACCTCGATGCGGATGCCGCGCTCGCCCAGCCGCTTCTCCAGCCCGCGCAGCTGGATCCGCGCGATCGCCTTGATCTGCGCCTTGTCCAGCGGATGGAACACCACGATGTCGTCCAGCCGGTTGATGAACTCGGGCCGGAAATGCGCCTGCACCACGCCCATCACCGAGGCCTTCATCTGCATGTAGGCTTCGGGCGAGTCGTCGCCGGCCATTTCCTGGATCTGGTGCGACCCCAGGTTGGACGTCATCACGATCACGGTGTTGCGGAAGTCCACCGTGCGGCCCTGGCCATCGGTCAGGCGACCATCGTCGAGCACCTGCAGCAGGATGTTGAACACGTCCGGGTGGGCCTTCTCGACCTCGTCGAGCAGGATCACGCTGTAGGGCCGGCGCCGCACCGCCTCGGTCAGGTAACCGCCCTCCTCGTAGCCGACATAGCCCGGGGGCGCGCCGACCAGGCGCGAGACCGCGTGCTTCTCCATGAACTCGCTCATGTCGATGCGCACCATCGCGTCGGACGAGTCGAACAGGAACTCCGCCAGCGCCTTGCACAGCTCGGTCTAGCCCACGCCGGAGGGGCCCAGGAACAGGAACGAGCCGCTCGGCCGGTTCGGATCCGACAGGCCCGCGCGCGAACGGCGCACCGCGTCGGACACCACCTTGATCGCCTCGTCCTGGCCGACTACGCGGCCATGCAGCGCCTCTTCCATCTTCAGCAGCTTCTCGCGCTCGCCTTCGAGCATCTTGCTGACCGGGATGCCGGTCCAGCGCGCCACCACCTGCGCGATCTCCTCGGCGGTCACCCGGTCCTGCAGCAGCTGGAAGCCGCTGGTCTCGGCCTCTTGCGCGGCCTTGAGCTGCTTTTCCAGTTCCGGCAAGGTGCCGTACTGGATCTCGCTCATGCGGGCATAGTCCTGCTGGCGCTGCGCGGCCTCGAGCTGGAGGCGTGCCTGCTCGATCTGCTCCTTGATCTTCGTCGCGCCCTGCACCGAGGCCTTCTCGGCCTTCCAGATCTCCTCGAGGTCGTTGTACTCGCGTTCCAGTCCCTCGATCTCGGTTTCGAGGTCGGCCAGCCGCTGCTTCGATTCGGCGTCCTTCTCCTTCTTCAGCGCCTCGCGCTGGATCTTGAGCTGGATCAGGCGGCGCTCCTTGCGGTCGAGTTCCTCGGGCTTGGAGTCGATCTCCATGCGGATGCGGCTGGCCGCCTCGTCCATCAGGTCGATCGCCTTGTCGGGCAGCTGGCGGTCGGCGATGTAGCGGTTGGACAGCGTGGCCGCGGCGACGATGGCCGGGTCGGTGATCTCCACGCCGTGGTGCACCGCGTAGCGTTCCTTGAGCCCGCGCAGGATCGCGATGGTGTCCTCGACCGTCGGTTCGCCCACGAACACCTTCTGGAAACGGCGCTCCAGGGCCGCGTCCTTCTCCACGTACTTGCGGTACTCGTCGAGCGTGGTGGCGCCGATGCAGTGCAGTTCGCCGCGCGCCAACGCCGGCTTGAGCATGTTGCCTGCATCCATGGCGCCATCGGCCTTGCCGGCGCCGACCATGGTGTGCAGCTCGTCGATGAACAGGATGATCTGGCCCTCGTTCTTGGCCAGGTCGTTGAGCACGCCCTTCAGGCGCTCCTCGAACTCGCCCCGGTACTTGGCGCCGGCGATCAGCGCGCCCATGTCGAGCGACAGCACGCGCTTGCCGCGCAGGCCCTCTGGTACCTCGTTGTTGACGATGCGCTGTGCCAGGCCTTCCACGATCGCGGTCTTGCCGACGCCCGGTTCGCCGATCAGCACCGGGTTGTTCTTGGTGCGCCGCTGCAGTACCTGGATCGTGCGGCGGATCTCCTCGTCGCGCCCGACCACCGGATCGAGCTTGCCGCTCTCGGCGCGCGCGGTCAGGTCGATGGTGTACTTCTCCAGCGCCTGGCGCGACTCCTCGGCGTTCTCGTCCTGCACGCTCTCGCCGCCGCGGACCTTGTCGATCGCCGCTTCGAGCGGCTGCTTCGATGCCCCCGCGGCCTTGAGCGCGCGACCGGCGTCGCCACCGTCCTCGAGCGCCGCGAGCAGGAACAGCTCCGAGGCGATGAAGGCATCGCCACGCTGCTGGGCCAGCCTGTCGGTGACGTTGAGCAGGCGCATCAGGTCGTTGCCGACCGACAGCTGGCCGGCCTGTCCGGTCACCTTGGGCAGCCGCTCGAGCGCCTCGCCCAGCCGCTCGCGCAGGACCGGCACGTTGACCCCGGCCTGCGACAGCAGCGGGCGCGTGCCGCCGCCCTGCTGGTCCAGCAGCGCCACCAGCAGGTGCACCGGTTCGATGAAGTTGTGGTCGCGGCCCACGGCCAGCGACTGCGCGTCCTGCAGGGCCTGCTGGAAGCGGGAGGTGAGCTTGTCCATCCGCATCGGGATTTCCTCAGGGGAAGTGGCCGGCCGCGCCGGCGATGCCCCTCAGATGCGGGCCTTCCGGGCCGGATACAAGATCCGGCGCGGGTCCGCAAGGCCGGCACAGTCGATGATGAAGCGGTCGCGCTGGTCCGGATCCGGCAGGCGGCAGGTGTCTCGCCGCCCGAACAGCCGGTAGCGGTTGCGCGCCACCAGGCGGTAGAGCCGGCCGCGCAGGGCGCGCGGCAGCAGCCGGCCGAGGGCCGCGACCCGCCACGCGCCGCCCAGGCCGCCCAGCACGCGCACGATCGCATCGGTGTCGGTATGCGCACCTTCGCCGTCGAGCAGCAGGAACGAGGCGGGATCGTCCGGATCCAGGCCATGGCTGGCGAGCAGGCGGCGACCGGCCGGCGACTGCATCGCGGCGAAGCGGTAATGCCGCCGCCGGTCGCGCGCGAGCAGGAAGTCCACCCAGCCGTTGCACAGCGCGCAGACGCCGTCGAACACGATGATCGCGGCAGCCGGGCCGGAACTGGGCCGGGCATCCGGG
>JAEXLY010000081.1 GCA_023444765.1 Pseudomonadota bacterium | reverse complement strand
CAGGCGGCGACCGTCGAGGCCCACCACCAGGCGCTGCGAAACCACCGCGCGCAGGTTCAGCGCGAGGTTCATCAGCACGTTCTTGTGCGCGGCCTCGGGGAAGAAGTTGAGGATGCGCTCGATGGTCTGGTCGGCGTTGTTGGAGTGGAGCGTCGCCAGGCACAGGTGGCCGGTCTCGGCGAACGCGATGGCGGCCTCCATGGTGGTGGCGTCCAGGATCTCGCCGATCAGGATGACGTCGGGCGCCTCGCGCATCGCGTTCTTGAGCGCGTTGTGGAAGGCGTGGGTGTCCAGGCCCACCTCGCGCTGGTTGACGATCGACTTCTTGTGCTTGTGCAGGTACTCGATCGGATCCTCGATGGTGAGGATGTGGCCCGAGGTGGTGCTGTTGCGGTAGTCGATCATCGAGGCCAGCGAGGTCGACTTGCCCGAGCCGGTGGAGCCCACGAGCAGCACCAGGCCGCGCGGGGCCATGATGATGTCCTTGAGCACCTGCGGCAGCTGCAGTTCCTCGATGGTGGGGATGGTGTTGCGGATCGCGCGGATCACCATGCCCACCTCGCCGCGCTGCTTGAACACGTTGACGCGGAAGCGCCCCGAGTCGTGCAGCGAGATCGCCATGTTGAGCTCGAGGTCGCGTTCGAACTGGGGCACCTGCCCCTCGTCCATCAGCGAGTAGGCGATCTTCTTGGTCATGCCCGGCGGCAGGCCGGTGTTGCCCAGCGGGTACAGCTTGCCCTCGACCTTGATGTACACGGGCGCACCGGTCGTGAGGAACATGTCCGAGGCGTTCTTTTCCGCCATCAGCTTCAGGAAATAGCCGATGTCCATGTACCAATCCCCAATGGCCCGCCCGGACCGTTGCGCATCGGGCGAAGGCTGTCGACAATGGCCGCGCACCCGTAAACGGCACGGCCCCCCAATGGCGACAAGCTTCGCATACTTCCGGACGACCCTGCAGGCACTGGTGTGCGGATGCGTGCTGGCGCTCACGGCTTGCGCCACGACCCCGCCGCCCACGGGCGAACTGGCCGCTGCGCAGCAGGCGGTGTCGCGCGCCTCGGATGCCGATGCCGAACAGTACGCAGCAGACGAACTCGCCCGCGCCGGCAGCCTGCTGACCCAGGCGCAGGCCGCGATGGCCCAGCGTCGCGAAGGCGAGGCGCGCGAGCTGGCACTGCGCGCCGCCGCGCTGGGGGACCTGGCCGCCGCGCGCAGCCGCGAGGCGGCTGTGCGTGCCGAACTCGAACAGCGCCGGGCCGAGGTGGCCGGGCTGCGCGAGCGCCTGCAACTGGAGCAGACGCCATGAACAAGAGCCTGCGCAGCATCGCCTGCCTGTCCCTGCTGATGGTCCTGCCGCTGGCGCAGGCGCAGGATGCCGGCGATCCGGCGGTCGCCGGCCTGACCCAGCGCCTGGTCGCGATCGACGCCGACCCTGCCCGCAACACCCTGGCCTCGCTCGAACGCATGCAGGCCCGCCAGGCGCTGCAGGCATTGGCCGCCGCGCGCGCCCGCGCCCGGCCCGCGGCGCTGGAGGTGGCGCAGTGGCGGGTCGAGACCGCCGAGGTCGCGGTGGAGACCGAAGTCGCCCGGCGCGAGATCGACCGGCTCGAACGCGAGCGCGCCGACCTGTTGCTGGAGGCCAGCCGCCGCGAGGCGGCACGCGCGCGACAGGAGGCCGAACGGCTGCGCATCCAGGCGCAGATCCAGGCCGAGGAGGCCGCGCGCCTGCGCGAGACGGCCGAAGCCGAATCGCTGGCGCGCCAGGAGGCCGAAACCGTCCTCCAGGGCGTGTCCTCGCGCGAGGCCGCACGCCTGCGCGCCGCTCGCCAGCGGGCCGCGGAACTCAAGCGGCAGGAGGAGGAGCTGATGCGCAGCCTGGAGTCCTCCAGCGAGACGCCGTGACCGGCGTTCGGCTGTAATTTCCCTGTTAATCAGTCACTTGCGCCGCTACGGCGTCGCCCTGCCGCATTGCTCCCCCCGACATGGCTGAACCGCCCGGATACGCCCGGCGGTTTCGTGACAGTGGCATGCGGCCGTCGGGCGGACCGCCCTTGTCGCCTCCTGCGGGGAGGAGTAGGGTCGGATACCCAGACGGTGGCTTTTTCTCTTACACCGCCTGGCGACTGAGCCAGACTGATGACCGAGCCGATCCCGAACCAGGCGCCCACCCCCGGCCAGACAGGCCGCCGGCGGGCCGTGGTGGCGGGATCCGCCCCGCGTCCGGTCTGTACCCCCGACGACGCCCCGTGCCCCGACCGGCCGGGGCGTCCGTATTTGCGCAGGAGGATTTCCATGTTCGAAGGGCAACCCCAGGCGGAACTCGACAAGCTGATCAAGGGACACCCCGAGTTCAAGCAGCTCTACCAGCGCCACAAGGAACTGGACAAGAAAGTGCTCGATGCCGAACTCGGCGTGCTCCCCATCGACGAAACCACCCTGTCGCAGATGAAGCGTGAAAAGCTTGCCGCGAAGGACCGCCTGACCCGGCTCTACGACCAGCTCAAGCACTGAGGTTCTTGGGAAGTCACGGGCGGCGGGGGCCCTCCTCGTCGGTCGCCGCCGCCCGTGGACTGTCTCCCCGCCGCCCCGGCGGCTGGCGTCGGCCGATGCGATAATCGCTGTTTTCCCGGGACAGCGATCCGCATGACGATCCACGCATCGGTACTCGAACTCATCGCCGACACCCCCATCGTCAAGGCCCAGCGCCTGGACGCGGGCGTGTGCGAGCTCTACTTCAAGCTCGAGAGCCAGAACCCCGGCGGCTCGATCAAGGACCGCATCGGCCTGAAGATGATCGAGGCGGCCGAAGCGCGCGGCGAACTCAAGCCGGGCGCCACCCTGGTCGAGGGCACGGCCGGCAACACCGGCATCGGCCTGGCGCTGGTGGCCCAGCAGAAGGGCTACCGCCTGGTGCTGGTGGTCCCGGACAAGATGAGCCGGGAGAAGATCTTCAACCTCAAGGCGATGGGCGCCGAGGTGGTGCTGACCCGCTCGGACGTGGCCAAGGGCCATCCGGAGTACTACCAGGACCTGGCCGCGCGCATCGCCGCCGAGACGCCCGGGGCCTACTTCATCAACCAGTTCGGCAATCCCGACAACCCGGCCGCGCACGAGCACGGCACCGGCCCCGAGATCCTGCGCCAGATGGAGGCGGTGGGCGGGCTGGACGCGATCGTGTTCGGCTGCGGCAGCTCGGGCACCATGACCGGGCTGTCGCGCTGCTTCGCCGAGCGGGCCCCGAACGTGGAACTGGTCCTGGCCGACCCGGTGGGTTCGATCCTGGCCGAGTACATCAACGAGGGCACGCTCAGCGAGAAGTCGGGCAGCTGGATGGTGGAGGGCATCGGCGAGGATTTCCTGCCCTCGATCTCGGATTTCTCCCGGGTGAAGAAGGCCTATGCGATCCCCGACAGGGAGAGCTTCCTGGCCGCGCGGGAACTGTTGCGCAAGGAAGGCATCTTCGGCGGCTCGTCCACCGGCACCCTGCTGGCCGCAGCGCTGCGCTACTGCCGCGAGCAGACCACGCCGAAGAAGGTGCTGGTGTTCGTCTGCGACACCGGCAACAAGTACCTGTCCAAGCTCTACAACGACTACTGGATGCTGGACAACGGCTTCCTCGAGCGCGAGCAGCACGGCGACCTGCGCGACCTGATCCTGCGCCCGTACTCGCAGCGCGACACCGTGGTGCTGGCGCCGGGCGACCTGCTGGTGACCGCCTACCAGCGGATGAAGCTGTACGAGATCTCGCAGCTGCCGGTGATGGACGGGGACAGCATCGTCGGCATCCTCGACGAATCCGACGTGCTGCTGCACGTGTACGGCGACGAGTCGCGGTTCCGCGACCCGGTGTCCACGGCGATGGTGCGCAAGCTCGACATCCTCGATGTGAAGTCGCCGGTGGAATCGCTGCTGCCGGTGTTCGACCGCGGGCACGTGGCGATCGTGGTGGACGGCGACCGGTTCCTCGGCCTGATCACCCGGATCGACCTGTTGAACTGGCTGCGGCGGCGGGTGCAGTAAGCGGCAACCGGGTCGCCCGGGACAGCGCCGGCGGTGCCGGGCGGGCCGGGGCGGATCGCCTGTCGGCGGGAGTGCGTCCGGCATCCCGTCGCCGACGCCCCGCCCCCTGGCTCCGCGCCTTTGGCGCCCAGCTGAACAGGGGCAGGGGCGACCGGAACGACCCCCCGGCCGATGCTAGAATTGCCGGCTCGATCCGTGATGGAAAACAGGATGACAGACCCCAACAAGGCGGTCGACGCAGCCGGCTGGGGGCTGGGCACGAAGGCCATCCACGCCGGCCAGGCGCCGGACCCGTCCACCGGGGCGGTGATGCCGCCGATCTACGCCACCTCGACCTATGCGCAGTCCAGCCCGGGCGTGCACCAGGGCTTCGAGTATTCGCGCACCCATAATCCGACCCGCTTCGCCTACGAGCGCTGCGTGGCCGGCCTGGAAGGCGGTAGTCGCGGCTTCGCCTTCGCCTCGGGCATGGCGGCCACCGCGACGATCCTGGAGCTGCTCGACAGCGGCGACCACGTGGTCGCGATGGACGACCTGTACGGCGGCAGCTTCCGCCTGTTCGAGCGCGTGCGCCGGCGCAGCGCCGGGCTGGACTTCAGCTTCGTCGACATGACCGACCCGGCCGCGTTCGAGGCCACGCTGACGGCGAAGACGAAGCTGGTCTGGATCGAGACCCCGACCAATCCGCTGCTCAAGATCGTGGACATCGCCGCGATCGCCGCGATCGCGCATCGCCACGGCGCGCTGGTGGTGGTGGACAACACCTTCGCCTCGCCGATCCTGCAGCGCCCGCTCGAGCACGGCGCCGACATCGTCATGCATTCGGCGACCAAGTACCTCAACGGCCACTCCGACATGGTCGGCGGCATGGTGGTGGTGGGCGACAACGCCGACCTCGCCGAACGCATGGCCTTCCTGCAGAACTCGGCCGGCGCCGTGCAGGGACCGTTCGACAGTTTCCTCGCCCTGCGCGGCCTGAAGACCCTGCACCTGCGCATGAAGGCGCACTGCGGGAACGCCCAGGCGATCGCGGAGTTCCTGCAGACGCACGATGCGGTGCAGGATGTGATCTATCCCGGGCTCGCGTCCCACCCCCAGCACGCGCTGGCCAAGCGCCAGATGGACGGCTTCGGCGGCATGCTCTCGTTCCGCATCAAGGGCGGGTTCGAGGCGGCGAAACGCTTCTGCGAACGCACGCAGCTGTTCACCTTGGCCGAGTCGCTCGGCGGGGTGGAAAGCCTGGTCAACCACCCGGCGGTGATGACGCATGCGTCGGTGCCGGTGGAGACGCGGGCGCGGCTGGGGATCGGGGATGATCTGGTGCGGTTGAGCGTGGGGGTCGAAGCGCTGGAGGATCTGCAGTGCGATCTGCAATCCGCACTGAGTACGTGATCCGCCGCAGGAGGCGCCCCGCGTGATCGCCATGGCCGGGCGTCCCGACTCGGGCCTGGTCCTGCTGAACATCGCTCGCTGGATGCGACGTCAGGCTTGGCTCAGGGTGTGCTATCGGCGCCTTCCGCAGTCTCTGCGGGATCGTGTTTCAGCGCGCTTCGCGGCGCCCGCGATCGCGCGCGCGCGGTTCCCCAGAACTCCCGCCTGGTCGCGTCCGGTGGTGGACGCGGCGCCCGCCGAGCCGACCGTCGAACCCGCCGCGGGGTTCGTCGGAGCGAACCTGCTGGGCTACCTGCGGGGGCAGTTCGGCCTGGCCGAGAGCGCGCGGCTGTATGCGCGGGCGATGATCTCCGCCGGCCTGCCCGTGTCCTTGTTCGACATCGACCTGAACCTGCGGCACGGCTGGGACGACCGCTCCGTCGAAGCCTGGATGGGCGACGACCTGCCGCATCCGATCAGTATCCTGTTCGTCAATCCGGACATGTTCGAGCCCGCCCTTGAACGCATCGGCGAGGCGCGCCTGCAGGGTCGCTACCTGATCGCGTGCTGGTTCTGGGAACTCGAGGAGATTCCCGGGGACTGGCTGCATGCGATCGGCCAGGTGGACGAAATCATGGTGGCGTCCAAGTTCGTCGAGGATGCGTTCCGGCGCGTGACGGACAAGCCCATCTTGCGCGTGCCGATTCCCCTGTCCGGTGTCGCCGACAGCGGGCTGCAGCGCGAAGACTTCGGGCTGGAGAAAGACTCCTTCGTTTTCCTCTGCACCTTCGATTTCAACTCATGGATCGCCCGCAAGAATCCGGAAGCGGCGATTTCCGCTTTTCGTCACGCGTTCGAAGGCGAAGATGACGACGTCCGCCTGTTGATTAAGACCATCAACGGTTTTCGCCACCCCGACGCATTCCATCAACTGCTTGCTGCGGTGGCCGGCGACTCCCGCATTCTTCTGCGCGACGACATCATCGATGGAGCGCACGTGCGCGCTCTGCAGCGGTGCTGCGATGCCTACGTGTCGCTGCACCGGGCAGAAGGCTTCGGACTCGGCCTGGCCGAGATGATGTTGGCCGGCAAGCCGGTCATCGCGACCCGGTGGTCCGGCAACCTCGAATTCATGGACGATGGCAACAGCTGCCTGGTGGGGTACAGAATGGTCCCTGTGGCCGAGGGTGCGTACCTGGCAGGAAGCGATCTTCGCTGGGCCGACGCCGACACCGCCGAAGCCGCCGATTGGATGCGCCGTCTCGCGCGGGATCGTGAACTGGCAGACCGCATCGGCGGCGCGGCGAGCGCCAGCATCAAGAGTTCCCTGTCGCCCCAGCGCGCTGCCCGGGCTATCGGCGACCACCTGACAGGCATCGCGGCGCGGCTTCCCACGCTCGATTTCGTGCATTCTCCCCCGAGACCTAGTCGATGAACGCCATGTTCCGGGCCGCATGGGCCTATCGATACTTCATATTCTCGTCGATCGAGAACGAGCTGAAGCTCCGTTTCATCCGCAGCAAGCTCGGCGCGCTATGGATGGTCATCCATCCTCTGATGCAGGTGCTGATCTTCGCCACGATCCTCTCTGAGGTCCTGGCGGCAAAGTTGCCGGGTGTCGAGAACAAGCATGCCTACGCGCTCTACCTCATGGCCGGCATCCTGTGCTGGACGCTGTTCGCCGAGGCCGTCTCCAAATGCCTAACGCTCTTCATCGAAAGCGGGAACCTGATGAAGAAGATGGCATTTCCGCGGATCTGCCTTCCGTTGATCGCCGCCGGGACGATGCTGGTCAACAATGTGCTGTTGCTGCTGGCGATCTTCGGCGTATTCGCGTTCATGGGGCACTTTCCGCCGTCGCAGGCGCTCTGGCTGCCGGTGCTGATCCTGTTGACGCTCATGTTCGCGATGGCGGTCGGCCTGCTGCTCGGGGTGCTCAACGTGTTCATGCGGGACATCGGGCAGGTCGTGCCCGTGGTCCTGCAGGCCCTGTTCTGGCTGACGCCGGTCGTCTACAGCATCACCATCCTGCCGGAGCGGTTGCAGCATCTGTTCCGGCTCAATCCGCTGTATCCCCTGGTGACCAGCTACCAAAACGTTCTGCTGTTCGGGCGCCCTCCGATGTGGTCCGAACTGCTGACGCTCTTTGCCGCTTCCTTCGTTCTCGCTGTGGTGGCGCTGATCGTGTTCCGGCGCGCTAGTCCTGAGATGGTGGATGCGCTATGAGTGGCGAAATGCGTGTGGAGGGGGTCGGTAAGGCCTACCGTGTCTGGAAGAGCGAATGGATGCGCGCCGCGTCTTGGTTCGGACTGCCTGTGCGGCCGAGCGAGGAGCATTGGGTGCTACGCGATGTCTCATTCATGATCGCGCCGGGCGAGGCGGTTGGCGTGATTGGGCAGAACGGCGCCGGCAAGAGCACCCTGCTCAAGCTCATCACCGGAACGGCCCAGCCGAGCGAGGGCCGGATCACGCGCACGGGTCGTGTCGCGGCGATCCTCGAACTGGGCATGGGCTTCAACCTTGATCTGACCGGTAGGCAGAATGCATTCCATTCCGCCGGACTGATGGGGTATTCGCAGGAACAGATTGAGCAAGCGATGCCCGCCATTGAGGCGTTCGCCGAGGTGGGCGAGTACTTTGACGAACCGGTGCGCACCTACTCGAGCGGCATGCAGATGCGCGTCGCCTTCTCGGTGGCGACCGCCTTCACTCCCGACCTGTTGATCGTGGACGAGGCGCTTTCGGTCGGCGACAGCTACTTCCAGCACAAGAGCTTCGACCGGATGCGTCGATTCCGGGAAGAGGGCACGTCGATCATGCTTGTCTCGCACAGCATGTCCGACGTCAAAGCCCTGTGCGATCGCGCGATCCTGCTCGAAAAGGGCCGGGTCATCCGGGACGGTACTCCCGACGAGGTCGTCGACTATTACAACGCGCTGGTCGCCCGCAAGGAGAACGAAAGCCTGTCGGTCGACCAGCGTCGCAACAAGCAGGGCTGGGTCATGACCCGGAGCGGCAGCGGCGAGGCGAAGGTAGCCTCGCTCAGGTTGCTCGACGCGGAGACGGGCCAGGAAGTCTCAATGGCCAAGGTGGGGCAGAGTCTCCGGCTGGAACTGGAGGCGAACGTTGAGATTCCGATCGCCAACCTTGTGCTGGGCTTCATGATCCGCGACAAGCAGGGCCACGTGGTGTGGGGATCCAATACCTGGCATACCGGGCAGGTGGAGCGCGATCTTGGGGGCGGTGATCGCGTGAAGTACACGCTCGATTTCACCTGCAGGCTCGGGCCAGGTTCGTATTCAGTGTCGCCAGCGCTCGTGAGTACCGAGACGCATCTGGTCGACAATTTCGAATGGATCGACAATCTTCTGGTGTTCGACGTGATGAATGCGGACCGGACAATGTTCATTGGATCCAATTGGCTGGATGCCAGCTTCGCGATCGAACGGTATCCGTCTGATCGAACGCCTGCTCCGCACCATGGTGACGCCACATGAGCGAGTCCAAGCAGCGCATGGTCTCCTATGCGCAGAACTTCGAAGACATCATCCTCTGGCGTGCCCTGGGGCGCGTGGAGACGGGCTGCTACGTCGATATCGGCGCGCAGAGTCCGGATACCGATTCGGTCAGCCGTATCTTCTACGAGCAGGGCTGGCGCGGCCTTCATGTCGAGCCCGCTCCCCAGTACGCGGCGCAGTTGCGGGAGCGGCGACCGGACGAGGTGGTACTGCAGGCGCTGGTTGCCGAGAAGGACGGACTGTCGCGTTTCTTCGAGATCGCGGGGTCGGGGCTGAGCACGCTGGACGAGCAGATCGCGCGTATGCACGAGGCGTCCGGGTTCGAGGTACGCGAGTCCTTGGTGCCGGCGATGACCCTGGACACGATTTTCCCCCAGGTCGGTGATCGTGAGATCCACTGGCTGAAGATCGACGTTGAGGGCGCTGAGTCGTCGGTCCTCCGTGGCTGGCAAACGGCTCCACAGCGCCCCTGGGTGATTGTGATCGAGAGCACGGAACCCTTGAGCCGCGAGCAGACTCATCGGAAATGGGAGTCGCTCGTGCTGGAGAAGGGCTATGTCTTCGCGTACTTCGACGGCCTCAACCGCTTCTACGTGTCGATCGATCGCCGCGAGTTGCTTCCTGCATTCGAAGCGGGGCCGAACGTGTTCGATGGGTTCAGCCTCGCATCCAGCTCCGAGTTCTGTGCCGAGGTGAATATCGCCTATCGCGCGCTGGAGCTTCGACGCGAGACGGAAGAAGCGGCCGCGCAGGCGAGCCTTGCCCAACTCGAAGCCCGTCTGGCTGTCGAACGGGCGGAGGTCGAGCGGCTGGGGGCTGAAAAGCTCGCGCTTCAGGCCGAGTTCGCCATCCGAATCGAGGGCGAACGGCAGCGTTCCGAAGCGGAGGCGCAGCGTGCCGGCGCTGCCTTGGGCCGGGTGAGTTCCCTTGAGGATCTGTTGGCTGGCCAGCAGCGACGCGAAGCCGAGCTGCTCGAGGAGTTGCGCCTCCGGGAGGCCGACGCGGCCAAGCTTGCCGCGCAGGTGCAGATCGAGCAAGCCAGGATCTCGGGGCTTCGCGAGGCCCACGCCGCCCAGATCGACAGGTTCCAAACCCACGTCGCCTGGCTGGACGGCGTGGCCGAGGGCTACAGGAACGACAGGCAGGCCGCTCAGTCGAGTGCGGACGAGGCCAGGCACGAGGCGCACCGCTGGTGGGTGGAGGCCGAGCAACTCCGGCGCGAACTCGCGCGGATGAAAGGCAGCCACTCTTGGCAGGTGACCGCTCCGCTGCGCGGCGCGCGGCGCCTGGCCGGGACGTTCATCCGGTCCCCGCTGCGTGCCAGCAAGCAGCTTGCGCGCCCTGTGGTGGTGGGCGGGATGCGGGCCGTCCTGGCCGTGCCGCCGTTGCGCGAGATGATGCTTCGCCTGCTGGGGGGGCACCCGGGCGTCAAATCGAGGTTGCGCGCCCTTGCCCAGAGCGCCGGGCTGGTCGAGCCGCGCGTCGCTGCTGCTGATGTCCAGCATCCATTGCCGCCCGCCGTCGCCCGTCCGCACGTCGTACCCAAGTCGCTAATTCAGATCCGCGCCGACCAGGTCCTCGCCGATCTGCGGCAGGCAATCCAAGAGAAGCACGACTAATGCGCATCCTGATCGACCTCCAAGGCGCCCAGACCGAGAGCCGGTTCCGCGGCATCGGTCGCTACTCGATGGCACTGGCACAGGCCATGGCCAAGGAGGCCGGCGACCACGAAGTATGGGTCTGTCTCAACTCGCGGCTGCCCGAAAGCATCGAGGCCGTACGCCAAGGATTCGCGGATCTGCTTCCGCCGTCGCGCATTGTCACTTTCGAGTCCTTGGTGCCCGTGTCCTGGCCGGATAGCGGCAACGCATGGCGCCGTGGCGCTGCCGAGTTGATGCGGGAAGCCTTCATCCGTGGCCTGCGACCCGACGTCGTCCACGTATCCAGCCTGTTCGAGGGTGCGCAGGATCCGGCAACGCTTTCGATCGGGAAGTTCCCGCACCGCCCACGCACCGCGGTGACGCTCTACGACTTGATTCCGCTACTCAATCCTGAGGACTACCTCAACTCTGACTGGACTCGCGACTGGTACATGGACCGAGTCGCCTCGCTGAAGCGTGCGGACGTCATGCTGTCTATATCCGAACATGCCCGCCAGGAGGCCATCGGCGCGCTGGGTATCGATGGCGCCCGTATCGTCAACATTTCATCGGCGATCTCCGACATCTTTGTCCCGCGCCCCATCGGCGACACAGAACTGCAGCTGCTCGCATCAAGATTCGGAATCCGCGGCGGTTACGTCATGTACAGCGGTGCGATGGAGTCGCGCAAGAACCTGGAGCGTCTGCTTGAGGCGTTCTCGCTTCTGCCGGACGCGATCCGGGCGGACCACCAGCTGGTGATTGCCGGCAAGGTCTCGGATACGCACCGCGAGCAATTGTCGCGCGCGGCGAGGCATCTCGGCATCGCGGAGCGGCTGCTGCTGACGGGGTACATCACCGACGACGAGTTGATTACGCTGTACAGCGCCTGCTCGCTCTACGTGTTTCCGTCTCTTCACGAGGGCTTCGGACTCCCTGCACTGGAAGCCATGGCTTGCGGCGCGCCTACGATCGGGTCCAGTACGACCAGCGTCCCCGAAGTCATAGGGCGCGACGACGCGCTGTTCGATCCGTGGGACTCGGTCGCTATATCCGCCACCATCCATCGAGCGCTGTTCGACCAGGACTTCAACCGGTCCCTGCGCGAACACGCCCCGCGCCAAGCCGCCAGGTTCTCGTGGGCGGCGAGCGCGCGGCGGGCGATCGAGGCGCTGGAAGAAGTGCATGCCCGCAACAATCGTCCGGACATGTATGCATGGGCCACGCTGCAGGCAGAGCGCCAGTCCGACTATCTCGATCTCGTCGCTGCGATCGCGAGCGTTCCGCACTCGCCGAAGCCTCCAACGGAGGACGACCTCGTCGCCACTGCGCAGGGCATCGCGCGCAACCTGATCGAGACCGAACTCGCAACGCGCGTTGGCGATCTGCCTGACCACATCACCTGGCGTGTCGAAGGGCCTTTCGACAGCAGCTACAGCCTAGCGTTACTGAACCGGGAGACGGCGCGGGCGCTGGATGCGCTGGGCCACCATGTCGTGCTCCACTCCACGGAGGGCCCCGGCGATTTCGAAGCGAGTCGGGACTTTCTCCAGGCAAATCCAGACCTGTCGGAGATGCATGCCCGGGTTGCCGCCGTGCCACCGCTCCACGCCGACGTCACGAGCCGCAACCTGTACCCCCCGCGGGTGGCCGATATGTGTTCCAGGGTTAACCTTCTGCACCACTATGCATGGGAGGAATCGGGCCTGCCGCAGGAGTGGGTGCTCGACTTCAACCGGCACCTGCAGGGAATGACATGCCTGTCGCGTCACGTCGAGAAGATCGCGATCGACAACGGAGTGTCGGTGCCCTTGTCCGTGTCCGGCTGTGGCGTGGACCACTGGGAGCGCGTCGTCGCGGACAGCCGCTACCGCGTGGATGCCAAGCGATTCCGGTTCCTGCACGTGTCATCCTGCTTCCCGCGCAAGGGTGCCGACGTGCTGCTGCGAGCGTACGGACAGGCGTTCACGAGTCACGACGATGTGACCCTGATCATCAAGACATTCGCGAACCCGCACAATGAGATCCGTGCATGGTTGGAGCAGGCCCGGGGCGGTCGCGTTGACTACCCGGACGTGGTCATCATCGAAGACGATCTGTCGGACTCCCAGCTCAAGGCGCTCTATCAGCAGTGTCATGTCTTGGTCGCGCCCAGCAGGGCGGAAGGCTATGGTCTGCCGATGGCCGAGGCGATGCTATCTGGCCTCGCGGTGGTAACGACCGGCTGGGGTGGACAGCTTGATTTCTGTTCGCCCGAGACCGCGTGGCTGGTGGACTACAGCTTCTCCCCGGCCGATACGCATTTCAATCTGTTCAACTCGGTCTGGGCTGAGCCGGACCAGGGCCATCTTGCGCAGGTCCTGCGCGAAATCCACGCTCTGTCGCCGGAGGCGCGGCTGGCGCGATCGCGACTGGGGCGGGAACGGTTGCTCGCGGAATCAGCCTGGACGCGTGTCGCCGGGCGACTGGTGAATTCGGCCAGGGAATTCGCCACGCTCGAGCCGGCCCGGATTCCATCGATTGGCTGGATCACGAGTTGGAATACCAAGTGCGGCATCGCTACGTACTCGGCCCACCTCATCGATGCGATGCCGGATGCCGACCTGAGGATATTCGCCTCGCGCACGTCAGCCCAGACCTCCGCTGACGGCCCCAACGTCTCGAGGTGCTGGGACGCGGGCGACGGCCATTCGCTCGACGAGCTCGCGGCGGCCATCGAGGCCAGCGGCGTGACGACCTTGGTTCTGCAGTTCCAGTACGGCTTCTTCGACTTCGACAGCCTTTCGACCTTCCTGCATGGGCAGGCGAGCGCGGGGCGGGTAGTGGTCCTGATGATGCACGCCACCATGGATGCGCCGGAAACACCGCACAAACTGCTCCGCAACCTCGCCCCCGCCTTTGCGCGATGCGATCGACTGTTCGTGCATTCCCCCGGAGATCTCAATCGGCTCAAGGCGATCGGTCTGGTCGAGAACGCCGCCCTGTTCCCGCATGGTGTCATCGACCTGCCGATCCGGGAACGGAAGAATCGGGACGGCCCCTTCTTGATCTGCTCTTATGGTTTCCTGCTTCCCCACAAGGGGCTGCTGGAACTGATCGAGGCGACGGGCCATCTTGTCCATCAGGGGCGGGACGTCCGGCTTCGCATGGTCAATGCCGAGTACCCGGCGCCGCAGTCCAAGGCGCTGCTGGAGAAGGTGCGTGCGTCGATCGTGGCACTAGGCCTGGAGAATCGGGTCACGCTCTTGACAGATTTCCTGCCGGACCACGAAAGCCTGGCCGCGCTCGAAGAAGCCGACCTGATCGTGTTTCCCTACCAGTCCACAGGTGAGTCCTCAAGTGCCGCGGTGCGTTACGGACTAGCGACCGGGAGGCCGATCGCGGTCACACCGCTGCCCATATTCGACGATGTGCGCCGTGCGGTGAGCGACCTACCCGGGCAGACCCCATTGGAGATCGCCGAAGGAATTGCCGGTATCATGGACCACGGCGTGCCCGCCAACGACGCCGACCGCTGGCGCGACGCACACCGTTATACCAAGCTCGCCCAGCGGCTGCATGCAGTGCTGACCCAGCTTGCGCGGCGCAGCGCGCCGCCATGAACTGTCCTGGAACACGCACCTTGGGCCCTTCGGAATGCACATGGTTCCCTTGGTTGCAACCTCCACATCAAACATCAGAGCGGAAACCATGAAGAAAGCAATCATCACGGGAATCACAGGCCAAGACGGCGCCTATCTGGCTGAGCTGCTCCTCCAGAAGGGGTATACCGTCTACGGCACCTACCGGCGCAGCAGTTCGGTGAACTTCTGGCGTATCGAAGAACTCGGCTGCCAGGCACACCCGAACCTGCACCTGGTGGAGTACGACCTGACGGACCTTGGCTCCAGCCTGCGTCTTCTGGAAAGCACCGGAGCATCGGAGGTGTATAACCTCGCTGCGCAGAGCTTTGTCGGTGTGTCTTTCGACCAGCCAACGACCACCGCACAGATCTCCGGGCTCGGCACCGTGAACTTGCTGGAGGCGATCAGGCAGGTGAACCCGAGCACCCGCTTCTACCAGGCGTCAACGTCCGAGATGTTCGGGAAGGTGCAGGCGGTTCCACAGAAGGAAGATACCTCATTCTATCCGCGCAGCCCCTATGGTGTGGCGAAGCTTTACGCCCACTGGATGACGGTGAACTATCGTGAATCGTACGGCATCTTCGGTTGCAGCGGTATTCTCTTTAACCATGAGTCTCCGCTGCGCGGTCGCGAGTTCGTGACACGCAAGATCACCGATGCGGTAGCCAAGATCAAACTAGGCAAGCTCGATTGCCTGGAGCTTGGGAATCTCGACGCGAAGCGCGACTGGGGCTTCGCTAAGGAGTACGTGGAAGGCATGTGGCGCATGCTCCAAGCCGACGAGGCCGACACTTTCGTTCTTGCTACGGGCAGGACCGTCACCATTCGTGAGTTCGTCGCCCTGGCGTTCTCCGTTGCGGGCATTGAGGTCGAGTTCCGTGGGGCTGCAGAGAACGAGACCGCAGTGGATCTGGCGACCGGAAGAACTGTGTTGCGGATCAACCCGGCTTTCCACCGGCCGGCGGAGGTTGACTTGCTTGTCGGTGACGCGACCAAGGCGCGTGACCAGTTGGGTTGGGCGCCCGGCACCGGCCTGGAAGAGCTCTGCCGCATGATGGTGGAAGCGGACCTGTCGAGGAATGAGCGTGGCTTCTCCTTCTGAATCCAGCGCTCGCGTGCTGGTCACGGGAGCTTCGGGCTTCACGGGCAGATACGTCTGTGCGGAACTCGAGAGGCGCGGGTTCGAGCCCGTGCGTTGGGGCGCGGGCCACCAGGTGGTCGATCTGACCGATCGCCAGGAAGTCCATCGTGCCGTGCGAGACGCGAGTCCGGATTTCGTCATCCATCTTGCCGCCGTCTCCTTCGTGGGGCACGACGACGTGGAGGCCATCTATCGGACGAACCTGCTCGGAACAAGGCATCTGCTGGAGGGGTTGTCCTTCCTTTCCGCCAAGCCCCGCCACACGATTCTGGCCAGCAGCGCCAACGTGTATGGGAACGTCGAGGGGCGTATCGATGAGTCCGCTCGTCCGGCCCCCGCCAACGACTACGGCGTCAGCAAGCTTGCGATGGAGTACTTGGCTGCGCTTTGGACGCAAACGCCGATCACGATTGTCCGCCCCTTCAACTACACGGGAGTGGGCCAAGACGAACGCTTCCTGATTCCGAAGATCGTCTCCCATTTTCGGCGAAAAGCGGATGAGATCGAGCTGGGGAACATTGACGTGACCAGGGACTTCAACGACGTTCGCAACGTTGCCGAGATATATGTTGACCTGCTGCGCACTGCGGGTGGAGGAGGGCCAGTGAACATATGCTCAGGGAACGAGACGTCATTGGCGGCGGTGATCGATAACCTGTCTTCGATCTCAGGTCACAAGCTGGCTGTGAAGGTCAACCCGAAGTTCGTTCGCAGCAATGATGTGCGACGGCTCGTTGGGGATCCGTCCCGGATGATGGAGTTGGCAGGACTCAGGCATATGCGGCCGATCTCTGAAACACTGCGCTGGATGTACGAGGCACCATGAGCGATCCTGTCCGATATGCGGATTCGACGATCGCCAATGATCGTCATTATGCCCAGAGGCTGGGCGATTGGTTCGCATACCCGCCACGGTCCGCTTGGATCCTCCGCATACTCTTCGCGGCGTTGGTCGTTAATCTGTTCGTGCTTGCGCTGTATGTGGTTCATGGCTACTGGAACAGCTTCCATACGGACGCGTCCACAAAGAACCTGCTTGCGCAGGAGATGCTGGAGACCGGTAGATTCTTTCCTCGCGACTGGAACTACCAGAACAGGGATCTGATGGTGGTCTTCGGTCAGGTGCTGATCTGGCCTCTCTTGCCGTTCTTCAAGAACGGATTCGCGCTTCACGCCTTCTCAGGACTTGTTTTCTCAGCGGCCATCCTGGGATCTCTATGGAAGCTCACAGCGCTCACATGCGCCGCGAAGTGGCAGCGCGTGGCGATCGTAGCGATTTTTGCGGGCGGCCTCTCGTTCAGGACTGCCGAGAACATCTTCGGACAGGTGTCCTACGGTGTTGTTCTCCTTCTGTCATGCATCGTCGTGGTGGTGGCCTGGCAAACGCTCGTGGACCGCGATCGGCGGCTTCACCTGGGGCTGCTGGCACTGTGGCTCGTGCTTCTCCTGGCGACCTGGAGCAACCCCCAGCGAGCATTGATCTCCTATCTGCTGCCATTGTTCGCCGCAGTGGGCGCACATGTGCTCTGGGGCGGAGCAGCAGTCGAGATCGGCCGCCGCCTTCGTCGGGGCTTCCTGACTTCCTCGGTCGCCATTCTTGGCTTCGTATCGGGCGCGGCGTGCAGCGCGTTCGTGTTGGAGCGGGTCCAGAACATCAACGGAGTCGCCTCGCCGCGTTGGCTGGCGTTCGAGGGGATCGTGAACAACCTGGTACATTCGGCGCAGGCTGTGATCGCGATGCTTGGAGGAACGCCGCCCGCCGGACATGAAGTTGTCAGTCTTGCTGGTGCGTACGTTTCCGTCAGGCTGGTTGTCGCCTTTGTGCTGATGCTCCTGCTTCCCTGGGGTGTCTGGCGTGCTGTCCGCATCGGCCGGCCAGCACTGAAGTTCCTAGCGATGTTCGTGGCCATCCAGTGTTCGGCGATCCTGTTCCTGTTCGCGACTACTACGATTCCCGATATGATCGACCCGGCGACGTCGGGACGTTATCTGGCGCCTTCCGTTCTTCTGGGTCTGGTCGTCCTCTTCAGCATTCCCTTGAGCCGCAGCCGTCTCGGCTTGAATGTTGTAGTGTCGGCGCTTATGGGTGTGCTGTTGACCAGTAGCATGGTGCGTCTGGGCGACGAAGCGCTTCCAGTGCGGTCTTACAACCCAACGCAGACAGCAATACTGGAAGCGCTGAGAACCAATAATCTGAAGTACGGATACGCGACCTACTGGAACTCAGGCGTTTACACGGTTCTGAGCGGTGGTGAATCAAGAATTCGCCAGATCAGCATCGAACACGGCCGCCCGGTGCCGATGCGACATCTTTCTTCAAACCGCTGGTACGAAGCGGAAGCTTGGGGCGGCAGCACGTTCCTGCTCCTTAACCAGGCTGAAGAGGAGTTAATCGATTGGGACGCGATGGAGGTGGTGATGGGCGTGCAACCAAAGCGGGTCCAGGTCGCGCATCTGACCGCCTTCGTCTATCCGGAGAACATCGCCAAGAAGATGCCTTCATGGAGCCGGTCGTTCGATCGTGCGGTGGGCTTTCCTGCGCTCCCAACATCAATGCGTACCCACGGCCACTGGGACGGGGAGATGAAGGCGGTCGTCATTGCCAAGGGCGAGTCCGGACTGCTGGCCTATGGTCCCTATATACGCCTGCCGGCGGGGCGCTATCGAGCGGAGTTCGAGATAGCTTCCCCCGGCTCAGGCGAGGGAGGGATCGTAGCGGTCGTGGATGTCGTCCACGAACTGGGGAACAAGGTCATCGACAGCTTGCAGGTCGTGGGCCCGGTCGAAGGGAAACAGGTGCTGGAGTTCGAACTGGCTAAGCCGGTCGAACAGGTTGAAATGCGTGTCTTGGCTACCGGTGCGGCGGACGTGACTTATCGTGGAGTCACCTTGCATCCGGTCGCGAACGAACTGGACGGTGGTTGAGCCCTCGCCGCAGCAGTCGAGAATGCGGGCCAGCCTTCTCACAAAGCAATCATCAAGAGGTCATGCGCCATGAGAGCGACAGCTTTCCATCAGAGTACGCATCTGACCGATCAGCAGCTTCGTGCGCCCGACAACAGCTGTCCGTTCTGTGGCTCACGTTCGAGAACGCAGGTGTGGATGCTGCAGACAAGCCCGGACGTTGCGCTCCTCAGCTGTAGTGACTGCCGGGCATGTTCGGCGTCAAGGATGCCCACGGATGAAGCGCTGGACGGGTTCTATCGTCAGTACTATGCCGAAGGGGCAGAGAATGTAACCTTCGATCACCCCTCCAGACTGAGCGCGCACATCGCCAGTCGGGTGGTGGGGGTTCAGTCGTCCGTGCAAGGGCGTGAGCTCGTGATCGTCGATTTCGGCGGGGGAGACGGCACGATCTCAGTGGGAGTTGCGGAGTTGCTGGTGGGAAACGGCGCCTCCAGGGTCGAGATTTTGTTGATCGACCATTGTCGTGCCATGGCGATGCCGGCAAGTGGCAAGGTAGTTGTCCGCATGTGCGAACTTGACGACGTAGGGCCGCAGAGTGCGGATATCGTACTCGCAAGCGCGATTCTCGAGCACCTCGCCCGTCCCCGGGAGATCATGGATAAACTGTTCGGCGCGATGAAGATCGGCGGCATCTTCTATGCGAGAACGCCCTACGTGCTGCCGCTGGCCCGTCTCGCAGCCACGGTCGGCCACAAGGTCGACTTCACCTTTCCGGGGCACCTGCACGACATGGGCAGGGATTTCTGGGACGGCGTCAGTGCACACTTTGCGGTAAAGCTCGAAACGGTTGCCTCAACGACGTCCATCGTGGAGTCTACGTTCGACAGGCACTTCCTGCGCGCGCTCGTCGCGCGGCTGATCAAGATGCCGAGCAGGATCTTTCGCAACCACTACAATCTCGTTGGCGGCTGGGAAGTCTTCCTCAGGCGGACAGGCTAGCTTCCGGAGCTTGGTCCATCGGTCGTTTCGACGCTCAATAGCACGGTTGCTTATTGGTTACGGAGGGTCGAGTCGAGCGCGTGCAGCGCTCGTCTACTAACCCAAGGCCTTGTCCGCGGCGGCAAGAACGTCGTCGAGCATTTCCTCGAGCCCTATCCATAGCGGCAGCCGGACTAGGGTCTCCGAGGCGATGTCCGTGGTGGGCAGATCGCCGTGGGTTCGACCGTGGTGGAGGCCCGCTGGCGCAGAGTGCAAGGGGACATAGTGGAACACGCACTGCACACCGGCCTCCTTCATTCGCGCGATGAACTCGCTTCGGGCGTTCAGTGACGGCAGCAGCAGGTAGTACATATGCGCATTGTGCCCGCAGTGCTCCGGTACGATCGGGCGGCGCAGTAAACCACGCAGCTCGTGTTCTTCAGCCCATGCGTGGTAGCGCTCCCAGATTGCAAGGCGTCGCCGGGTGATCTCTTCGCCGCGTTCAAGTTGGCATTGCAGGAAGGCTGCCAACAGCTCACTGGGAAGGTATGACGAACCGATATCGACCCATGTGTACTTGTCCACCTGGCCACGCAGGAACCGGCTGCGATTTGTGCCTTTCTCCCGGATGATCTCCGCGCGTTCGGCATTCGCGGGATCCCTGATCAGCAACGCGCCACCCTCGCCCGAGATGACGTTCTTGGTCTCATGGAAACTCAGGCAGCCATAGTCGCCTATCCCGCCCAGCGGCTTGCCTCGATAACTGGAGTAGATGCCTTGCGCGGCATCTTCGACTACCTTCAGCCCATAGCGGGAGGCGATCTCGAGGATCGAATCCATCTCGCAGGAGACGCCTGCGTAGTGGACCACGCAGATCGCACGCGTCCTCGGGGTGATAGCGGCCTCGATCAGGGACTCGTCAAGATTGAGGGTGTCCGCGCGGATGTCGACGAACACCGGAGTGGCTCCGCGCAATGCGAATGCGTTCGCTGTAGATACGAACGTGAACGACGGCATGATGACCTCGTCGCCCGGCCGCAAGTCGAGAAGCAAGGCGGCCATTTCCAGCGCAGCCGTGCATGAATGGGTCAAGAGCGCTTTCGGCACCGCGCATACCTGCTGCAGTGCTTCGTGGCAGCTGCGGGTGAACGGCCCGTCCCCGGACAGGTGCCCGACGCGGTGGGCCTCCGCGATGTTGGCCAGTTCGCCGCCCGTCATGTAGGGCTTGTTGAAAGGGATCAAGCACGGTCTCCAGGCGTATCAGCTGCGGACGCATTCCAGGATGCAATGCGTATACGGGATGCGAAGCATGTCAGTACGGACCAGTGGCTCGACCATGTCGAACGCCTTGCGTGCAAGTGCCGCGTACCCTTCCGGCGTGCGGATGTTCTGGCCGCGGTCCTGCAGCACCAGCCTGCGTGCGATCGCAGGCTGTCCGGGCACCAGCGTGCCGTCGATCGACACAAAGCGTCCACCAGGCCGCAACTGCGCATGGGCGGTGCGCAGCAGCTTGATGGCGACGTCGTCGTCAAGATGGTGCAGGACGCCGATCGACAGGACGATGTCGGCAGCGGGACTGCCCTCCGGTGGGCGGTAATCGGCGATGTCCATGCACTCGAAAGTGCCGCGGCCCCGGTATCGGCGTCGAGCGGCATCGATGTAAGCCTGGGAAAGGTCGAAGCCGTGGTAGTCGACACCCTCCGGCAGGAACGGGAGCAGCTCGCCCGTGCCGCAACCGATGTCCAGTACGACGTCGCCCGGCTTGGCGCGAATATGGTCGCGTACCAGCCGGCGTCGCGATCTTCCCGCGCCAACCGCGGACTGGAGGAGGTCGTACATGGCCGGAGCGGAGAGGATGCCATGCAGGCCGTCGGTCTTCTGGGACATGTCAGGCCACTCCCGAACGTGACAGTACGATGACGCCGGAGACGATCAGGACCGTTCCCGCGATCTTGTGCAGATCCATGCCTTCGCGGAACAGCCACACGGATATCACCGCGATCAGCGGGAAGCTCAGTGCGGTGAAAGGGTAAGCTTTGCTCAGTGGCATGCGGCCGATGGCCGCCATCCAGAAGAGGGACGCGCCAAACGCTGCGGCGAAAGCGCTGATGACCCATGGATTCAGGAGCAGCGTGATGAGGGCCCGCGCGTTGAGATTCTCGATCGTGCCGGCTGGATTGAGTCCAACCTGCCATTTGAGCACCACCTGTCCGTAAACAGTCAGTAACACGGTCAGCGCGATGAAAACGTAACTCATCCGTTCAACTCCTGGGCAAGGTGATACGCCGCATCAGCACGCCGAACAGATCGGTTCCATCCCAGATGTGGTGGAAATCGAGGGCGCGGCCGACCGCGACGATGCGATCCACGCCGCGTCCTGGAATGGCGGCTGCGAATTCCGCAAGCGCCTGGCGCGTCAGTCCATAGCAGACGAGGGTCTGGTCCCGATCGTCCAGCTGCCCGGCCATCAGATCCAGGCTGTGCAGGTCGACTTCGGTGATCAATCCGTAGCCCGACTGAACCTCCCGCAGATCTCCACCGGCACGATCGACGGCCATGCGGATCGGATAGGACGAAAGCGAATCCTCGAGCCGCGCACCGTCGGCGAGGGTGGCCAGGAAGCAGGCGTCAGTGATACGCGCCATCATTGCAGCCGTCTCGTCCTCGTACTGGCGAGCCTGCGCGCGAACCGCGGGCCAGAATACGGCCTTTGCCGCAGCGATTATGGCCGGTTCACCGATCCAGTAGAGACAGCGAGGCGAAGAGCACGCTTGCTGCGAGAACCACAGCATGTCGTTGCAGAACCGCCTCGCGAGCTCGGGTAACTCTTCCGCCGGCACGGCCGCGACCGCGGCAGCGTCGAAGGCGGCAACGCCAAAGCGGTCGGGGAATGCAATTTCCATCGCCAGGGGCGCCAACGGAATGGACCGGATCTTCGCCACCGTCGCGTCGCCTCCCCAGACGATGCGCGCGTGGCAGGCCCTCGAAATCGAGGCAGTGGTCGCGTCATCATGCGGGTAGGTCAACAACACTGTTCGATCAAGGACTTCCCGGAACAGCCCCTCTGTATGAAGCTCACGGAGGATGCCGATAAGTGCATCGCGCTGCATTCCGGGCTTCTGCGACAGGCGGGCCACGTTGCGGTTTCCGGACAGCAGCGACATCAGCCACGCATAGGCAAACAGGACATCGACATTGGCCGGTGCGAGATGGAAGACGCTGCCGCGCGCGAGCGCGATACCCCCTTCGACCGTCGTGGCCTGGCGCGCCAGGTGGTCGATCGCGGCGGGACGGAACCAGTGCGCGAGCGTGGCCAGTTCGGGAAACGTGCGCAGGCCAGGCAACTTCAGGATCCGACGGGTGAACTCGCCAATGAACTGGCGCGACTCGGGCGAGAACGGCGTGAGAGTCGGCAGGGCCGAGAGCCGCACGAGCTGCGCGTCAAGTCTGTGGTCGGGATCGGTGGTGAAAAGAAACGTGGTCATGCGGCGGGCACCACTCGTGTATCGCTGCAACCGCGGACCTCGACGTTCTTCACCCTCCCCAGGACACTGAAGTACTTGCCCAGCCGACCGCAAGGGCAGTCGTCCTCGCCATGCAGTACACCCAGGTCTTCGGTCAGCAGGCTGTGGCCTGGGTAGCTCCGCGGCAGCAGACTGAGCACCTGGACCAGGCCGACGGACCCGGCCGGCGCGGGCGTGAGATCAACCGGGTCCCGGATGATGACGTCCGCGTAGGCAGGCGCATGCAAATGGCCGTGTTCGCACTCGAAGAACACCGATCCGACCTGCTCGACCATGCCGTAATAGTTGTGGACCTGTTCCAGACCCAGCACCTCGTGCAGGCTGGCCTTGAAAGTGGCGTTGTCCACCTTCTGCTCTTCCATCTTTTTCCAGCCCCCGCCATGCACCAGCAGGCTGCCGGGTGGAAGGCTGAAACTGCGCCCGTCGCGGCGCGCGGCCATCACCAGCGACCGCCAGATGATGAAAGTAAAGCCGAACAGGAACACTGGCTGCCCCTGATGCCTCAGCAACCAGGCATCGAGCGCGTCCCAGTCCGGCTGCAGCTGCGCATCGAGCAGGTAGAAGTGGTCCCGGCCGAAGTTGGAGAAGCCGAGGATGCCCGCTGCACGGGCATTGAACTGCGCACGGTCGTGTAGGAATCCGTCATTGTCCACCACAAGCATCGGCATCCGCTGCTTGCCAGCAAACTGGCCGAAGATGCGGGTCAGGGCCTTGGCCTGCTGGCGCGCGGTATCGGCGTCCAGGAAGATCCTGGAGACGGCCGCCCCGGATGTACCGCTGGACACCAGCATCCGCGCCACTTGGTTCGTGTCGATGCTGCGCAGGTCGATGAGCTTGAACAGGCGGACGGGAAGCCAAGGGACCGACTCGATGCCCGGCGCGTCCGTCTGACCCGACCAGAGCGAACCGATCATCCGCGCATACGGCGGACAGTTGCGAACGTGGTGGTTGGTGAGCTCGTTCATTCCCTGCGTGAGCCAAGTGCGCTTGGCCTCGCGCGGCACGCCAAAGACTTCCGCATCCAGAGGCGCGGTGGTAGAGGGAAGATCCGTCATCGGGAAGCCCCGCAAAGTGCCATCAATGCCTGGTAGTCGGTTTTCCCGGTCGGCAGTAGTGGAAGCGCGGGCAGCGTCTTGAGCCGGACGTGCCCAGGGAACAGACGGTAGCGTTGCTGGATCAGCTGCCGGACCCGACCTTCATCGACGGCCGGCTCACCCGTCACGAACGCCACCAGGTCGTCGTCCCCACCTGAACATGCAACCGCCTGCCCGAGTTCCATGGCCAGCATGACTTCGACCTCGTCCAGATTCACCCGGTTGCCCGAAATCTTGACGAAGCGCTTGAGGCGTCCGGTGATGTAGAAGTAGCCATCCGCGTCGCGCCGCGCCAGATCGCCGGTGCGTAGCACGCCGCCGCATTCGTCGTCCTTCTCCAGGTCCTCGCGACGGGTGGCGTAACCGAGCATCACGTTCGGGCCCCTGAATACCAGCTCTCCCGTAGCCGGATCGAGGTCGAGTTCGCCTCCCGGCACCGCGATGCCGATGCTGCCGGGCTTGGCGCGCAGCCGTGCGGGCGGCACGTAGCTGATCCGTGGTCCCGCTTCGGTCTGCCCGTACATCACCACGAACTCCAGGCCGAGGTGCTCGCTGACGTCCAGAAAGTGAGCGACCAGCGCCTCGCGCAGTCGCCCTCCTGCCTGGGTGAGCATGCGGAGCCGGTCCAGCTGGAAGCGACCGAGGTCCATGCGGCGCAGCATCTCGAACGTCGCGGGCACGCCGGACAGCGAGGTGACCTGCTGTCGACGGGCGATTTCCCAGAACGGCCGTCCGACCGGACTCTCGTCGGTAAGAACCACCGAGGCACCCGCCTCGAGGTGGCTGTTGAGTATCGACATCCCAAACGAATAGGCGAGTGGCAGCGTGGTGATCGCACGGTCGCCGCCACGCAAGCCAAGGTACTCCACGATCGAAGCGGCGTTCGCGGCGAGCCCTTGGTATGAAAGCCGCACCAACTTGGAGGAGCCGGTACTCCCTGACGTGCTCAGTAGCAGTGCCAGCTCGGGATGCGGCGAAGGTGCGACCGTCTCCGCGGTGGTATGCAGGACCAGTCCGTCGTAGGTGGCATGCGGCGCGTAGCCATCCGGTGCGGCCGTGCCCGATGGGAGCGCAATCCAGTCCGGGCGGTAATGACCGGCGAGGGTCGCCAGCAGGCCCGGATCGATATCCGGCTGCATGAGCAGGGGGGCGTGCCTGCGGGAGCGTAGCGCGCCCAGGTACAGCGCCACTGCCTCCAGCGAACTGGTGAGCGCGAGGAAGCCGAACGTCCTTCCGCTGCCCGGCACGGACGCTGCCAGCGCGTCGGCCCGAGCGGCCAGCGTCTGGTAGTCGACGCTGTTGCCCGTGTCGATCAGGGCGACCGCGCTGGAAGGATGGCGCTCGAGCTGCCAGAACGTCATGTATCAGACCGCCATCTGACCGTCGATGCCGATCACCTGGCCGGTCACGTACGTCGAATCCGGGCCGAGCAGAAAGCCCGCGAGTCGGGCGACCTCGCCGGGGGTTCCGGCCCGCGCCATGCCGATCGCCGCCACGCGCGCCGCACGAGCCGCTTCGGGCATGGCCTGGGTCATGTCGGTGTCGATGAAGCCTGGCGCGATGGCATTCACGCGGATGCCGCGGGGGGCGAGCTCCTTGGCCGCGGACAGGGTGGCGCCGACCACGGCTGCCTTGCTCGCGGCGTAGACGGAGAGTCCAGCCGCGCCGCGCGTCCCCATGATCGAGGTGAGGTTCACGATGCTGCCTGCGCCGCGCCGGATCATCAGGCGTGCGGCATACTGCATTGTCATCAACGGCGCCTTGATGTTGACCGCCATCACTCGGTCGATGTCTTCGGACCGAACCATCCCGAGCAGGCCCTCATGCAGGACGCCTGCATTGTTCACGAGTCCGTCGAGCCGACCGTGACGCGAAAACACCTGCTGAAACAGCGGCGCGATGGAGTCGCCGTCGGCCAGGTCGAGTGCGAAGCACATCGTGTCGGCGGCGCCAGCCGCCGTACAGTCAGTGGCGACCTGCTCCAAGGCGGTCGCGTCGCGTGCGGTGAGCACGAGATGCATGCCGCGCACGGCGCAGTCCAGAGCGATCGCGCGACCGATGCCGCGGGATGCGCCGGTGACCATGACAACGGCGCCTTGCGTCGCCATCTCAGGCGGCGGCGCCGTGCTTGGCGAGGATTTCGCGTGCCTTGGCGACCGAACTCATGTCGATCACGTCGTCCATGTCAATCATGACCCCGAAAGCCTCCTCCAGGGCGGCAACGACCGACATGTGGGCGATCGAGTCCCATTCCGGGATCGAGGCGTAGCGCAGGTCGTCGGTCACGCGTTCGGGCGCGATGCCTAGCACGCGCGAGAAAGCTTCGACGACGGGGTCGTGGGACGTGGAACCGCTCATAGGAATTTCCTGAAGCCGAAGAGGGTGGATTCGTAGCGAAAACCCAGTTTCGCGTACAGGTTGACGACGCCGGTGTTGGCCGCCGACACGAGGGTGGAGCAAGAGGTCGCACCGCGTTCCCGCAGCGATTCCAGTGCGACAATCCAGAGCGGCATCGCGAGCACTGCGTAGCGCGCCGTGACCCCAGTGAGGATGAGTTCTGCATGCCGGCCTGCCGGATCAAGCCGTTCGGCGTGGAAGCCGATCACCTTTCCGCCCGATTCGGCGGTGCGCACCAGACCTTGGCGGGCCAGGTCGGCGACCCAGTTCGTGCTGCGCGCGGATGCAAGGACTGGATCGATGGCCGGGTCCTCATGGAACCGGCCGTGGTGGAAGTCATCGCGGGCAATGCGTTCCAGTTCCGCCATGTCGGAATCCGCCACCTCGCGCAGGATGGGGCGCATGCGTGACGGTACCACCGGCAAGCCGTCAAATCCGTACCGGGAAAGGGTGAAAGAGCACTCGACGATGGTGTGGCCACCCGCGAGCACGGCGGCTTTGGCTGGCGACGACGCCGCATCGAAACGACCGAACAGATAGCGAACGCCGAGTTCGCAGCACCACTGCTCCGCCATCATCAGCAGCGACGCGCAGGCATCACGGGTCTGGGCGTCGAGACGAATCAACTCCGCGGTGGGCATGCCCCCCGCCCGCTCATCCCAAGGGGTCAGCCTCACGTCCGCCCGGCCGCCATCAACGGTCAGCGTGACCGTACTCACGGACGGGTATCCTCCGCGACGATGTAGTACGGGCGGCCCTGCACGTTGCGGAAAACCTGCCCGACGTAGAGAC
>JAEXLY010000227.1 GCA_023444765.1 Pseudomonadota bacterium | reverse complement strand
GAGTTCCATGCCTCATGGGTCAGACTCCCGTCCCACGTTAGAAGTTTCGGGACTCATGCTTGAGGCTTCCATGGCACACGCGTCAGCCTTCAAGCGGCATGATCCGGCCAAAGAGTCTCAGCGCAGGGAGATGCAGGGGCAGAGTCGCCCTCCTCAGCTTGTTTCGACCGGCTTCGCAGTCCGTCGGAGCAAAGAAGGGGGCAGGTTTACTCGTCTTCGCCAGTTCCCTTGGTGGAGTGATGCACCATCTGCCCTTACGTCCACGACTACCGAGGTCCACATGTCCGAACGCATCCTGGTCTTCTACGGTTCCTACCGCGCAGGCCGCATGGGCATCCGCTTGGCCGACTACTGCGTGCGCACACTGCAGGCCCGCGGCGCGGCCGCCGAGCTGATCGACGCCAAGGCGGTGGACCTGCCGATGCTGGACCGCATGTACAAGGAGTACCCGCCGGGCGAGGCGCCGGCGGCCATGGAGGCGCTGGCCGGCAAGATCCGCGGCGCCGATGGATTCGTGTTCGTCACCGGCGAGTACAACTGGGGCATGCAGCCGGGCCTGAAGAACCTCACCGACCACTTCCTGGAGGAGTGGTTCTGGCGCCCCGCCGGCATCGTCAGTTATTCGGCCGGGCGCCTGGCCGGTGCGCGCGGTAGCGTGCCCTGGCACGGCACTCTTTCGGAAATGGGCATGGTGGTGATCTCCAGCACCGTCAACGTCGGGTCCATCGGCAAGGCGCTGGACGCGCAGGGGCAGCCCATCGACGAGGCCGGAACATTCCTCGAGAAGAGCTTCGCGCGCTTCGCCGACGACTTGGCCTGGTGGATGGAGGCCGCACGGCTGCAGAAAGAGCGAATGGCGCCGCCGTTCTGAACGGGTGAGTAGCGGCAATGACCTCGTTCGTGCGGCTTGGCTCGTTCCGTTGGCCGGCAAGACCCCTCGCGTACGGCGCTACTTCGGGGTACTTTCGCTGGGCCCCATCAGGAGCCCGACCATGCGCTTTCGACCGATCGCTGTCGCCGCGGCCGCTTACGCAGTGCTGGCTGCCGGCTGCGCCACGACCCATGACCGTGGCTGGCAGGGAACGGGCGCGACGCCCTTCGATGCGGCACAGGCCGAGTGCCGTGCCGAGGCCGCGGGGCTGCCCCGAGACAGTCGTGATGAACGCTTCAACGCTTGCATGGCGGGGCATGGGTGGACGTCGGGTGGGGCGGCCGGGCGCTAAGGAGCAACTCGGTCAGGTCGACTCTCTGGCCGTGAGCAGCCCGCCAGCCGGGCCATGTCCGCAGCCCGCGATAGAAGCCTCGCCCCGTTCCCGGTCGGTTACGCCGATCCGGGCACGCACGGGCTGAGGTCGACGTAACGCACGCAGCGCAGCAGGTAGTCAGCGCTGTCCACGAGGCAGGCCTTGTAGCGGCCTTCCCACAGCGTCCCTGTACGTCGATGGCGGACGTTGAACTGGCCGACGTACTGGCGGACGAGCTTCTGCATCATCCGGGCGATGGCGCCGGCCTCGGGCTGGGTGCCAGCAGGTGGGCGTGGTTGGTCCATCAGGACGTAGGCGTGCAGGTGGCAGCCGTCGGTGAGCAGCGCTCCGCGCAGCAGGTGCCGGTAGCGGGCGCGGCTGGCTTCGTCCAGGAAGCAAGGTAGGCGGTTGTTGCCGCGCTGGACGATGTGTTGCGGGACGCCGGGCAGGTCAGAAGCGGGGGAGGCGGGCCAGGCGGGCAGCGTGGTGGCTGCCTCGGTCATGCGCATCGGCGGAAGTCGGGCGGGCGCCTCAGCCGATGGGCACGAACTGGCTATGAAGCGAAGCCTGACCCGTCCTCCTCCGTCGCCGTTCCGCCGGCAGGACGGCGCGTTTCCCGTTTCGCCCGCTGGCGCGGCACGCACACATGGTTCGAAAATTCAGGCATTTAGGCGCGGGCGGGTTCGCGGCTTTGGCACATCGTTCGCAACTCGCGTCGTACAGGATTTGTACAAGTCCTGGCTTCAGACCGGCCTAACAGATCCGTGCCTAGCGTCTGCGTCCTCGTCGCCACGAGGCGTCGAGCCCACCCAACGCTTGATATGGAGTTCCCTCATGCGCACCGCCTGGCTGCTTCTTCCCCTGTCCGCCCTGCTCGCGACGTCGGCGCATGCCGCCGGCCCCGAGGCGGGGCGCTTCTCCTTCGCGGTGACGGGCGGCGTCGACGAGCCCATCAGCGGCGACGTGCACGAGGGTGCGACCGCGGCCGTGCCCGACCTCGGGCCGCTGAATCCGGCGCTGGCCGGCGTCGCCGCCGAGCTGCGCATCGGCGCGCGCGACCACGACCGCATCTATGGCCAGGCCAGCACCATCGCCCTCGAGTTCGGATATGGCCTGAGCGACCGCGCCGAGGTGTTCGGTGCCCTGCGCAAGACGATGGCCGAGGACGGCGACACGCAGGTCGGCGGCGCGTTCGTGCCGGCGCTGAATACCGAACTGCCGGTGTACGGCACCTTCGGCGACTATGAGGCGCTCGCGATCGAAGCGGGCTATCGCTACTACTTCGGCCGCTCGGGTTCGACGCGCCCGTTCGTGGGTGCGCGCGTCGGTGCCACCCGCGTCAACGACATCCGCGCCACGTTCGAGATCCCGGACGCCGGCATCACCATCGCCGGCGCGCCGTTCTACAAGTCCGGCTGGGTGGCCAGCGCAGGGCTCGACGTGGGTGTGCTCGTGCCGGTGTCGGAGACGTTCAGCGTCACCGTCGCCAGCGGCTTGCGTTACGCGGGCGACCTGAAGGACGACGACAGCGCGATCGGCGGCCTGGGCCTTGCGGGCATCAACGACACCGGCAGCCGGCTCTCCGTGCCGCTGACGGTCTCGGCCCGCTGGGACTTCTGAGCCGGCAGGGTGATGACAGGGCCGGTCCCCGACGCCGGCCCGGTCCGCGGCGGGCGTGATGCGGGGACCGGAGGCGCATCTCCTCCGGTCCATGCCGCCGCGCCTTTCGGCGGCCGCCGGATGCGTGGCGCGGCCGCGGTCGGCGCCCGCGCCGCGCGCACCGGCCGAAGCCGGTCCACAGCGTCAAGAACTGCGTAGGACGGGAACCCAACCCCGTTGGTGGTTCCCTGACACCATTTGACTTCTCGGACAACCTGACCTGGCACGCGGCACCTTCAGAAAGGGTCCCATCCGACACCGACTATCGCGCCGACAGCACGCGCGTGGAGGTCTGGGAAGAATAGGTGTCAGGGACAACTGACCCTCTCTGGCCGGCTGCCGGGTCAGCGCCACCCTGCCGCTCGTCGCAGTAGAAATCGATGAACGCCCGGAGCTTTGGCGAGAGCAGCTTTCGGGCGTGGTGGTAGACGAAGAAGCCCGGCTGAGGGGCGCGACGGTCCGCCAGCACTTCGACCAGGCTGCCTGTGCGAGTTCGTCTCGGATGCCCGCCACGAACTGCCGCGAAAGACCGAAGCCGGCGCGCGTGACTTCGCGCACGAGGCGGTCGTCATCCTCAGCAACATTCTGTACGAGGGGATGTCGGGCCGGTTTCCGCGTGATGTGCGCGATGCGGTGGGGAAGACGGGCTCGAACGCATCCCCCCGAAGACGTGTCAGGTTCCCAGGTGGTCCCACGTTCTCAAGCCGGCGCGATCATCCGATCGAGCACCGCCATCAACAGCGGTGCGATCGATCCGGCGTCCGGTTGATGGCCCGGTGCCGTTGCAACAGTGCCGCTCATGCGACACAGCTGGTCCCCCGGCGCCACACGGTCCGTGGATCTGTTGCTGCACGCTCCCGATGCCGAATGACAACCGCCCAACGCAAGGAGCGCAACCATGGCATCGACTATCCGACCCTTCCTGATCGCTGCAGTCGCCGGCATCGCGGCCATGGCGGCACCGCAGGCGCGTGCCGACGGACCGTACCGCTTTCCTTTGCGCGCCGATGCACTGGAGACGCACATGCGCTACAGCACCTTCACCCACAAGGCGGGGATCCAGGGAGAAGGGCACGACATCGGAGCCAAGCGGCTGATGTCGAACGGGAGCAACTGGAGTGGCCTCACCCATGACAAGGGCGACAGCAAGGTGCTGTCTCACTGGCTCGTCTACGGGAAGCCCTTCTACGCCATGGCACCAGGCACGGTGGTGGCATGCTGGCGCAACACGCCGGACAATCCGCCCGGCGGCTTACATCCCGACTACGGGAGCGACCGCATCCCAAGGGGTGGCAACCATCTCTGGATCCTCCAGGACGATGGCCGGTACGCGCTGTATGCGCATGCGCGGCCCGGTTCGATTCCGGCGTCGTTGTGTCCGCACAACGCGACCCTCCTGACCAACACCGCGCGCAACGGCGGCAACCCCGACATGCGCGTCGAGGCGATGGTGACCAATGGCGCGCGCATCTCGACCGGGCAGAAGCTCGGCGAGATCGGCAACTCCGGTTCATCGGGGGGCCCCCACCTGCACGTGCACATGGAGCGGGGCGGAAAGCCCATGCCCATTCCCTTCGCCCGGGGGATGAGCACGAGTTTCGCCGGCGACAAGGCCAGCCTGGATGGGCCCTGGGCGCGGACTGCAGGCAAACCCCTGCCCAAGGGCAGAATACTCATCTGGGCGCCCAGGCCTGTGGGCCATTACACCTGGCGGGGGACGCCGCTGGCGGACTACCAGCGGCTGCACGAGCACATGGCGGATTCGGGAATGATGCCCAAAAGGATCTCGTGCGCCTCCAATGGCGCACGCTATGGCTCGACCTGGATGCCCGCGTCCGGCGCCTGGTTCGCCCACCACAACATGAATGCGACACAGGCGGCGCAACGCCACGCCGACTACACGGCCAAGGGATACACGCGCACGTCTTCGTATACCTGCGGCCAGGTCACCGTTGCGGTGTGGCGGAAGTAGCCTCCTGCATACGGATCTCGCCCGGAGTGGCGCCGTAGCGGGCCCGGAGCCGGCGGTAGAACGTCGAGGGTTCCCCCCAGCCCGCTGCAAACGCCAGGTCCGCGATTGGCGTGGTGGCGTGGCAGGGTTGCCGCAGGTCGCGGTGGACGCGTTCCAGCCGCAGCGCGGCGACCTCGTCGGAGAACGTGGTGTGTTCGCCCGCCAGCAGGCTCCGGATGTAACGCGGACTCAGTGCGAGGCTGCGCGCGGCGCGCGCGACGGTCAGCTCCGGGTTGGTGAAGTGGTCCTGGATGTAGCGCCGCACGGCCAACAGCCGCGCTGCGCGCACGCCGCGCCCGGCGGCACGGTGGTACGCCTCGGTGGTGGGTCCGAGGGCCACGGCCAGCAAGTCCAGGAGATGACGGGCTGGCCC
>JAEXLY010000225.1 GCA_023444765.1 Pseudomonadota bacterium | reverse complement strand
GGGCCACCGGCGCGCCGGCCCGCGGACGCGGCCCGCGCGCTGCCGGGGGCGGCGGGTTCGTGCGACACTTCCGCGATGCCAATCGTTCTCATTGCCGCCGCCTTCTACCTGCTGGCCGCCTGGCTGGTGGCGCGCCGCCTGCAGGTGGAGCGCGGCGCCGGCGCCGGTTTCTGGCTGCTGACCGCGATCAGCGCGGTCGTCCTCCACGGACTGGTCCATTTCCTGGCCTGGCGCGCCGGTGCGGGGGTGGACCTGCACTTCTTCTCGGCGCTGTCGCTGGTGGCGCTCGGCATGGCGGGCCTGACCACGCTGTATGCGGCCAGCGGCCGCATGGGCGCGCTGGGCGTGGTGGTGTTCCCGGTCGCGGCGCTGTCGCTGGCCGGGTACGCCTTGTCGGGCGGGACGGTGGCGCGCGACCTGGACTGGCGCCTGGAACTGCACGCCTGGGTGGCGCTGCTGGCCTATGCCACCCTGGCGATCGCGGCGGTGGTGGCGGTGATGCTGTGGACCCAGGAACGCGCCCTGCGCCGCCGCCAGTTCCACGCCTGGCTGCGGGTGCTGCCGCCGCTGACCGAACTCGAATCCCTGCTGTTCCGCACGCTCTGGGTGGGCTTCGTGCTGCTGACCGCCACCCTGCTCACCGGCGTGCTGTTCGTGCACGACTTCTTCGCCCAGCACCTGATCCACAAGACGGTGCTCAGCATGCTGTCGTGGCTGGTGTTCGGCGCGCTGCTGGCGGGGCGCTGGCGCCGCGGCTGGCGCGGCGCCAAGGCCGTGCGGTTGACCCTGGTGGCGATGGCCCTGCTGGTCCTGGCCTTCTTCGGCAGCAAGTTCGTGCTGGAGCTGGTGCTGCAGCGCGCCTGAGCCGTCGCCTGCGCCGACGCGATGCGGGGCTGCCCGGCCGCACGAGTTCCGGGCGCTTCGTCTGCCGCCCTGGTTCCACGTCCCCGGCGAGGAAACCAAGCCCCCCGGGCCGTACTCGCGACGCCCGATGCGCGGCATCGCGCGCCGCCGGCGCGGCGCGATCCCGGGCGCGAGCGGGGCCAGAATGGAATCGGCGACAATGAACGTTTCCCGCTCCCCTGCACGCCATGCCCTTCCTCGACGAATCCAGCCACCGCGCCTGCTGCGACCATCATGCATGGACCAGCGCCGCGATCCGGCGGATCGAGGCCGACTTCAACCGCTCGGCCGACACCCACCTGATCCCGCTGACGCTGCCGGGGTTCCCGGGCATCGACGTGTACTTCAAGGACGAATCCAGCCATCCGACCGGCAGCCTCAAGCACCGGCTCGCGCGCTCGCTGTTCCTGTATGCGCTGGCCAACGGCTGGCTGCACGCCGGCAGCACCGTGGTGGAGGCCTCGAGCGGTTCGACGGCGGTGTCGGAGGCCTACTTCGCGCGCCTGCTGGGATTGCCGTTCGTGGCGGTGATGCCGGCCTCCACCTCGCCCGAGAAGATCGCGGCCATCGAGTTCCACGGCGGACGCTGCCACCTGGTGCGCGACGCGCGCGACATCGCCGCCGAATCGGTGCGGCTGGCGCGCGAGAACTGCGGTCACTTCATGGACCAGTTCACCTATGCCGAGCGCGCCACCGACTGGCGCGCGAACAACAACATCGCCGAGTCGATGTTCCGGCAGATGGACCAGGAACCGCATCCGGTACCGGCCTGGGTGGTGTGCAGCGCCGGTACCGGGGGAACCAGCGCGACCATCGGCCGCTATGCGAGCTACCGCGGCTTCGCCACGCGGGTGCTGTGCGCGGATCCGGAACACTCCGCTTTCCACGCCCACTACGCCGCCCTGTCGCAGGGCCTGCCCTCTCCGGATGCGGCGACGCCTGCGTCGCGGATCGAAGGCATCGGTCGCCCCCGCCCGGAACCGAGCTTCATCGCCGGCTGCGTGGATGCGATGGTCAGGGTGCCCGACGCGCTCAGCCTGGCGGCGATGCGCTACGTCAACCGCCGCCTCGGCAGGCGCGTCGGCGGATCGACCGGCACCAACTTCGTCGGCGTACTGCAGGTGGCGCAGGCGATGCGCGAACGCGGCGAGACCGGCTCCATCGTCACCATCCTCTGCGACGGCGGCGAGCGCTATGCGCACAGCTACTACAACCCGCAGTGGTACGAGGCCGAGGGCATCGACGTGACCGCGGCCGATGGCATCATCGAAGCGGCAGCCGATGGCGACGGCGCCCTCCCCGACCTCCAGCCCGTCTCGCGCCACCGTCGCTGCTGAACGGATCCGCGGCGCCCGGACCGCGCGTCGCCAACGAAACGCGCCGGGCGAAGCGATCCCCACCCTTCCCGCGTGCGATCCCGGACCGCATCATTCCCACGCCGGACCGGCAAGACGGGGGGGGCGCGTCTGTGCCGGCGCGTGCGCGTGCCGTCGCCCGGCTGCTCCGGGCCATCGGTCTACCCCGACAGCAGCGGCAACGCTCCACAGCCCATGCCCAGCAGCGCTCCAAGCACGACTTCGGTCAAGACGTGCCTTGCCAGCCGCAGCCGCGACCACCCCAGCAGCGGCAACAATGCCAGCGCGGTCACGCCGGCGGCCGGCAGCATGCCCAACAGCGCCACGCCGGCGAAGGCCAGGCTCGCCATGTGCAGCGAGAGCTTGATCCAGCGGTTGGCAAGACCCGCGATGCACAGCATCGCCACCACGGACAGCACGCCGTCCGACGCCGCCGATCCACGCCCGCCCAGCCACCACCAGTAGGCGCCGGCGACCACGAGTGCGAGCAGGTAGAGCGCGGGACGCTCCTGCGGGCGCGAAGCGTCCACGGTGTGCCAGCGCCCCGAACGCCGGCGCTGCAGCACGTAGACCCATACGATCGCGACCGCCACGGCGATCCCGGCGGCGGTCCGCCCAAGGCTCGCCGGTTCCAGCCGCCAGGCCGCGATCAGGGCCAACGTCACGAACACCGCGAACGGGTGCAGCAACACCGACACCAGCCAGGCCGACGAGCGCGGCAGCGACCGTCCGGGGACGTCGATCATGCGTGTTCCAGCGCGTCGGCCAGGCGCTCGACGCCGATGACCTCCATGCCCTTGTAGCTGCCCGCCTTGGGCGCGTTCGCTCTGGGGACGATCGCGCGCAGGAATCCATGCGTGGCCGCCTCCTTCAGCCGTTCCTCGCCATTGGGCACGGGACGGATCTCGCCCGACAGCCCGACCTCGCCGAAGGCGATGGTCTTCTCCGGCAACGGCGCATCGCGCAGCGAGGACAGCACCGACAACAGCACCGGCAGGTCGGCCGCGGTCTCCTGCACGCGGATGCCGCCGACCACGTTGACGAACACGTCCTGGTCGCCCGTGGCCACGCCGCCATGACGATGCAGCACCGCCAGCAGCATCGCCATGCGGTTGCCTTCCAGTCCCACCGCCACGCGACGCGGGTTGGACAGGGGTGAGGCGTCCACCAGCGCCTGCACCTCCACCAGCAGCGGGCGCGTGCCTTCGCGGGTCACCATCACGCAGCTGCCCGGCTGGCGCGCACTGCCGCCCGACAGGAAGATGGCCGAGGGATTGGGCACTTCCTTCAGTCCGCGATCGCCCATCGCGAACACGCCCAGTTCGTTCACTGCGCCGAAACGGTTCTTGAACGCGCGCAGCACCCGGAAGCGGCTGCCCGAATCGCCTTCGAAGTAGAGCACGGCATCGACCATGTGCTCGAGCACGCGCGGCCCGGCAATGCCGCCTTCCTTGGTGACATGGCCGACCAGGAACACCGCCGTCCCGGTTTCCTTGGCGTAGCGCACCAGACGCGCCGCGCTCTCGCGCACCTGGCTCACCGAACCGGGCGCGGCGGTCAGCGATTCGGTCCACAGCGTCTGTACGGAGTCGGCCACGATGATGCGCGGCCGCAGCTGCGTGGCCTGCTCGAGGATGCGCTCGATCCCGGTTTCGGCCAGCGCATTGAGCCCCTCCAGCGGCAGGCCCAGCCGCGATGCGCGCCCGGCCACCTGGGCCAGCGACTCCTCGCCCGTGACGTACAGCCCCGGCAACGAACCGGCCATCGAGGCCACGGCCTGCAGCAGCAGGGTCGATTTGCCGATGCCCGGGTCGCCCCCGACCAGCACCACGGCGCCGGCCACCAGGCCGCCGCCGAGCACCCGGTCGAACTCGCCGATGCCGGTGGACACGCGCACCTCGGCGCCCTGCTGCACGTCCGCGAGCGGCGTCACCCTGGGCGGATCGACCTTCCCGGCCCAGCCGCCGCGACGGGCCGCCGGCGACTTCGCGGCCGCAGCCGGCTCGACCACGATCTCCGACAGCGTGTCCCAGGCACCGCAGGCGCCGCACTGCCCCTGCCACTTGCTGAAATCCGCGCCGCACTCGTTGCACACATAGGCTGTCCGCGCCTTGGCCATATCCGCGTTTGCGTTGTAGATCCGGACGACAGCGTACCGGAGCCCGATCCCGGGGGCTGAGACGCTCCCGCGTGCAGATCGAGAACCGGCCGACAATGGAATGATCTCGGACTTCCGCTCCACCGCCTGCGCCGACTTCTTCGAAGCCGACCTGTGCATCGTCGGGGGCGGGCCTGCCGGCCTCACCCTCGCTCGCGAGCTGGCCGGTGCCCGGTGGCGCGTCTGCCTGATCGAGAGCGGCGGCGAGCGCAGCGAGGCCGACAGCCAGGCGCTCAATGCCGGCATCTCGGTCGGCCCGCATGAACTCGATCCGCAGCGCAGCCGCCTGCGGGTCCTCGGCGGCGCCACCCGCATCTGGGGCGGTGGCTGCATTCCCATGAGTTCGCTGGAGATGGCGCGGCGCGAATGGGTGCCAGACAGCGGTTGGCCGATCGGCTGGGAGGAACTCGCGTCCTACTACGTGCGCGCCAACCGGGTCTGTGGGGTGGATCCGGCGGGTTTCGTCGATGGCAGCTACCAGCCGCCGCGCAACCGCGCCGATGGTCCCGCGTCGAGCCTGGAAAGCCGGGTCTGCCGCATGCGTCCGCTGGACTTCGGCCAGGCGCACCTGCCGCTCCTGCGTTCGGCACCCAACCTGCACCTGGTGCTGCATGCCAACCTGATGAAACTCGAGACCTCCAGCGACGCGCGCGTGGTGCGACGCGCGCTGATCGGCAGCGTCGACGGCCGGCGCGGCCATGTCGAGGCGCGCTGCTTCGTGCTGGCGGCCGGTGGACTCGAGAACGCCAGGCTGCTGCTGCTGTCCGACGACGTGATGCCGACGGGCCTGGGCAATGGCCACGACCTGGTCGGGCGCTGCTTCATGGACCATCCGCGCTGCGGCCTGGGCAGTTTCCGTGCCGGGCGGGTGGAACAGCTCGCCGACTGGTGCCGCGGCCCGCTGGACCGGGCCCTCGCGCCTGCTACCCATCAACTGAGCCTGACCGCATCCACCCAGCGCACGCACCGGCTGCTCAGCGCCCGCTTCTGGCCGTTTCCGGTGGAACGCCCGGCGCCGGGCCTGCAGTCGCTGCGCGAGCTGCGTGCCTCGCTGCGGACCGCCAGCGAGGATCCTGGCGATGCGGTCGAGCGCGACCTGCTCGATGCGCTGTCGCGCGACCTGCCGCTCCACGCGTCGCCGCCGGGGTTGCCGCGTGCGCCACGCTCCCGCCTGGCGATGCGTACCGCCCTGAACGCCCACCATATCGTCCGGGCCGGGGCCCGCAAGCTGGCCAGGCGGCCGGCCGTGGCCACCGATCGCGTCGAGCTGGTGGGCTACTTCGAACAGTCCCCCGACCGCGACAGTCGCGTCACCCTGTCGCAGGAGCGCGACACGATGGGGCTGCGCAAGCTGCAGGTGGACTGGCGCCTGGGCAGCCGCGACCTGGACAACATCCGCACGACCTCGACGCTCGTCGGCGCGGACCTCGCCCAGCGTTACGACTGCCGGTTCGAGCCGGCTGGATGGCTGCGCGAGCCGGGCCGGCCGCCGCCGGTACAGGGCACCGCCCACCACATGGGCACCACCCGCATGTCCGACTCCCCCGCGACCGGCGTCGTCGACCGCAACTGCAGGCTGCATGGCGTCGACAACCTGTACGTGGCCGGCAGTTCGGTCTTCCCCACCGGCGGCTGGTCGTTCCCCACCCTGACGATCACCGCCCTGGCCATCCGGCTGGCCGACGAATTGCGGGCGCGCATGGCCGAACTGTCCGTGCTGGGCATGCTGTGACGCCCCGCACGCCGCCCCACCTGCGCCCTTTGACCGCACAGCCCCCAGCGCCTAGAATCTGCGACCCTCGCCGGAATAGCTCAGTTGGTAGAGCGGCGCATTCGTAATGCGTAGGTCGCAGGTTCGACTCCTGTTTCCGGCACCAGCAGAAGGAAAAGCCCCGCATCGCGGGGCTTTTTCGTTGCGGCGGAGCGCGCCTCAATCGACCAGCTGCAGGCGCAGTTCCCTGGGCAGGGCGAACACCATGCTTTCGGGCTCGCCATGGAGTTCGCGCACCGCGGCCGCACCCAGTTCGCGCAGTCGCGACAGCACGCCCTGCACCAGCACGTCGGGGGCGGAAGCGCCGGCGGTGACGCCGATATGCCGGCGGCCGACGACCCACTCCGGATCGATCTCGGAAGCGCCGTCGATCAGGTAGGACTCCACGCCGTCGCGCTCGGCCAGTTCGCGCAGGCGGTTGGAATTGGAGCTGTTGGGCGAACCGACCACCAGCACCAGGTCGCACTGGCGCGCGAGTTCGCGCACCGCATCCTGCCGGTTCTGCGTGGCATAGCAGATGTCGTCGTTCTTCGGACCCTGGATCAGCGGGAAACGCGCGCGCAAGGCGGTGATGATGTCGCGGGTGTCGTCGACCGACAGCGTGGTCTGGGTGGTATAGGCGATGTTGTCCGGCTGCGAGGGATCGAGCCAGGCCACGTCCTCCAGGTCCTCGACCAGGTAGATGCGACCGCTCCCGGCCTCCGCCCGCCATTGCCCCATCGTGCCCTCGACCTCGGGGTGTCCGGCGTGGCCGATCAGCACGACATCGCGCCCGGCGCGGCACTGGCGCGCGACTTCCAGGTGCACCTTGGTGACCAGCGGGCAGGTGGCGTCGAACACCTTCAGCCCGCGGCGCGCCGCCTCCTCGCGCACCGCCTGCGAGACGCCGTGCGCGCTGAAGATCACCGTGTTGCCGTCGGGCACCTCGTCGAGTTCCTCGACGAAGATCGCTCCGCGACGGCGCAGGTCCTCCACCACGAAGCGGTTGTGCACGACCTCGTGGCGCACGTAGATCGGCGCGCCGAGGGTCTCGATGGCACGCTTGACGATCTCGATCGCGCGGTCGACACCGGCGCAGAAGCCGCGGGGATTGGCGAGCACGATGTCCATGGCGTGCAAGTGTAGCGCTCCGTCGGGCAACCGGGCCGGAACGCAACGTGCCGTCAGACGCGCGGCGTTGCCTGCCGCGGTTCCCGGCGACGGGCGGCCCGGCGCCCTCCGCCGCCCGTGGCCAGCGCCCGGGCCAGCGCGACGGCAAGCGCTCCCGGCATCAGCGCGGCGGTCCAGAACACGGACCGTTTCGCCACCGATCGGCAGGACATGGCAGGCAGGATTCGAGGCGAGCGCCATGCCGCCCGCGCAGCGCAGCCGGCACGCCCCGCAGGGCGGCATGGCCGAGGCCAGCATCCACCAGCCGGCCAGGATCAGGAGAGTGCCCAGCGCCACCATGTCGGGCGCCCTCCGGGCGGACCAGGGCCCCGCGCGCCGGCACGCGCCAGGCGGCGGTGGGCCTTCCGGGCCAGGAATGCGAAGGCGACCGCGAAGCCGGTCGCCGCCAGGTCCACGGCCGCCGGCGACCAGTCGCCACGGGCCAGGGTGCTGGCCAGATGGCTGCGGGGTGCGGTCAGGAGGTTGGCGACCGGAATCGCCAGCATGGCGACGGCCGTGCCGGCGAACAGGTCGCGCCAGCCGCGCCCGTAGCGCTCGCCCACCGCGCCGCGCGCGGTGGACATCTGGTTGTGCGCGTCGATGAAGCCGTCGTCGCTGGCATCCATGCGCGGCGCATCGTCGTTGTCGTGGAACGTGGCCGCCTCGTAGGGCTGGCATACGCGCCGCCTGCGGGTGCAGCGCGGGCGCCGGTCGTTCGCAACCCTGTGCCCTTGCGGCGGACACTGTTTCCGTGGACGCGGACCGCGGCTGGACGTCGCTGCCAAACAGGCGCCGACACGACGGCGCGGCGTCCCCGCTACCCGCCCCCCCCCGGGACCGGATCGGCGGATGCGGATCGCCCCGCCCGACGGGCCGATACCCCGGCTCCTGAGGCCGTCCGGGAACGGGATGCGGCCACGGCCGCGCGCGCCCCCTCCCTGGGGGTCAGTGGCGCGCCTGCGCGCCCTTTCCCTGGACCAGGCCGAACACCACGATGCCGATGGCACCGCCCACCACCGCGCAGTCGGCGATGTTGAAGGCCGGCCAGTAATAGTCCTTCCAGTACCACTGGATGAAGTCCACCACATGCCCGTGGACCTGGCGGTCGATGATGTTGCCGAGTGCGCCCCCGATGACCAGGGCGTATGGCAGCGCGGTGCGCCAGTCCCCGCGCGGGGTCCGCGAAAGCCAGAACGCGAGCAGGCCGCTGATGCCGATTCCCAGCACGGTGAAAAACCACTTCTGCCAGCCGCCGGCGCCTGCGAGGAAACTGAAGGCCGCGCCGGTGTTGTAGGTGCGGTACCAGTTCCAGAAGCCTTCGATCACCGGGATCGCCGTGTACTCGGGCAGGCTGGCCAGCACCCACCACTTGCTCAGCTGGTCGAGCACGATGACGACGGCCGACAGGACCAGCCAGGCCAGGGCGTCGGGACGCGGACGTGCCATCAGAACCACCTCCTGTCTTCACCGGGCCCCTCGATGTTGGACACGCAGCGCCCGCACAACTGCGGGTGCGCGGCCACGCTGCCGACATCCCCGCGATGGTGCCAACAGCGCACGCACTTGGGCTTGCGCGTGGGCGTGGCGACGATGCGCGATTCCTCGCCCTCGAACGGCAGCACCTTGACGTCGCCGCTGATCAGGAAGAAGCGCAGCTCGTCGACCAGCGGCGCCACCCGGATCTGGTCGGCGGTGCCCGCATGCAGCTCGATCTCGGCCTCCAGCGCCGCGCCGATCTCACCGCTGGCGCGCATCGGCTCGAGCACCTTGGCCACATTCTCGCGCAGCGACAGCAGCCGCTCGAAGTCGTGTGCCGACAGCGGCGCGTCGGCCGGCAGCGGCGCCAGGCCGTCGTACCAGGTCGCGAACAGCACGTTGCCGGCGCGCTCGCCAGGCAGGTAACCCCACATCTCGTCGGCGGTGAAGCTCAACACCGGCGCGATCCAGCGCACGAAGGCCTCGCTGATGCGATACATCGCGCTCTGCGCGCTGCGCCGCCCGCGCGAGTCCTCGCGCATGGTGTAGAGCCGGTCCTTGGTGACGTCCAGGTACAGCGAGCCCAGGTCCACCGAGCAGAAGTTCAGCAGCGCCTGCACGATCTCGGCGAAATCGTAGCGGTCGAAGGCTGCCTTGATCTTCTCCTGCACTTCGAACGCGCGGTGCACGATCCAGCGGTCCAGCGCGACCATGTCCTCGAGCGGGCGCAGGTCGCGCACCGGATCGAAACCATTGAGGTTGCCCAGCAGGAAGCGCGCGGTGTTGCGCAGGCGCCGGTAGGCATCGGCATTGCGCTTGAGGATCTCCTGCGACAGCGACATCTCGTTGCTGTAGTCGGCGCTGGCGATCCACAGGCGCAGGATGTCGGCGCCCAGCGTCTTCATGATGTCCTGGGGCTCGATACCGTTGCCCAGCGACTTGGACATCTTGCGGCCATGCTCGTCCACGGTGAAGCCATGGGTGAGGCACTGGCGGTACGGCGCGGCCTTGTCGATGGCGACGCCGGTCAACAGCGAGGACTGGAACCAGCCGCGATGCTGGTCCGAGCCTTCCAGGTACAGGTCGGCCGGCTTGCCGAAACCGCGTTCGAGCAGCACGCCCTCGTGGGTGACGCCCGAGTCGAACCAGACGTCGAGGATGTCGGTGATCTTCTCGTACTGCGCCGCTTCCTCGCCCAGCAGTCCGGAGGCATCGAGCGAATACCAGACGTCGACGCCGACCTGCTCCACGAGATCGGCGACCGCGCGCATCAGGTCGCTGCTGCGCGGATGCGGTTCACCGGTCTCGCGGTGCACGAACAGCGCGATCGGCACGCCCCACGTACGCTGGCGCGAGATCGTCCAGTCCGGCCGTCCTTCCACCATGCCGGCGATGCGCGCCTCGCCCCAGGCCGGGAACCAGCCCACGTCCCGGATCGCGGCCAGCGCGTCGCGGCGCAGATGCGCCTGGTCCATCGAGATGAACCACTGCGGCGTGGCGCGGAACGCGATCGGCGTCTTGTGGCGCCAGCAGTGCGGATAGCTGTGTTCGAGCTTGCGGTGCGCGAGTAGCGCGCCGCCGTCGCGCAGCACTTCGACGATGAGGTCGTTGGCCTTCCAGATATGCTGCCCGGCGAGTTCGACGCCGTGCGCGGCTGGCGTGGAGGGCAGGTACACGCCGCGCCCGTCGACCGGGTTGAGCTCGGCCGCGCCGTACCTTTCCAACAGTCCGTACTGCCTGCTGACCGCATAGTCCTCCTGGCCGTGACCGGGCGCGGTGTGCACCGCGCCGGTGCCGTCCTCGGCCGAGACGTGGTCGCCGAGCAGCACCGGGATGTCGCGCTGGTCGTAGAAGGGATGCGCGAACAGCAGGCCTTCCAGCTTCTCGCCCGTCGCCCGTCCCAGCACCACCCTCGTATCCACGCCGTAGCGCTTGAGCGCGCCGTCGGCCAGCGCATCGGCCAGCACCAGCCAGCGGCGCCTGCCGTCGTGCGCGGGCCCCTCGACCAGCGCGTACTCGAGTTGCGCGCCCATCGAGATGGCCAGCGACGCCGGCAGCGTCCATGGCGTGGTCGTCCAGATGACCACGGCCACCTCGACGTCCTCGGGCACCTCGACGCCGAACGCACGCGCGACCGCCTGCGGGCTGCGCGCGGCGTAAGCCACGTCCACGGCGGGCGACACCTTGTCGGCGTACTCGATCTCGGCCTCGGCCAGGGCCGAGCCGCAGTCGAAGCACCAGTGCACGGGCTTCACGCCGCGGGTGAGGTGGCCGTTGTCCACGATCTTGGCCAGCGCGCGGATCTCGTTGGCCTCGAAGCGGAAATCGAGCGTCCGGTACGGGTTGTCCCAGTCGCCGATCACGCCCAGGCGCTTGAAGTCGCGGCGCTGGATCTCGATCTGCGATTCGGCGTACTCGCGGCACTTCTGCCGGAACTCCTTCGCGTCGAGCTTGACGCCGACCTTGCCGTACTTCTTCTCGATCGCGATCTCGATCGGCAGGCCGTGGCAGTCCCAGCCCGGCACGTAGGGCGCGTCGAAGCCGGCCAGGTACTTCGACTTGACGATGATGTCCTTGAGGATCTTGTTCACCGCATGGCCGAGATGGATCTGGCCGTTTGCATAGGGCGGGCCGTCGTGCAGCACGAACAGCGGCCGCCCGTTGGCGTTCTCGCGCAGGCGCGCGTACAGGCCCTCGCGCTCCCAGCGTTCGAGCGTCGCCGGCTCGCGTTTGGGGAGGTCGCCGCGCATCGGGAAATCCGTGGCCGGCAGCAGGATCGTGGACTTGTAGCGCTGGCTGTCGTTGTCTTCGGTCACGCGGTGGCCCGCCCTGGGGTGTGCTGATGGAGGATGCGACGGGCCTCGTCGGCATCGCGGTGCATCTGCGCGACGAGCGTCGGCAGGTCGGGAAACTTTTCCTCGTCGCGCAGGCGGGCGACGAACTCGATCTCGATGCGGCGCCCGTACAGGTCGCCCTGGTAGTCGAACAGGTGCGCCTCGAGGAGCGGCTCCACTCCGCCCACCGTGGGCCGCGTGCCGAAGCTCGACACCGACGGCCAGGGGCCCGCCGCCGCCCCGTGCACGCGCGTTGCGTAGATCCCGCGCAGCGCCGGCACCTTGCCGCCGAAGCGCAGGTTGGCCGTGGGATAGCCCAGCGTGCGGCCGAGCTGCCGGCCGCGGACCACCCGCCCCGACACCGCATACGGCTTGCCGAGCAGGCGCGTGGCGGTATCGAAGTCGCCGCTGACCAGCGCCCGGCGGATGCGGGTGCTCGACACCCGCTCGCCATCGACGTGCAGCGGCGCGATCTCGCCCGCCGCGAATCCGTGCAGGGCGCCCTGCGTGCGCAACACCTCGATGTCGCCCGCCCGGCGGTGGCCGAAGCGGAAGCCCGGCCCCACCCAGACCTCGCGGGCGCCGAGGCGCTGCGCCAGGACCCTGCCGACGAAGGCCTCCGGCGCCATGGCCGAGAACCTCGCGTCGAAGCGCAGCAGGCCCACCCTGTCCAGCCCGAGCCCGCACAACCCTTCAATCTTCGCCCGTGCCAGGCTCAGGCGCGGCGGCGGGTCGGCCGGGGCGAAGAACTCGCGCGGCAGCGGCTCGAAACTCAGGGCCACGGCCTCCACTCCCAGCGCGCGCGCGCGCTCGACCGCGTGGCGCACCAGTGCGCGATGGCCGAGGTGGAGGCCGTCGAACGCGCCGATGCAGACCACACTGCCGTTGGGGCACAGCGGCCCGCCGTCGACGTCGCGAAACAGCCTGCTCATGGGAACCGGGGAGTATAGCGGTAGCCCCGCGCGCCCGACGCCGGGCGACCCGCGCCTGCCCGATGCCGGGGCGCCGTGCTCAATGGCGAAGATCGCGCGGACGGATCCCCTGCAGCCACAGCGCCGAGGCGTAGACCAGGGCGCCCGCGCCCACCACCACCGCGAGCTTCCAGACCCGCTCGCTCCAGTGCCACACGGTCCAGCCGTCCCAGAGCAGCAGCAGGCCCGCCACGACGCCGGACATCGCCAGGCTCGCGATCGCCAGCTGCCGCAGGAAGCGCGCCCAGCCCGGTTGCGCGCGGAATACCCGGGCGCGGCGCAGGTACCACCACAGCTGCAGCGCATTGGTCCAGCCGGCCGCCGCCGTGGCCAGGGCCAGGCAGGCGTGCGCACCCGGCAGCGCCTTGAGCACGACGCGCAGCTCCCCGCCGCCGGCCGCCCAGGCCTCGCGCCCCGGGTCCGTCAACCACAGCAGCCCGGCGAGGAACAGCGCGATCCCCAGCAGGTTGGCCGCCACGGCGAACAGGCCGGCCTTCACCGGCGTGGTGGTGTCCTGGCGCGAGTAGAACGCCGGTGCCAGCACCTTGACCAGCAGGAAGGCCGGCAGCGCGGTGGACAGCGCCAGCACCGTCAGCCGCGCCATCTGCGTGTCGTGCGGCGTGAAGCGGCCGTGCTGGAACAGCGTGGCCACCAGCGCCTCCGCACACAGCATCAACCCCAGGCACGCCGGCACCGCGATCATCAGGCACAGCCGGAAGCCCCAGTCCAGCGCCTTCGAGTAGCCGTCGGGGTCGGCCACTGCGTGGCGGCTGGACAGGTGCGGCAGGATCACCGCGCCGATCGCCACACCGAACATCCCCAGCGGGAACTCCAGCAGCCGGTCTCCCAGGTACAGCCAGGTCACGCTGCCACCGATCAGCATCGAGGCGACGATGGTGTTGAGCAGCAGGTTGAGCTGGGCCACCGAGGAACCGAACAGGGTCGGCACCATCAGTTTCATCACGCGCCTGACCCCCTCGTGCGCGGCGCCCCAGCGCGGCCGCGGCAGCAGCCCGAGCCGGGCCAGCGACGGCAGATGGAAGGCCAGTTGCAGGATGCCGGCGGCGAACACGCCCCAGGCCAGGGCCATCACCGGCTGCTCCATGCGCGGAGCCAGCGCCAGCGCGGCGGTGATCATGGCGATGTTGAGCAGGACAGGGGACAGTGCCGGCACGGCGAATCGCTGGTAGCTGTTGAGCACGCCGCCCGCCAGCGAGGCCATCGAGATGAACAGCAGGTAGGGGAAGGTGATGCGCAGCATGCCGGCCGCCAGCTGCCCCTGGGTGCCATCGGCGTCGAAGCCCGGCGCGAACACCCGGATCACCCAGGGCGCGGCCAGCACCGCCAGCGCGGTGAGCACGAGCAGCACCGCCAGCAGCGTTCCCGCCACGCGGTCGACCAGTTCCTTCACCGCAGCGTGGTCGCGGCGTTCGCGATACTCCGACAGCACCGGCACGAAGGCCATCGAGAACGAACCCTCGGCAGACAGCCTGCGCAGGAAGTTCGGAATGCGGAAGGCCACCAGGAAGGCGTCCATGGCGGGGTTCGCGCCGAACACGGCGGCATACACCTGGTCGCGGACCAGGCCGGTGATGCGCGAGATGAAGGTCATCGCGCTGAACACGGCCGTGGAGCGCAGCAGCCCGGCACGGCGCGGAGCCGCCTGCGCCGCGCCCGGCGGCAGGGCCGGATCCGGTCCGCTCATGGCCTGCCCCGCCATTCACCTGCCCTGTTGACCCAAGTAACTGAATCCCCCATAATTTCCGGCTCCGTCTTTCCGAAACCCGGCCACTGCCGGTTTTCGCCGTTCACTTCCATACCCGTTTCCAGGATCCCATCGTGGCCAACATCAAGTCCGCCAAGAAGCGCGCCAAGCAGACCGTCGTGCGCAACGCGCGCAACACGGCCCAGCGTTCGCAGCTGCGCACCGCCGTCAAGAAGGTCATCAAGGCCCTCGACGCCAACGACGCCGCCGGCGCCGAAGCCGCTTTCTCCATCGCCCAGCCGCTGCTCGACCGCTTCAGCTCGCGCGGCCTGATCCACAAGAACAAGGCCGCCCGCCACAAGAGCCGCCTGACCGCCCGCATCAAGGCGCTCAAGGCCGCCTGATCCGCGCATCGCGGCTGTTCCGAAAAACCCGGCGCAGGCCGGGTTTTTTGTTGGGGCATCGTCCGGCCGGGCAGCCATCGCGGCCGTCCGGATCGGGGTCCGCCCTGCCCGGCCCGTCGCCGCACCCGCCGTGGCAGCGGCCGCGACCGGTCGGACAGGCGTCCGGACAGGCGCTCTCCTGCCCCGTGAACGCCGCCTGCCGTCGCGCCGAGAGCGAGCGGCCATCGTGTCCCCGTGGACCGGACTGCGGACATCGTCCAACGGCCGGGATGACGGCAGCGGGCGACCCGGCGACCCGGGGCAGGCC
>JAEXLY010000175.1 GCA_023444765.1 Pseudomonadota bacterium | reverse complement strand
CTGCGCCGGGCTGGACCGCGAAGCGGTCCTCGTCGAGCGATGGGCGATCCGCGGGCGACAGGGTGCGGCGTCCGTCCGACGCCCTGATCGACGGCTTCCCGCGACGGCAACCGTCCCGCAGCAGGGAGAAGCGGCTTTTTCGCTTGGTATCGCGGCCGTGGACGCCTGTTGCAGGTCGTTTGCAGCTGCTGTGCCACACCAGGGAAACCGGACTCTCCGTGAGCGGGAGGGGCCTGCGCCGCCCTCGCGCGGGTCCTCCCGACACATCTCCGCGACAGCCGCCCTGCTAGCGTCCTTCGTTCGCGCCCCCCACGGCGATCGCACGGAGACAGCGATGTTCACGCACAACAAGCGACTGCAGTACACCGTCCGCGTATCCGAACCAAACCCGGCACTGGCCAACCTGCTGCTCGAGCAATTCGGCGGGCCGCAGGGCGAGCTGGCCGCGGCCATGCGCTACTTCACCCAGGCGCTGGCGGACGAGGACCCCGGGCGTCGCGACATGCTGCTGGACATCGCCACCGAGGAACTGAGCCACCTCGAGGTGATCGGCTCCCTCGTCGGCATGCTGAACAAGGGCGCGAAAGGACGGCTGGCCGAAGCGGTCGAGGAAGAAGGCGAACTGTTCCGTTCGCTGCAGGGCAACGGCTGCAGTTCGCACGTCACCCAGGTGCTGTACGGCGGCGGCCCGGCGCTGATCAATTCCGGCGGCCAGCTGTGGACCGGCGGCTACATCGACAGCATCGGCGAGCCCACCGCCGACCTGCGCTCCAACATCGCGGCCGAGGCGCGCGCCAAGATCGTGTACGAACGCCTGATCAACGTGACCGCAGATCCGGGAGTGAAGGATGCGCTGACGTTCCTGATGACGCGCGAGATGGCGCACCAGAAGTCGTTCGAGAAGGCGCTGTACTCCATCGAGCCGAACTTCCCGCCGGGCAAGCTCCCGGGCATGCCCCAGTTCCAGGAGATGTACGTCAACACCTCGCAGGGCGAAGGCGACATGCGCGGCCCCTGGAACAGCGACGAGAACTTCCGCTTCGTCAGCGATCCGGAGGAGTTCACCGCAGTGGATGGCGGCGACGGCCAGGCCACCGTGATGCTGCCCGAGCCGGAAGCCAAGGTGCTCGATGCGATGGCCACGCGCCTGGGCTCCACGCCGGACTTCAACCCCATCACCGGCATCGAACTGGGCAAGGCCGAAGGGACGATGCCGCGGACCGTCCCGGTCAAGGAAGAGGCCGAGTCGCAGGATCCCGGAAAGGCCGGCTGAGAGGCCTGTTCCATACCCGCGGGTCCCATGTCGGACGGGGCGCGCGGCTCCCCCAGATACCGGAGGACTTATGAGCAGCAAGAGCGGCAAGCGCGAACTGATCGCGCCCAATGGCGACAAGCGGCTGGTGCGTCGCGACGAGGATGGGAAGTTCAAGGAGAGCGACGACCTGGGGCGTTCGCTGTCCCAGGACGTGAGGAAGTCGGCCAAGACCACGGTCAAGTCCGGACAGGGCGATCGCGGGGACCAGAAGCGGTCCTGATCCGTCCACTGGCGCCCGCGCCAGCGGCAGCGGCAGCGCCGGTCCATGGCGGATACTTTCCGCCATGGCCACGGCGCATAGCTGCATCGATTCCCTGGGGCTCGAGCCCCATCCCGAAGGCGGGCACTACCGCCGCATCCACACGTCCTCGATCGAGATCGAGGCCAACGGCAGGCGCCGGCCTGCGATGACCGCGATCCGCTACCTGCTCGACGCCGGCGAATGCAGCAGCTGGCATCGCGTTGATGCCGACGAGTCCTGGCACTGGGACCAGGGTGGATGCCTCGAGCTTCTCATGCATCGCGAAGGCAGCGGCCGTATCGATGTCGCCGTGCTCGGGCCGGGCGGGCGCGGGCACCCCTGCTGCGTCGTACCTGCCGGAGTCTGGCAGGCTGCGCGCACGCCGGATCGCCACGCGGTGGTGACCTGCGTGGTCGCGCCCGGCTTCGTGTGGGAGGGTTTCGAGTTGCTCGCGCCGGATTCCGCCCTCGCGCGGGAACTGCGGGGCCTGCCTGTGGTCAAGCGCTGAACGCTGGTGGCACCCCGTCCACCGCAAGGGAATGCGCGATGCGGAATCCGTTGCCCGTCTGGCTGGCCCTGCTGCTGCTCGCCATGCCTCCGCTTGCGCTGGCGGACGCGCCAGCGGCCCCGGTCGCTGGCGGCGACGTCGCCAGGACCGACACGCCGATCGTGGACCACGAAACGGTGGTCGTCTCCGGCGCGCTGCCCGGTCCGGGGCTGTGGAAGGTGCGCAAGGGCGACCATACGCTGTATGTGCTGGCGACCCTGTCGCCGCTGCCCAAGCGCATGGAATGGGAATCGGCCGGCGTGGAGTCGGTGGTGTCGCGCTCGGGTGAGGTCCTGCTGCCGCCCTCGTTCACGCTCGATCCCGGCGTGGGGATGTTCCGTGGGTTGATGCTCGTGCCCTCGCTGCTCAAGGCCAGGCGGAACCCGGAAGGCCGCTCCCTGCAGGAGGTCGTGCCTGCGGCCCTGTACACGCGCTGGACTCCGCTCAAGCAGCGCTATCTCGGACGCGATCGCGGCGTGGAGCGCTGGCGTCCGATTTTTGCCGCGCAGGAACTCTACGAGGCGGCGATGCGCCGCTCGGGGCTGGCGCTCGAGGACCTGGCCGACAGGGAAGTACGGCGCATGGCCAAGCGCCACGGCGTGCCGCTGCGCGGCGTCAATCTCAAGACGCAGGTCGAGGATCCCAAAGCCCTCATCCGCGAATTCCAGACGACCACGCTGGCGGACACCGACTGCTTCGCGCGCACGCTCGCACGCATCGAGACCGATCTGGAAACCATGCGCCGCCGCGCCAACGCCTGGGCGACCGGCGATGTGCAGGCGCTGCAGGCGCTGCCGGTGGAAAGCCAGTACCGGGCGTGCATCGATGCGGTCACCGGCAGCGGGCTGGCGCAACGGCTGGGGATCGACGACCTGCACCCACGCCTGCAGACGATGTGGCTCGAGGCCGCGGAACAGGCGCTCGAACGGCACGACACCAGCCTGGCGCTGTTGCCGCTGTCGCTGGTGACCAGCCCGCAGGGCTACGTGGCGCAGCTGGCGGCCAGGGGCTACGACGTCCAGGCGCCGCAGCCCGCCCGGAACCCTGGGTCCGGAGATGGCGAGGACCTCCTGCGCTGATCCGCGGGCACGCCGCGGCAGGTCTCAGCCCGCCGCGGCGGTGGCGCGCGGCGATTCGCCCAGGAAGGGCCAGCGGCGCAGCAGCGCGCCGCGGATGCCGGCCTGGTCCAGGCCGGCTTCGGCAAGCAGGTCCTCGCGGCTGGCGTGGTGCTGGAACGCGTCGGGCAGGCCCAGCTGCAGCACGGGCAGCAGGATCCCTTCGGACTGCAGCAGTTCGAGCACGGCCGAACCCGCGCCGCCCATGACCACGTTGTCCTCAAGCGTGGCGAAGCCTTCGTGGCTGCCCGCCAGCTCCAGCAGCAGGGCGCGGTCGAGCGGCTTGATGAAGCGCATGTTGACCACGGTCAGGCCGAGGTCCGCGGCCACCGCTTCGGCCGCCGGCACCAGCGCGCCGAACGCGAGCAGGGCGATGCGCGCGCCGCGACGGCGCACGTCGGCCCTGCCGATGGGCAAGGTGTCCAGCGCCTCGCCGGCGGGCACGCCTGGCCCGGCACCGCGCGGATAGCGCACCGCCGCGGGGCCCTGGTGGCGGAAGCCGGTGGTCAGCATCTGCCGGCACTCGCGCTCGTCGGCCGGTGCCATCAGCACCATGTTGGGCACGCAACGCAGGTAGCTCAGGTCCAGGTTGCCGGCGTGGGTGGCGCCATCCGGGCCGACCACGCCGCCGCGGTCGATCGCGAACAGCACGTCCAGGCCCTGGATCGCGACGTCATGGACCAGCTGGTCGTAGCCGCGCTGCAGGAAGGTGGAGTAGATGGCCACCACCGGCTTGGCGCCTTCGCAGGCCATGCCGGCGGCGAGCGTGACCGCATGCTGCTCGGCGATGGCGACGTCGAAGTAACGCTGCGGATATTCCTTCGAGAACCGCACCAGGCCCGAGCCCTCGCGCATCGCGGGAGTGATGCCCATCAGCCGGTCGTCGGCGGCGGCCATGTCGCACAGCCAGTCGCTGAACACGTCGGTGTAGGCCGGCTTCTTCGGGCCGCCCTTGGCGACCACGCCCTTGGACGGGTCGAACGGCGACACCGCGTGGTAGCCGATCTGGTCGCCCTCGGCCAGCTCGTAACCCTTGCCCTTGGTGGTGATGACGTGCAGCAGCTGCGGGCCCTTGAGCCCCTTGAGCGTGCGCAACGTGTCCACCAGGGCCTTCACGTCGTGGCCGTCGATCGGCCCGGTGTAGTGGAAGCCCATCTCCTCGAACAGCGTGGAGGGCACGAACATGCCCTTCCAGTGTTCCTCCCAGCGCCGCACGAAACGTGCCGGCGGCTTGTTCTTGTCGCCCAGCAGCTTCTTGCCGCCCTCGCGCAGCGCGTTGAGCGTGCGGCTGCCGGTCATGCGCCCGAGCATGCGCGTCAGCCCACCCACGGCCTCGCTGATCGACATGCGGTTGTCGTTGAGGATCACCAGGACATCGGGCTCGGGATCCATGCCGCCGGCGTGGTTGAGCGCTTCGTAGGCCATGCCCGCGGTCATCGCGCCGTCGCCGATCACCGCCACCACCTTGCGGTCGGTCCGGCCGGCGCGCGCGTTGGCGATCGCCATGCCCAGCGCGGCCGAGATCGAGGTGCTGGAGTGGCCGACGCCGAAGGTGTCGTACTCGCTCTCCTCGCGCTTGGGGAACGGCGCCACGCCGTCCTTCTGCTTGACGGTGTGGATGCTGTCGCGGCGCCCGGTGAGGATCTTGTGCGGGTAGCACTGGTGGCCCACGTCCCAGACGATGCGGTCCTCCGGCGTGTCGTAGATCCAGTGCAGTGCGGTGGTCAGCTCGACCACGCCCAGGCCGGCGCCGAAATGCCCGCCGGACTTGCCGACGGACTCGATCAGGTAGTTGCGCAGCTCGTCGGCAACGGCGGGCAGTTCGGCCTCGTCGAAGCCGCGCAGGTCGGCCGGGCTGGCGACGCGCGACAGGCGCGGATAGCGCGTGGAATCGATCATCCGCCCATTGTAAGCCCGCACCGCCCGCAGGACGTGCAGGAGGCGCCTGGGTCAGCGTCCGCGCAGGCGCCCCAGCAGGCCGCCGGCCCGAGGCTGCACGGCTGGCTCCGGCGGCGCCTCGACCACCGCCTCGGCCACGCCGGTGGCGAGGTTGGCGTTCACGAAGTCGACGATCTCCTCCAGCGCGATGCCGCTGGCGGCGGCCACCTCGGCCAGCGTCGCAGGCGCTTTCATCATCGCCGTGGCGATGCGGAAATGGCGCGGGAACTCTCGCTCGGTCTGCGGCCAGCGGTTGAGCCGGTACTTCGCCTCCGGATCGTACCCGGGCAGCAGGCTGCCGCGGCCGCTGGCGAGCGCGCCCAGCCACAGCAGGCGCGAGAGCGGTTGCGCCGGGCCCGCAGCGGCGGCCTCGCGCGCGAACGCGTCGGCATCCAGCGACTCCAGCTCGGTTTCCGGGACCTCGCCTTCGAAATAGGGCAGCAACGGCTTGAGCGCGGCAGGGCCGTGGTACACGCCCGCTCCAGTATCGATCAGCAACGTCGGCCCGCTGGAGCGGCGGTAGCGGCGCTGGCCATGCAGACTGCCGGAGGCGAGGCGGCCGAACAGGGTGGCCGGCTCGGGGGCGGGCAGGGGCGCCGGCGTGGCGATCGCGGCGGGCGCCGGCGTCGGCGGTGCGACCGGAGCGGGCGCGGGAGTCGGGATGGGAGC
>JAEXLY010000093.1 GCA_023444765.1 Pseudomonadota bacterium | reverse complement strand
CGAACGCCGGCGCGCGCCGCCCTCGGTGCTGGTCGCGCTCGAGGTCGCGCTCGCCGCCTGCCGCGATGCGGACATCGCCCCGGACAGCCTGCCCTCGGTGTTCGCCTCGACCCACGGCGACCTCGGCATCACCGACTACATGTGCGCCACGCTCGCCTCGGCACCCACCGAAGTGTCGCCGACGAAGTTCCACAACTCCGTGCACAACGCCGCCGCCGGCTACTGGACCATCGGCAGCGGCTGCATGCGCACCACCACCGCCATCAGTGCGCATCGCGCCAGTTTCGCGCAGGGCCTGCTCGAGGCGCTCGTGCAGCTGGCCACCGATGCCTCGTCGGTGCTGCTGGTGGGTTACGACACCGCAGCCGCGGGCCTGCTCGGCACGGTGACCCGGAGCGAGGGCCTGCTCGGCGGGGCCCTGTTGCTGTCGCGCGAGGGCAGCGGGCCGAAGCTCTCCGCCAGGCTCGAGGATGGCGACGCGGGCGAAGGCGCCGGCCCGCTCGCGCAGCGCGCGCAGGCCAACGCCATGGCGCCGATGCTGCCCCTGTTCGACGCCCTGGCCGCCGGCGGCGCCACGGCCGTGCTGCATGCCGGCCCCGGCCGCCGCATGCTGGCGGATATCGCCCATGGCTGAACAGCCGCTCCTGCATCGCGGCAACGTCGCCGCGGTGATCCCGGCGCTCAACGAGGAGCTGCGCATCGCCGAGGTCGTGGCCGGCGCGCTGGCGCAGTGCGACCTGGTGATCGTGGTGGACGATGGCTCGGACGACGCCACCGCCAGCATCGTCGCCGGCACTCCCGCGATCCTGCTGCGCCACGCGCGGCGCATGGGCAAGGGCAGCGCGCTGCGCGACGGCTTTGCCGAGGCGCTGCGTCGCGGCATGGCGGCCGTGGTGACCCTGGACGGCGACGGCCAGCACGACGCGCGCGACATCCCGCGCCTGATCGCCGCGGCCAACGCGTACCCGCGCAACATCGTCAACGGCGCGCGCCTGCGCAAGCGCAGCACCCAGCCCTGGTACCGCCGCATCGGCAACGACTTCGGCGACTGGGGCATCGCCTGGGGCTGCGGCTTCCGCCTGGTCGACAGCCAGAGCGGGCAGCGGCTGTACCCGGCCCCGGTGCTGGCGCTGCGCGACGTGCCGGGCGAGGGTTTCGTGTTCGAGGCGCAGATCCTGATTTCGGCCGCGCGCGAACTGGGGTTCGGCGTGGTGTCGGTGCCGGTGGAGACGCGCTATGCCGAAGCCGGCAGCGCGCTGCAGTTCCGCAAGAGCCACTTCCGCCTGTTCCGCGACCTCTCGCGCATCACCACGCATGTCGTCGGCCAGGTGCTGGGACATGGCCGGCTGCTGGAGGCCTACCGGCGCAAGCGCAGCCGGGCGCCGGTGATCTTCGATCGCGACGTTGCGGCCTCCGAGGATGGCGGACACTGACCCTCCGCCACCACGTGAACGCGGCCACGGGTCGGCTGCGCTAGTCTCCCAGTCCCGCCTTCCCCCGAGCGTGCGACCATGCCCCAGACCGACCAGCGGACCGACGTCATCATCCTCGGCGGAGGGCTGGCCGGCCTGACCCTGGCGCTGCAGCTGCGCCAGCAGGCGCCGGAACTGTCGGTGGTCGTGGTCGAGCGTCGCGCACACCCGGTGCGCGAGGGCGCGTTCAAGGTCGGCGAATCCACGGTCGAGATCGGCGCCCACTACTTCGCCGACGTGCTCGGCCTGCGCGAACACCTGGAAGCAGAACAGATCCGCAAGTTCGGCTTCCGCTTCTTCTTCTCCGAGGGCAGCGGCGCGATCGACGGCTGCACCGAGCTGGGCGTGAGCCAGCTGCTGCCGACACCGTCGTGGCAGATCGACCGCGGCCGGTTCGAGAACTTCCTGGGCGAACGCGCCCGCGCGCAGGGGGTGCGGTTCCAGGACGCGTCCGTGGTGCGCAGCATCGAGCTCGCCGACGACGACGCCGACCACGTGGTCGGCATCGAGCACGGCGGCGAGCTGCAACAGCTGCACGCCCGCTGGGTGGTCGATGCCAGCGGCCGCGCCGGCCTGCTCAAGCGCAAGCTCGAACTGGCTGAATCCAATGACCACGATGCCAACGCGGTCTGGTGGCGCGTGCAGGGGACCATCGATCCCAACGGCTGGTCGCAGGACGCCTCCTGGCTGCAGCGCTGCGATCCGCCGGACCGCTGGCGCTCGACCAACCACATGTGCGGGCCGGGCTACTGGTTCTGGCTGATCCCGCTGTCCTCGGGCGCACATTCGCTGGGAATCGTCTGCGACGCGAAGATGCACCCGCTGGAGACCATGAACACCCACGAGAAGGCCATGGCCTGGCTTCGCACGCACCAGCCGCAGGTGGCGGAGTGCCTGGACCGGGGCGCGCACGCGGTGCAGGACTTCCTGTTCCTGCGCCACTTCTCCTACGGCGCGCGCCAGGTGTTCTCCACGCGGCGCTGGGTCCTGACCGGCGAGGCCGGCGTGTTCCTGGATCCGTTCTACTCGCCCGGCAGCGATTTCATCGCGATCAGCAATACCTTCATCTGCGATCTCATCGCCCGGGACGCAGGCGGCGGGGCGTTCGAGCCCTACGTCGCGCTCTACGAGCAGTTGTATTTCTCCTTCTACGAGAACACCCTGACGCTCTACCAGGACCAGTACGCGCTGTTCGGCGACGAACGGGTGATGCCGGTGAAGATCATCTGGGACTACACCTACTACTGGGCGCTGCTTGCGCCGCTGTTCTTCGCCGGGCGCCTGACCGACCTGCCGGTGCTGGGCAGCCTGCGCCCGCTGTTCGAGGATGCCAGCGCACTCAATCGCGCGATGCAGCCGCTGCTGCGCGAGTGGGGCGCGCGCAACGAGGGCCGCGCCGTTCCCCGAGCCCGGCTGCTCGACCAGTTCCGCATCGACTGGTTCCGCGAGATGAACCGCCAGCTGGCCGACGAACTCGACACACCCGCCTTCGTCCAGCGCATCACCGACAACGTGGCGCGCATGCGCTGGCTAGCCGGTGAGATCCTGCAGCGCGCGCGCGCGGAGCATCCCGGCATAGACGACCACGGCCTGCAGGCCCTCGGCGCCCGGATGGACACGCCGTCCTCGCTGTCGCCGGAGTGGTACGCCGAAGAGGAGCTTGCGGCCTGACCCGCGGCGCCGCGCTCACGGGCTGTCGGGCGGCGGCGGATTCTCCACCCACACGGCAATGCCGCTGGCATAGGTCTGGGTGGGCGAGATGTCCACGCCCACGCCCACGCTCGAGGCGCTGCGTCCTCCAAAGCGGCCGACGCCGCCGCCCACGCTGACCGCGCTGTGGTCCGGCCCCTGGCCCGTGCCCTGCAGCAGCACGCCGTTGGCGCCGAGGCGCGCCGCTTCCTTCCGCAGGTTGCGGATCACGGCATTGGACTTGTTCTGCGCCCCATAGGTGAAGGAGCCGCTGCGCACGTCCAGGCGCGCGATCTCCTCGTACCCGCCCGGCGGCGGACCGTAGTAGATGCGGACCTGCGATGGATCGATCGGCGGCCGCGGCGTGCCGGTGAGCACGTGCGAACTGGCGCAGGCAGTGAGCAGCACGAAAGCGAGGCACGCCAGGAGGGCGGCAGCGGAACGGGCCATGGCGGCGACTCCGGGTGGGACCGCCGCCAGTGTCCGTCGCCTGCCGTGAACGCGGCGCGACCCGATGCCGTCTCCACCCCGGGCGCGCGGGGCGGGTGTCATCGCTCCGTCCCGCGCCGCGCGTCGGCGATCCGGCAGGGAAGCGCCGGACTCAGCTCATGCCGCCGTCGATGCCAATCACCTGGCCGTTGATGTAGCCGGCCTCGTCCGAACACAGGAAGCCGGCCAGGGCCGCGACCTCCTCCGGCGTCCCCGCACGCGCGGCCGGCACCATCTGCCGGATCGTCGCCGGGTCGAACGCCGCCTCGGCCATGCGCCCGGCGATGACGCCCGGCGCCACCACGTTGGCGGTGATCCCGCGCGAACCCATCTCGCGCGCCAGCGACTTGCTGGCCCCGTGCAGCGCGGCCTTGGCGGCGGCGTAGTTGGCCTGGCCGCGGTTGCCGAGCACCGCCGCCACGCTGGACACGCTGACGATGCGCCCCCAGCGCGTGCGCGCCATCGGCAGCAGCAGCGGCTGGGTGACGTGGAAGAAGCCGTGCAGCGACACGTCGATCACGCGCCTCCACTGCGCCTCGGTCATGCCCGCCATCGGCGCATCGTCGTGGATGCCGGCATTGTTGACGACCACCTGGATCGGCCCGGCCTCGAGCAGCGTCTCCATCGCCCCGCGCGTGGCGGCGCCGTCGGCCACGTCGAAGGTGACCGCCTCGGCGCTGCCGCCGGCAGCATGGATCGCGTCCACCACCGCCTGCGCCCGTGCCCGATTGGCGTTGGCGTGTACGATCACATGCAGGCCGTCGGCCGCCAGTCGCGTGCTGATCGCGCTGCCAAGATCGCCGCTGCCGCCCGTGACGATTGCCCGTTTCATCGCGTTGTCCGCTGGATGGGCCGCCGATTATGCGGGCAGCCCGCACGCGACGCAGCCACCGGCAGCGGGCGGATGCGGCGTCAGGACGCGGGCGCGTCGCCGGCAGCACCCAGCATCACCGTGGCGCGGCCCTCGGCCAGCACGCGCCCGTCGTGTTCGATCCGGAAGGCATACAGCTGGCTGTCATCGCCTGCCGCCTGCAGGCGTGCTTCGCAGGTCAGCAGACCGGGCAGGTCGTCGATGCGGTCGGCATGCAGCACCACCTCGCGCAGCGCCACCAGCATGCCCGGCCGCGGCGCGGCGCCCGGCGCGCGGGCCAGCAGTCCGCCGTGCACCGCCATCGCCTGCGCCCCGTACTCGCACAGGTGCAGCGCACGCAGGCGGCCATCGCTGCGCAGCGGATGGTCGGCCCGGCGGTGGCTGCCGCTGCGCAGCACGATGCGCTGCGCATCCCAGTCCACCACCTCGTCCCACAGGCACATCGCATGCTTGTGGGGCACCAGGGCCTCGATGTCGGCACGCGCGAGCGTCATGGCGCGGCCTCCGCCTGCGACACGTCGGCCGCATCGTCCGCCCCCGTCCCGCCCGGCGCCCGCGAGACCAGCAGCGACAGCACGAAGTTGAGCAGCACGCCCAGCGCGACCGTGCTGCCGATCGCACGCAGGACCGGAATGCTCGACAGCGCGAGCAGGCTGAACACCAGCAGGGTCATCAGGCTGCACACGATCACCGCGTGCAGTGTGCGCAGCTGGTCGTCGCGCGAATCGCCGGCGTGCTCGAAGAACAGCGCGTAGTCCAGGCCCAGGCCGGCGGCCAGGATCAGCGAGATCAGGTGGAACAGGGTGAGCTCCACGCCCAGCGCGCGCAGCAGCGCGAGGACCAGGAGCGTGGTCAGCGCCATCGGCAGCAGCACGCGCAGCGTGCGCCGCGGACTGCGCAGCGCGACCCACACCGTCGCCACCAGCAGCAGCGCGGCCAGCGCCAGCGCGCCGAGGATGCGCGTGCGGTAGTCCGCCACCAGCGACTCGGAGGCCTGCTTCATGTCGAGCAGGCGCGCGCCGCCACTTGCAGCCGCGCGGGCGACGGCCGCGACGTCGTGCAGGCCGCTCAGCGACACCAGCGCCGTCGCGCCCGACTCGTTCTCCACCAGCAGCCCCTGCACGCTCGAGGCCAGCGGCGTGCCGTCCAGGTCCGCCGGCCGCAGCGGCGGCGCGGCGCGCGCGCGTTCGACGTCCGCCAGGAAGTCCTCGAAGGCGTCGCCACGGAACGGCGAATCGGCCAGGGCGTCCTCGAGCGCAGCGCGCAGCGTCCCGGGCGGCGGCAGCGACTGCTGGCGGGCGCGCTGGGTGGCGATGCTCGGGAGGTAGCGCGCGGCCATGTCGTAGGCGTCGAGCGCGCCGGTTTCGACCAGCCGGTCGAGCACCGGCCGCAGTCGCTCGCCGGCCTCCAGCGCGGCGTCCGCGTCCGCCGCCTGCAGCGTCAGCACATAGCGCACGTCGGGCGCGCCCAGCTCGTCGCGCAGCTGCGCATCGCGTTCGAGCAGCGGCGCCGGCACCGGCGTCAGCTTCGACAGGTCGTTCTGCCACACGGCCCCCGGCCACCAGGCGATCACCGCCAGCGCCAGCAGCGCCAGGACCAGCAGCGACCAGCGCGGTCGCGGCAGCCGTTCGATGCGCTCCCACAGACGGCGCAGGCGCACCGATCCGGCCACGTCGCGCTGCGCCGGGTCGATCAACGCCGGCAGTGCGAAGCGCGTGCACAGCGCCGCGGTGGCCAGCGCGACGATGGTGAACACCGCCAGCTGCCGCAGCCCGTCCACGCCGGAGAACAGGAAGGTCAGGTACGCGATGCAGGTTGCGGCCACGCCGGTGGCCAGGGTCGGCCACAGCGCGCGCACGCTGTGCCAGGGCGACAGTCCCGCGCGCTGCTGGCTGAAGAAATGGATCGGGTAGTCCTGCACCACGCCGATCAGGGTGAAGCCGAAGGCGATGGTGATGCCGTGCACGCGGTCGCCGAACAGCAGCACCAGGCTGGCCAGCCCCGCCAGGCCGGCGCTGGCCAGCGGCAGCGCGCCCAGCAGCGGGATCTTCCAGCTGCGGTAGGCGATCAGCAGCAGCAGCACCAGGCCGATGCTGTCCACGGTGCCGATCCAGCCGGCCTCGCGCGCGGTGCGGCTGCCGATCTCGTCGGCGAAGGCCCCCGGCCCGATGAGTTCGAGCGTGCCCGGTCCGTCGCCGCGCGCGTCGGCGTGCGCGGCCCGGATCGCTTCCACCGCCTCCCGCTGGCCGTCGGGATCGAACCCGGCCGCGCGCGTTTCCACCAGCAGCAGCGCCTGGCTGCCGCCGCGATCGAACCAGGCTTCGTGCAGGACCTGGGGCGCGCGCGCCGGCATCCAGGCTTCGGCCAGGCGCAGCGTCTCCAAGGTCGGGTCGGAGGGCAGCAGCGGCTCGATCAGGTCGCCTGCCGGCGAACCCAGGTCCTGCAGGCGTTGCGCGATCTCCGCGCGCAGGAAGTCCGCGTCGAGCGGCTGCGCGTCGAAGGTCGGCGTGAGCAGGTAGCGATAGGGCCGCAGCCGCTCGGGGATCGCCTCCAGGCCGGCGCCGGCGCCATTGGCCACGAAGCCGAACCGCGCGTCGGTCGCGAGGGTCGCAGCCATGGCATGCGACTGCGCGGCGAGCGTCTCCACGTCGGCGCCGGCGAGCGCCAGCATCAGCAGGCGCGAGCCCGGCCCTTCGCCGAGTTCCTCGATCAGCAGCGTCTGCTCTGGCGTGCGCGGGTCGGGCAGGAAACGCCGCAGGTCACCGCTGAACGACAGCGTCTGCGATAGCCAGCCGCCGACCGCCAGCAGCAGTCCCAGCCAGCCCAGCATCCAGGCCAGGCGTGCGCGCGCGCTCATCCGGCGCCGCGGTCGCCGCGACACAGCGCGGCGATGTCGGCGGCATCGCCCGCGGCGAGCGCGGCCCGGGCGGCCTCCGCCATCAGCGTGCGCTGCGCAGGCC
>JAEXLY010000056.1 GCA_023444765.1 Pseudomonadota bacterium | reverse complement strand
GTCCTGGCTGACGCTCAACGTCGGCCACCTGCTGGCGCTGGCGCCGCCGCGGCACCAGGCACTGCACGACCGCATCGCCGCCACGCGGGTGCTGCAGGTGGCCGGGCCTGCGCCATTGCCGGCCTGGGCAGCGGCCTGGCTGGCGCTGCAGTGCCTGGTCGCGTTCGCGGCCGTCGCCTGGGGCTTCGTGGCGATGCAGTCGGCCATGGAGCGCGCGCTCGGGGCGCTGCTGTAGCGATCGGCCGCGCCGCGGGCGGCGCGGCGTGATTCGACATCGGTGACTGGTGATCGGCCAGAGCACGGCGGGCTGCCGACGCGCTCGCTTCGACCGGCACCCGACCGGTGCATGGCGCCACTGCAGCGGTGCCATGCATCGGCGCGGATCATGCGCGGCTTTTCGCTCCATGAGCGCGGTCGCAGCCGCATCGGGCACGCGACCGCGGCGAAAACTCCTAGAGTTCGACCTGGTTGTCCGGCAGCGGCGGCGGCGCCACCGGCTCGGCGCAGATGTCGCGCCACATGTGGTACATCACGCCGAACATCACCACGTACATCAGCAGGATCATGCCCAGGTACACGGGCGCGACCAGCAGCGCGGCCAGCGCGGGATGGACCAGCCCGCCGACCAGGGCCAGCACGCCGCCGATCAGGGTCACCACCAGGGTCAGCGCGAACAGCGCCACGATCGACAGCACCGCCATCACCACGATCGGCAGCAGGTTCTTGAGCGCGCCGGTCAGGCCGTCGCCCACGGCCGCGAGTACGCCGCGCCCGCCCAGCGCGACCTGGCCGAAACCGATCGCGTAGGCACCGCCCAGGAACAGGCCGGACAGCAGGCCCAGCGCCATCACCATGCCCAGGCCCGACGGCGGCGGCGGGATGTCGGCCGGCTGCACCGGCTTGCCGCCCGCCTCCATGGTCAGCTGGACCAGTTGCATGTACCACTCCGGCAGGCCCTGGCCGAAGCTGCCGATGATGGTGCCGAACACCAGCAGGTACAGCGCGGTCATCAACAGGCCGAAACCGATCAGGCGGCCGCCGCCATTGCCGGCGCGGAACGGACCGAACACGGCGGAGGCATTGGCGGGCCGGCCGCGCTCGGCCGCATCGATCACGCGCAGCACGCCGCCGATCAGCAGCGGAAACACCACCAGCGACACCAGGGTGGTGAGCCCGGCGACGGTCAGCAGCGCATCGGGCTGCCCGCCCATCGCCGGCTGCAGCAGCATCTGCACCAGGCTCGGCAGCACCGCCAGCAGGGCGACGATCGCGATCGCGCCGATCACCGCCTTCGGATTGGCGCGCCCGAGGTTGACCGCCCGTGCCAGCCACGACCATCCGGTGGCCGGCCCCATTGCCCGCGTCGACATGACTGCCCTGCTTCGCCTGCGTTGTGGCCGCGCCACGATGGCGACCATGCTACTGCATCGGGCTGCGCCTCACTCCTGCGGCGGCAGCACCGTCAGCACTTCCTCGACCGTGGTCAGGCCCTGCGCGACTTTCTCGGCGCCCGCCATGCGCAGGGTGCGCAGGCCCTCGCCGACCGCGGCGCGGGTGAAGGCCGCCAGCTCCATGTCCGGGCGGATCGACGCGCGCAGCAGCGGCGTGACCGGCATCAGCTCGTAGATGCCCACGCGGCCGAGATAGCCGGTGTTGCGGCACTCCAGGCAGCCGACCGGACCGTTTGCGGTGGTCGGCACCGGCGGCGGATGCGGCCCCGGCAGCAGCGCGTGCCAGGCCTCCGGCGTCAGCGCCTTGGGCGCCTTGCAGTGCGGGCAGAGCGTGCGCACCAGGCGCTGGGCGAGGATGCCGTTGAGCGTGGAGGCGATCAGGTAATGCGGCAGGCCCAGGTCGAGCAGGCGGGTGATCGCCGACGGCGCATCGTTGGTATGCAGGGTGGAAAGGACCAGGTGGCCGGTGAGCGAGGCCTGCACCGCCATCTGCGCGGTGTCCAGGTCGCGGATCTCGCCGATCATGATGATGTCCGGATCCTGGCGCAGCAGGGTGCGCACGCCCTGCGCGAAGCCCAGGTCGATCGCGTGGTGCACCTGCATCTGGTTGAGCTCGGGCGCGATCATCTCGATCGGGTCCTCGACCGTGCACACGTTGACGTCGGACGTGGCCAGCCGCTTGAGCGTCGAGTACAGCGTGGTGGTCTTGCCCGATCCGGTGGGCCCCGTGACCAGCACGATGCCGTGCGGGCGACTGGTCAGCTCCTGCCAGGTGGCGGCCTCGTCGGCGTCGAAGCCGAGCTGCTCGATGCTCTTGAACGCGGTGTCGGGGTCGAAGATGCGCATCACGCACTTCTCGCCGAACGCGGTGGGCATCGTCGACAGCCGCATCTCCACCTCGCGCCCGCCGGGCGAGCGGGTCTTGATGCGGCCGTCCTGCGGGCGCCGGCGCTCGGCCAGGTCCATGCGCCCGAGCACCTTGATGCGCGAGACCACCGCGGTCATCACCGGCGGCGGCATCTCGAACACCTTGTGCAGCACGCCGTCGATGCGGAAGCGCACGCGGCCGACGTCGCGGCGCGGCTCCAGGTGGATGTCCGAGGCGCGCTGCTCGTAGGCGTACTGCAGCAACCAGTCGACGATGTTGACGATGTGGTGGTCGTCGGCGTTAACGTCGCCGGCGCGGCCCAGTTCGACCAGTTGCTCGAAGCTCGGCGCCTGGTTGCCCTTGTCGCCGCCGTCCTGGTGGGCGCCGCGCACCGAGCGCGTCACCTCGAAGAACTCCATGGTGTAGCGGTGCAGGTCGAGCGGGTTGGCCACCACCAGCTCGATCTCCCGGCGCAGCAGGCGCTGGATGTCGGGCAACCAGTCCAGCGCCATCGGCTCGCTGGTGGCGATGCGCGCGCGGTCGGGCGTCACTTCCACCGGCAGGATGCGGTGGCGCCGCGCATAGGCGTGCGAGACCAGTTCGGTGACCTCGGCCACCACGATCTTCGTCGGGTCGATCCGCAGGTACGGGCGGCCGCTGGCATCGGCCAGCCACTCGGTCAGCGTCTCCAGTCCCAGCTCGCCGCCCGGCCGCTGCGCCGAGGGCAGCTTGAGGTTGGCCAGCAGCACCAGCGGATGCACGGCGTCCAGGCCACGCACGTGGCGGGCGCTGGCGCGTGCATGCTCGGCGTCCTTGGCGGCGAGCAGGCCGTCGGCCACCAGCGCCGCCACCACCGGCTCCAGCGCCAGCCGGCCCGAGGGCAGTCGCGCGGAAGAAGGGGCGGGCCGCATGGCGTCGTTCAACATGTCTCCGGGTGCCGGAAAACCGGCCGCTGCGAGGTCCGCCGCTATACTAGCGCGCCGCGCGAACGCGCCGACTCCACGCGCCATGACCGGACCCACGTTCCAGGAACTGATCACCCGCCTCAACGCCTACTGGGCGGCGCAGGGTTGCGTGCTGATCCAGCCGCTCGACCTCGAGGTCGGCGCCGGCACCTTCCATCCCGCCACGTTCCTGCGTGCGCTGGGCCCCGAGCCGTGGAACGCGGCCTACGTGCAGCCGTCGCGCCGTCCCACCGACGGCCGCTACGGCGAGAACCCCAACCGCCTGCAGCATTACTACCAGTACCAGGTGGTGATGAAGCCCAATCCCGACAACATCGTCGAGCTTTACTTCGGCTCGCTGAAGGAACTGGGCATCGACCCGCAGGTGCACGACCTGCGCCTGGTCGAGGACAACTGGGAGTCGCCCACGCTCGGCGCCTGGGGCCTGGGCTGGGAAGTCTGGCTCAACGGCATGGAGGTCACCCAGTTCACCTACTTCCAGCAGGCCGGCGGTCTCGAGTGCCGTCCGGTGCTGGGCGAGATCACCTACGGTCTCGAGCGCCTGTGCATGTACCTGCAGAACTGCGACAACGTCTACGACCTGGTCTGGACGGTGGGCCCGCAGGGCGTGGTGACCTACGGCGACGTGTTCCTGCAGAACGAACGCGAGCAGAGCGCCTACAACTTCGAGCATGCCGACGTGGCCGAGCTGTTCCACCGCTTCGACGCCTGCGAGGCCGAGGCGGTGAAACTGGTCGAGGCCGGCCTGCCGCTGCCGGCCTACGACCAGGTCTGCAAGGCCAGCCACAGCTTCAACCTGCTCGACGCGCGCCGCGCGATCAGCGTCACCGAGCGCCAGCGCTACATCCTGCGCGTGCGCAGGCTGGCGCAGGCCGTGGCGCAGGCCTACTTCGAGCAGCGCGAGACGCTGGGCTTCCCCGGCCTGAAGAAGGACGCGTCCACCGCGCAGCAGGCCGCGTCGTGATCCTGATCGGCATGTACGACTCGTCCTACACGCGTCGCGTGGCCATCGCGATGGCGCTCTACGGGATCGACTTCGAACACCGGGCCTGGTCGGTGGGCCGCGATTTCGACCGCATCCGCCAGTACAACCCGCTCGGCCGCGCGCCCACGCTGGTGCTCGACGACGGCGAGGTGCTGACCGAGTCGGCCATGATCCTGGACTACCTCGACGACCGCGTCGGCCCCGGGCGTGCGCTGATGCCGGCCACCGGCCGCGCACGGCGCGATGCGCAGCGGCTCGTCGCCCTGGCCACGGGCGCGGTCGACAAGGCGATCCTGATCGCGCTCGAACGCATCTTCCGCCCGGTGGAACAGCACAGCGAGGCCTGGCTGGCGCGCTGCCGGGTGCAGGTGGAGGGCGCGCTCGACGAGCTCGAGCGCGCCTGCGCCGCACGCGGCGATGCGCCCTGGCTGGTCGGCGATGCGATGACCCATGCAGACACCGCCGTGGCCTGCTATGCCACGCACCTGCGCGAGGCGATTCCGCTCGACCTGGCGCCTTGGCCCGCGTTGCGCGCGCACGTGGACCGCTGCGAGGCGCTGGAGGTGTTCCGCGAGCACTACAGCCCCTTCTCCGCCCCCACCGTACAGGCCACACCCGCATGAGCACCGCCCCGATGCCGCCGCTGCTGATCGAACTGGGCACCGAGGAACTGCCGGTCAAGGCGCTGCCCGGCCTGGCGCAGGCGTTCTTCGACGGCGTTCTGGCGGCGCTGGACAAGCGCGGCATCGCGGTCGAGCGCGGCGACGCGAGGCCGCTCTACACCCCGCGCCGGCTGGCGGTGCTGCTGCCGGGCGTGGCGGCCGAGCAGCCCGAGCAGCGCAGCGAGGTCCTGGGCCCGTATCTCAATATCGCCCTCGACGCCGACGGCCAGCCCACGCGCGCCCTGCTGGGATTCGCGGCCAAGGCCGGCGTGGACTGGACGCAGCTGGAGAAGACCAGCGACGCCAAGGGCGAGCGCTTCGTGCACCGCGCGGTGACGCCGGGGGCGGCCACCGCCGCGCTGCTGCCCGAGGTCCTGCGCGAGGCGATCGCGGCCATGCCCATCCCCAAGCCGATGCGCTGGGGCGGCCACGAGTACGCCTTCGCACGCCCGGTGCAGTGGCTGGTGCTGCTGCTGGGCAAGGACGTGGTCGAGGCCGAAGTGTTCGGAGTGCGTGCCGACCGCATGAGCCGCGGCCACCGCTTCCTGCATGACAAGCAGGTGTGGCTGTCCACGCCGGGCGACTACGTCGATTCGCTGCGCGGCGCGAAGGTGCTGGTCGATCCCGACGAGCGCCGCCAACGCATCGTCGCCCAGGTGCAGGCGGCGGCCTCGGCCGTGGACGGCCGGGCGCGCATCGACGAGGACAACCTCACCCAGGTCAACTGCCTGGTCGAATGGCCGCGCGCGGTGTCGTGCACCTTCGAGGAGGCGTTCCTCGCAGTGCCGCAGGAAGCGCTGGTGGCGACGATGGAAGCCAACCAGAAGTTCTTCCCGGTACTCGATGGCGAAGGCCGGCTGGGGCCGCACTTCATCGGCATCGCCAACATCGAGCCGAAGGACGACACGGAGATCCGGAACGGCTACGAACGGGTGATCCGTCCGCGCTTCGCCGATGCCAAGTTCTTCTTCGTCGAGGACATGAAGCAGGGCCTGGAATCGATGAACGCGGGGCTTTCGACCGTCACCTACCAGGCGAAGCTGGGCACGGTGGCCGACAAGGTCGCGCGCGTGGCCGCACTGGCCGAGGCGATCGCACCGCAGGTGGGCGTGGACGTCGCCCTGGTGCGCCGCGCCGCGGCGCTGTCCAAGGCCGACCTGCAGTCGCGCCTGGTGGGCGAGTTTCCCGAGCTGCAGGGCATCGCCGGCCGCCACTACGCGATGCAGGATGCGGCCCTGTCCGACCTGTCGCACGCGGACCGCACGGCGGTGGCGGACGCCATCGACGAGGCCTGGCAGCCGCGATTCGCCGCCGACGACATCGCACCGTCGCCGCTGGGCCGGGTGCTGGCGATCGCCGAGCGCCTGGACACGCTGGCCGGCGGGTTCGCCGCCGGACTCAAGCCCACCGGCAACAAGGACCCGTTCGCGCTGCGGCGCAATGCGCTGGGGCTGGCGCGGACGGTGATCGAGGGCGGGATTGATCTCGACTTGGGCCTGCTCATCACCTCCGCGACAGCCGGCGTCGTCGAATCGCTATCGGCGAATGCCAGTGGCGCCGGCAAGATTTCGGGCTTGCACGAAAAGTTGCCATTCCCATGGAAAGCAGCTGGAACATCGGCATTTTCCGAGGAGCTTTACGACTTCATCCTTGACCGTCTGCGCGGCTACTACGCCGATAAGGGCGTGCCGGTGCGGCACTTCAACGCGGTCGCGGCGATGAAGCCCACTTCGCTGACCGACTTCGACCGCCGCATCAGCGCCATCGGCAGCTTCGCCTCGCTGCCCGGCGCCGAAGCGCTGGCCGCGGCCAACAAGCGCATCGGCAACATCCTGCGCAAGGTGGACGAGCCGGTTCCGGACGTCGTGGCAGGCGCGCTGCTGCGGGAGCCGGCCGAAATCGCGCTGGCCGAGGCGGTCGAAGCCGCCTGCGCGGACACGGATGCGGCGCTCGCGCAGGGCGAGTACGCGGACGTGCTCGCGCGCCTGGCACGGCTGCGGCCGCAGGTCGATGCGTTCTTCGACGGCGTGATGGTCAACGTCGACGACGAATCGGTGCGTCGCAACCGCCTGGCGCTGCTCAAGCGCCTGGCCGCCCGGCTGGGCAGCGTGGCCGCGATCGAGCATCTGTCGGCCTGAGGGGGCGGGAAGAGCCGTCGCTTCGGCGGCCCCCACCCAACCCTCCACCCTTGAAGGGCGCAATGCCCCGCAGGCGGGGGAGGACTCGAAGCGATACGTCATCTTGCCCCCTACCCGCAGGCGGAGGACTCGAAGCGATACGTCGTCTTGCCCCCTCCCCCGCCTGCGGGGCGCCCGTCAAGGGTAGAGGCTGGGGCGAGCGCAGGACCACAGCGACGCGACCGGCGCCGCATCGCTCCGTCCCGGATCCGTTAAACGTCCTTCAACGCCGCTTCGGTATCCTCCCCCGATGCGCCTCCCCCCTCGCATTGCCGCCATCGCCGTGCCCTTTCTCCTGTGCATCGGCCCGGCGCATGCAGTCACCGTGGGCGCGGTCGAGATCCTGGGCCTCGACGAGGACATGGAGAACAACGTGCGCGTGTCGCTGTCGCTGGTCGATGCGGCGGGCCAGGACGTCAGCGCGCGCCGCATGGGTTACCTGGTGCGCGCGGCCGAGGGCGAGACGCGCGAGGCGCTGGAGCCGTTCGGCTTCTACTCCCCCACCATCGAGGTCGAGCGCAGCCGCGGCAACGGCAGCGTGTCGGTGACCATCCGGGTCGATCCCGGCGAGCCGGTGCGCGTGCGCAACGCCGATATCGCCATCATCGGCGAGGGCGGCCAGGACCGCTACCTGCAGGCCGACCTGGACGACTTCATCCCCTCGCCGGGCGCCATCTTCAACCACGCCGACTACGAGGACAGCAAGATCCGCATCAGCCGCCGTCTCACCGAGCGCGGCTACTTCGACGCGGACTTCTCCTCGCGCCGGGTCGAGGTGACCCGCGCCGAGCATGCCGCCGACATCGAGCTGGTCTGGACCAGCGGCATCCGCTACGACATGGGTCCCACGGTGTTCGAGCAGACGCGCCCGGTCATCCGCGACCAGCTGCTGCGCAACCTCGTCTACTGGGACGAGGGGGATTACTACCACCAGGGCCGCATCGACCGGTTGCGCACCTCGCTGGCGCGGCTGGACTACTTCGGCGACATCGAGATCACGCCCGATCCGGCGCAGGCGATCGACGGCCGCGTGCCGGTGACCGTGAAGCTCACGCCGGCCAAGCGCAACATCTACACTGCCGGCCTGAGCTACGGCACCGACAGCGGCGCCGGCGTGCGCCTGGGCGCCGAACGCCGCTACGTGAACACGCGCGGGCACAAGGCCCTGGCGCAGCTGGATTACGCGCAGAAGCGCAAGACCCTGACCTTGCAGTACCGCATTCCCGCCTTCGCCTGGCGCGACGGCTGGTACACGGTCAGCGCCCAGGGCTACGACGAGCAGACCGACTACATCGACACCCGCCGGATCGAACTGGTGGGCAGCCGCAGCGGCCAGTACAGCCCGCAGGTCAACCTGGTGGCCTCGCTGCACGTGCTGCGCGAGCGCTGGGCCTACGCCACCGAGGACGACGACGATCCGACCACGCCACTGGTCTACCGCTACGCCACCTTCACCCATCCGTCGGTGCGCGCCGAGTACATCAACGTCGACGACCGCGTCTTCCCCACCGGCGGCGTCGCCGGTTCGCTGACCCTGCGCAGCGGCCTGGAGGGCGCGGGCTCGGACGCGAGCTTCGCGCAGCTGCACGCGCGCGCCAGCACGTTCAAGGGCCTGGGCGAGAACGGCCGCCTCATCATCCGCGCGGAAGCCGGCTACACCTGGACCAATGCACTGGTGGACATGCCGCCGAGCCTGCGCTTCTACGCCGGCGGCGACCGCAGCATCCGCGGCTACGAGTGGCGCGAAGTGGGTCCCCGACTGACCCGCTACGAGGAGGACGAGGACGGTGTCCTGCGAGAGACGGGCTACCTCGCCACCGGCGCGCGCAACGTGCTCACCGCGAGCGTGGAATACGAGCGCTACTTCCTCGGCAACTGGGGCGCGGCCGTGTTCGTCGACAGCGGCAGCGCCTTCGATGGCAGCTCGCCGGACTGGCATACCGGCGTGGGCGTCGGCGCACGCTGGCGCTCGCCGGTCGGGCCCTTGAAGCTCGACATCGCCCGCGGCCTCGACGATCCGGACTCGCCCTTCACCATCGGCCTGAGCATCGGGATGGAGTTCTGACGATGGCCTTCCGACGCCGCTCCAGGCTGCCCGACGACATCTCCCCCGAGGAACGCGAGCGCCGGATCGCCGAGCTTCGCGCGCGCAGGAAGCGGCGCCTGCGCGTGCTCGCGATCCGCGGCGCACTCGTCTCGGCGACGCTGTTGGTGCTGGCCGGCGCACTGCTGTACTGGCTGCTGACCACCTTCGGCGGCCGCGACTTCCTGCTCGCCCGCATCGTCGCCGCGCTGCCGGCCGGCACCGCGTTGACCTGGGAGGACGCAGAGGGCCCGGCGTCGGGCCCGCTCACCCTGCACGGCGTGCGCTACGTGCAGCGCGGCTGTCGCGATGTCGACGGCTAACCGGTGCCCTACGGCGGGTGCCCGCTGCCGGGGGTACTGACCTTCACCGCGCGCCGTATCGTGCTCGATCCCGCGATCACCCCCCTGATCGGGCGCCGCCTGCGGCTGGATGCGCTGGACGTGGACGGCGCCGCGCTCGACCTGCCCGAGCCGGTGGCGCAGCCTTTCGAGCTGCCGACCTGGCCCGAGGTGCTGCCGCGCATCGACCTGCCACTGTCGCTGCAGGCCGATGCCATCCGCGTCGACGGGCTGCGCGTGACCCGGTCCGGCGGGACCCTGATCGACGTCGCCTCGATCCGGGGCGGGCTCGATGCGCGCCAGGGCGAACTGCGTATCGCGGGCCTGGTGGTCGACAGCGACCGGGGCCGTTTCGGCGCGGATGGGGTCTATGCGCCGGACGACAACTACCGCACCGACCTGACCGTCAGCGCCGTGCTGCCCGCGTCCTTTCCGCGGCCGCGGCCGCGCATCGGCCTGGTCGCGCGCGGCGATCTCGACCGCATGGATGTGGCGCTGGCCGGGCACGCACCCGATCCGCTGCGCGCGGCGCTGTCGCTGCGGGGAGAGGAGTGGACGCTGCGCGCGTCCTCCGACGCCCTCGATCCGGCCCTGCTCACCGGTGGCGAACCAGGCCAGCCGCTGTCGTTCTGGCTGGCGGCCGATGGTCGCGGCGGCAGCGCCGACGTCCAGGGACGGATGGCCCGCGGCGACCTGCGGGCGGTGCTGCAACCCTCGAAGCTCAGGCTCGAGGACCAGGTGCTGGAACTGCAGCCGCTGGTCCTGGACGTGGCCGGCGGGCGCATCACCGCGCGCGGTCGCGGCGATTTCAGCCGGCCGCGCGCGGCGGATTTCCGCTTCGCGCTCAATGCGCGCGGGCTGCAGTTCGGCGGCGGTGCGCAGGCGGTGGATCCGCAGCCGGCCGATCCCGCGCCGGTCATCGGTCTCGATGCCGACCTGGGCATCGCCGGCACCAGCCGCGCCTGGGCGGTGATCGGCCAGGCCACGGTCGAACGCGATGCGCTGCGTGCGCAGCTCGAGATCGACGGCCGCGGCGACCTGGACACGCTGCGCCTGCAGACGCTGCGCGCGGCCACGCCCGGCGGGCGGCTGGAAGCCACTGGCGAACTGGGCTGGTCGCCTGCGTTGCACTGGCAGGTGGACGCGACGCTGGCCGGTTTCGATCCGGGCTATTTCGCACCGGGCTGGACCGGCGCGGTCGATGGCCGGCTTGCCAGCCGCGGCCACACGCGCGACGACGGCGGCCTCGAGCTGGACGCCCGGGCCAGCGAACTCGGCGGCAACCTGCGTGGGCGCGCCATCGCCGGCACCGCCTCGTTCGCGATG
>JAEXLY010000036.1 GCA_023444765.1 Pseudomonadota bacterium | reverse complement strand
GGCCTGCGCCAGCCGGTCCACGTGGACGACCTGGCCGCTGCCGCCCTGGCCTGCCTCGACGCGCCGGTGACGCACGGATGCGCCTACGCCGTGCCCGGCGGCGAGACCCTGCCCTACCGCGAGATGGTGGCGCGCGTGCTGGCCGCGCTGCCCGGCCAGCCGCGGCTGTGGACCCTCCCGCCGCTGCTGTTCCGCGCCCTGCTGGTGCCGGCGCGGATCGCTGGCGTGGCCGCGGGCTTCAGCGATGCCGCGCTGGCCCGCATGCGCCAGGACCTGGTCTTCGACGCTGCGCCGGCGCGGCGCGATTTCGGCTACGTGCCGCGCGCCTTCCGCCCCGACGCCGCGATGCTCACACCTCCGGCGTGACCTCGGCCACCGGCGGACGCGCCTTCTGCAGGGTGCGGATCGCGATCAGCAGGACCCCACCCAACACCATCGCGCCGCCGATCCACAGGGCGGGTCCCGGGCGGTCGCCCCAGAACACGATGCCCAGCAGCACCGCCAGCACCGGCGTCATCAGCAGGTAGGGCGTGACCTGCGCCACCGGATGCCGCTGCACCAGCCGGAAGAACAGGCCGTGGCCGAGCAGGGAGGCGAACACCGCCGCGTACAGCGCGCCGCCCCAGCCGATCCAGGTCGCCTCGCGCAGGGCGGCGAAACCGCCCGGTTCGACGATGGCGCTGACGACGAGTAGCGGCAGCAGGCTCAGTGCCGCGGTCCAGCCCTGCTGGTCCACCATGCCGATGCCGCTCAGCCGCCGCATCAGCACCGTGCCGATGGCGACCATCAGCGAGGAGAACAGCATCACCCCCAGCGCCAGCGGCCGGTCTAGCACCATCGGGTCGAAACCCAGCACCATCACGCCGGCGAAGCTCACGGTGATGCCCAGCGCGGTGCGCCAGGCGAAACGCTCGCCCAGCCACCACCAGGCCAGCAGCATCGCCATCGGCACATAGGTCTGGGTGACGATGGCCGGCGAGGACAGGTTGCCCGCCAGCCGCAGCGCCAGGAAGCTGGTGCCGAAATGCAGCACGCCGGTGAACAGGGCGATGCCGCACAGCCGCGGCCACTGGCCGCGCGGCGGCGGGCGCATGAACACGGCCAGCAGCGCCACCACGATGCCCATGCGCAGCGCGGTGAACAGGAACGGCGGGATCTCCTGCAGCGCGTGCGCCGAAGTGAGGAAATTGACCGCCCAGCACAGGCAGATCAGCATCGCCAGCGCGAGGTCGCGCCCGCGCAGGCCGGCGCCCGCGGTCATGGCCTCACCAGCGCAGGCCGAGCTTGCGATAGAGCTTGGAGAGCACCCAGGCCGGACCGATCAGCAGGTAGCGCAGGTCGGTGAAGAAACTCGGCTTCTTCCCTTCGAACAGCTTGCTGTGGCCCACGAACTGCGCGATCCAGGCCAGCACGAACACGGCCACCGCCAGCCACAGCAGAAAGCGCGTGCCCTGCAGGCGCTCGATCCAGAAACTCGACCACAGCATCACCACGAACACCGCGAGCATGCCGAAGCCGATCGCACGCGAGGCGCGGAAATAGAACATCCAGGCCGCGAAGCACGCCAGCCCCGCCCACAGCCCCGCGCGGAAACCGCTGTCGGCCGGCACCGGGATGCACCACAGCAGGGCGATCACGCTCCACAGGATCAGCGGCACCGCGAACACATGGATGCGCTGGTTGGTGTCGTTGCGATGGTCGGCCGAGTAACTGGCGAACCAGCGGTCGATGGGGCGGTCGGATCCGGAATCTGCGGCGATGTTCATGGCTTGGCTCCGGCAGCAGGGCGTGCCTGCGGAGGATAGCGCGAAGCCCGAGCGCGACCGCGGCCTTGCCGACCGCCGCCCCGGTGCACGCCGCCCGGGCGCGAGGCTGAGCCCTCAGGGCTGGCGGAATGCGCGGCGACCGGGTTCTGGCTCCCGTCGTCGCTTGGGGGTAGGCCTCCGGACACGTGCGGCGGACCCCGGCCAGGCGCCTTCCCAAAGGCATGCCCCGACGACGGAGTGTCAGTGGAAATGACTGGTCAGCAAAACTGACGCAGCTTGTCCAGTTTCACTGACGTGACGCAGCAATGCCCGCGAAGGTCGGAGGGCGTGGAATCGGACGTCAGCGATTCTGACTCCGATCCTCCGTCCCGAGGCTTGCAATCGTCGCGCGTGACGGACCAAGGTTTGTTCAAGCACAGGGGGTGCCGGGGATGTCTGGCGAGTTGTTTCGTAGGGAAGCGCTTGACGCCAAGCGCGCAGGTTGGCTCGGGGGAATTTCGCTGGCACAGCCGACGCGGCTGTGGGTGCTGACGCTGGCCGCGGCGAGCGTCGCCGCGCTGCTGGCGCTGTTTCTTTCGCTGGGAACGTATACGCGCCGGTCGACCGTCGCCGGCCAGCTTGTGCCTGCCAAGGGCTTGGCCAGCGTGCTGTCGCCCTCAACGGGCGTCGTGTCGGTTCTCGACGTGTCGGAAGGCGAACGCGTACGCGAAGGACAGCGTCTTGCCGTGGTGACCGTGCCACGCGCCACCGTTGCGGGGGACGACACGCTGGCAGCGCTGGAGGAGCGCCTTGCGCGGCGCCGTGACGGACTGATCGAGGGCCAGGATGCACAGCGCGAGCTGCTGTCGGTGCAGGAGTCCGGGTTCCGCGCCCAACTCGCCGTGGCGCGCAGGGAGCTTGCGCAGATCGAAGCGGAGATCGCTACACGCCGCGAACAGATCCGCATTGCCGAGGAAACGCTGCAGCGTCTGCGCCAGCTCGAGGACGAGCGCTACGTCAGCCTGCTGCAGATCAACCAGCAGGAGTCGAATGCGCTGTCCTGGCGCGGAGAGATGCAGGGGCTCGAGCGTCAGTCCATTGCGACGCGCAGGACCATCGCCCAGATCGAGCATGCGCTGCGGGAGCTGCCCGGCCAGGCGAAGGCCACCGATGCCGGACACGAACGCGATCTCGCCTTGCTGGAACAGGAGCAGGTCGAAACCCAGACGCGTGGCGCGCTCGCCATCGTTGCCCCGGTCGATGGCGTCGTGTCCTCGCAACTGGTCAAGCCAGGCCAGGCCGTGCAGGCGGGCCAGCCGCTGCTCGCAGTCCTGCCGGGCGACGAAGGGCTGGAGGCAGAATTGCTGGTACCCAGCCGCGCCATCGGATTCATCGAACCCGGCGACCGCGTCCTGCTTCGTTATCAGGCCTATCCCTACCAGAAGTTCGGCCATCACGAAGGCGAGGTGGCGCGGATCAGCCGCAGCGCACTGAACCCCGCCGAACTTGGAGCACTGGCGGGCGGCGTACAGGCGAGGGAACCCCTGTACCGGATCACCGTCAGTCTCGCCCGCCAGGCGGTCACCGCTTACGGGAACGAGGAGGCGCTGAAGCCCGGAATGCTGGTCGATGCCGACATCATGGGCGAGCGCCGCCGCCTCATCGAATGGATCTTCGAGCCGCTCTACTCCCTCAAGGGGCGGGTCGGCACCTGACAGGACGCGAGCACCAACCGCCGGCCTGGCCGGCTTCTACCACGCCTCAAGCAATACAGCGAAGGAGCAGCACATGCGTGAACTGAAAAGGATGGAAGTGGATTGCGTGAGCGGTGGCGTTACACCCTGGTTCCCGCCGGGATACACGCCGCCGATCGGGCCGAGTCGCGAAGAAACCGAGCGTCTCCTGGAGCAGTTGCGCGACCTGCTCGACCGGCAGAACAGCATGCCCCAGTTCTAACGGGTGTGCCGTCCAGGGCGTGGTCCTGCTGCGCCCTGGACTCCGTCCCCATCCCGCGTTACCGACCAGAGCCTTGGCGCCAGGCTGGCGCCGAGGCGAATGCCGAACTTTACCCGCCAAGGCAAGTGAACCGCGTGTTCCTGATCCACACCGAACCCTGCGATCTCCACGCGATCGCCGCGACCTGCATCCTGCGCGAGCGCGGCAGCGACGTCGCGCGATGCATCGCACTGGATTTCCCGGCAAGCGAGACGATCTCCTTCCGGACCTCCGGTGCAGACCGAAGCTCGCTGACGTGGGAGGCGGATGGCAGGACCGTCGATGCCGACGCCGTTCAGGGCGTCTGGTATCGCCGGCCCCGTTCGATCCGTGTGCCAGACCGGGTGCACGCGTCTGATCACGAGTATGCCTATAACGAATGCAGTGAGCTCTACCGGGGATTCTCGCTCGCGCCGCGGGACGCGTTCTGGGTCAACCCAATCGCGTCGCAAAGCACCGCCAGCAACAAGGTTCTGCAGCTCCGGCTCGCGGTCGCCCTGGGTTTCGAGGTGCCCGAGACGCTGGTGTCCAACCAGGCCGACGAGGTGCGCGCATTCGTCGGGACGCGCGGGGACGTAATCTACAAGCCGATGCGGGGCGCGTCGTGGTTGGTCGACGGCAAGGTGCATGGTACGTACACCACGCCCGTGGCCGCGAAGGACCTGCCGTCCGACGCCCTGTTGCGCGCTTGTCCTGGAATCTACCAGAGGCTGGTGCGGAAGCGCTTCGAGGTCAGGGCGCAATTCTTCGGGCATTCCTGCATCGCCGTGCGCATCGACTCGAACCGCATGGAGTACGGCGAGTACGACTGGCGCCGCCACCAGCTCACGTCCAGTCCGAACGCCGCGCCCGTCGACCTGCCGGAGGAAGTCAATGCACTTTGCCTCCGGATGATGCGCGAATTGGGCATCGTATCGGGTGCGTTCGACTTCATCGTCGACCTGGATGGTGACTGGGTGTTCCTCGAGGTGAACCCGGTTGGGCAGTTCGCCTTTCTCGAGCTGTGGTGCCCGGACCTTCCGGTGATGTCAACTTTCTGCGACTTCCTCGAGTCGTGCGATCCCTGTTTCAGATTTGCCGGGCGCGGCCACCGTGCCGCCCTGGCGGATGTCGTGGCCTCGGAGCCATTCAAGGCCATGATGGCCGACGACAAGTCCCATTACGACCATCGGGACATCGGTCGTCGTCCAGTGATGGAAGAGCAGTCCAATTCGACAACACAAGAGGTGTGACTTGGAAAAGAACAGCGAAGGACGTTGCGAACGCATCCTCGGCAGGGCGCTGGCCGTCGCCGAGCAGGACAAGGTGACGGGTGGCTGGGACAACTACCACAACCCCATCAGCTCGTGGGATCTCGACAACGGGCAGTTCTCGGGTCTGCTGATCTATGACGACAGGGCGCCGGAGCAGCGACCCTTTCAGAGTGTCGGGATTTCGTAAACCGCAGGGAAGCAGGGTGTCGCAGAAGAGAAGAATGGCGAACGCGTGCCCGGACGCACCTTGGCAGTAGAGGAAACCGAAAACATCGATGGTGCAGTGACGAGTTCTGGTGATGGCGGACAGATGGACCCACAGGCTGTCGCAGGTACTGGCTGTATCGGAAAGGATTATTTTCTTGTCGCAACCGGGTTGATCTGAGAGAGAGTCGCTAATTTTTCGGGAGGGTTCCCGGATCCCAAGGGTGCCGGGATGGCACTCATACAATGGAGAAATGTATGCGTGATCTGCAGCGTGATGAGATCGAATCCGTTCAGGGCGGATATGGCCCTTTGGCAATTCTTGGGGCTGCCGTGCTGCTCTATGAAGCGGCCAACATCGCGTATGAGTTCGGTCAAGGCTTTGCTGAAGGCTACAGCGAAGCGCGCAACTAGGATCGCCAAAGGAGAACATGATGAGAGCGCTTGAATTGAATGAAATCGAACTCGTCGACGGTGGATCTCTGGCCCACGACGTCGGTAATGCAGTGGGAACCGCTGTCGCTGAAGCAGTCAATGCAGTGGAATCTGCCTGGAACTTCCTGACATCTCCGCCCCAGACATGGGCGTACCAGCTGGCCTACTGACCCTTCCCGTCAAGAGGCAGCGAGCGCCCTTGGTCTGCCAAGGGCGCTACCACTATGGAGTACACGTGAAATCGTCAGGAGCTTATCGCGTTCTTGCGTTGGGGTTCATGCTGCTGGCGTTGTATTTCGCCTTCGATGCAGCATATGTGTTCTTCGAAAAAGGGCAGGCGCTGTCTTTGAGGGGCGTCATCAAGCCTTTCGCAATGGTGATCATAGGCGCCTGCCTCTTTTATCTGGCCAGGCGAAGGCCTGCGTAGGTTGGTTGGCCCGGGCTGTCCGAGTGACGCGGCCGAGCCAGCGGCCAAGGGTGGGAATGATGCTCCTGGCTCGGTCACCCATCCCCTGCTGGATGTCTCGCGACACAGGATTTCTTGTCCCTCGGCCTGATTTGGGAGGGGAGATGAGTTTCGCATGATGCGGCCCCTGGTCGCTGATTGATCAGAGTCAGAAGAGGGTTTCTTGAAGTCGATCCTGCAATCCGAAGCCGCAGAATGCGGCCTTGCCTCTCTTGCGATGGTCGCTGATGCGTGCGGAATGCGCGTTGGGTTACCCGAGCTCCGTCGTCGCTTCTCCCTTTCGCTCAAGGGCGCCAAGCTCAGCCAGCTGATCCACATCGCACAGCAGCTGGGTTTCCAGACCCGGCCCCTGCGGCTGGACATGGAGGACCTGGGCAAGCTCAAGCTGCCATGCATCCTGCACTGGGACCTCAATCATTTCGTCGTGCTGGCGAAGGTGGGGCGCAAGGGCGTCACCGTCCTTGACCCGGCCTCCGGGGAGCGGCGACTTTCGTTCGCCGAGGTGTCGGACCATTTCACCGGCGTCGCGCTCGAACTGACGCCGGGCCACGATTTCCAGCCGCAGAAGGCCGTGCCAGCTGTCACCGTGCGCCAGCTGACAGGGCGCGTGCAGGGGCTATGGCCGGCCCTCGTGCAGATCCTGCTGCTGTCCGTGGCGCTGCAGGTCTTCGTGGTGATCGCGCCGTTCTACATGCAGTGGGTGGTGGACCAGGTGCTGGTTTCCGCCGACCGCGATCTGCTCACCGTGCTCGGACTGGGGTTCGGTCTGGCGTTGCTGCTGCAGGTGGGCATCGGCCTGTTGCGCGGCTGGTCGGTGGTCTACCTGTCCTCGCGGCTTGGGCTGCAATGGATGGGCAATGTGTTCGCCCACCTGCTTCGGCTGCCGCTGGACTTCTTTGAGAAACGGCATCTGGGCGATGTGACGTCGCGCATGTCCTCGGTCCAGGCGATCCAGCGCACGCTCACCACCAGCTTCGTCGAGGCGATCATCGACGGCTTGATGGCGGTGGTCACACTGGGCCTGATGCTGGTGTACAGCTGGAAGCTGGCGCTGGTGACCATGCTGGCAGTGGCGCTGTACCTTGGTATCCGCTGGCTCGCCTACCGCCCGGTGCGCGATGGGACCGAGCGCCAGCTGGTTGCTGTGGCGAAGCAGCAGACGCATCTGCTCGAGTCGCTGCGTGGCATGCAGAGCCTGAAGGTGGCGGGGGAAGAAGCCACGCGCCGCTCGACCTATGACAACCTGATGGTCGACACGGTGAACCAGGACGTGCGGCTGGCGCGACTTGGACTTGGGTTCAACAGCGCCAGCCAGTTGGTGTTCGGCGTCGAACGGATCGCGGTGATCTGGATCGGTGCCGTGCTGGCGCTGCAGAACGTGTTCTCGGTCGGCATGCTGATCGCGTACCTGGCCTACAAGGATCAGTTTGCCGGACGCATGGCCGCATTGATCGACAAGTGGGTCGAGTTCAGGATGCTGCGGCTGCACGGCGAGCGGCTGTCGGACATCGTGCTGACGCCGCCCGATGAACTCGACGGGCAGGTCGAGTCCCTGCCGCCTGCCGATACCCGCATCGAGGTGGAGAACCTCTCGTTCCGGTATGCGGACGGCGAGCCCTGGGTGTTGAAGGACTGCAGTTTCAGCGTGGAACCCGGGGAATCGGTGGCGCTGGTGGGAAGCTCGGGCTGCGGCAAGACCACCCTGGTCAAGCTGATGCTGGGGCTGCTGGCGCCCACCTCGGGCACGATCAGGATCGGTGGCCAGGACCTGCGCAAGACCGGTCCGCGCAACGTGCGCGCCATCGTCGGCGCAGTGATGCAGGATGACCAGCTGTTCGCCGGCAGCGTCGCCGACAACATCTCGTTCTTCGATCCCGACCATGACCAGGCCAGGATCGAGGCCGCGGCGCGGCTGGCGGCGGTGCACGACGAGATCGCCGCGATGCCGATGGGCTACCACAGCCTGATCGGCGACATGGGCAGCTCGCTGTCGGGCGGCCAGAAGCAGCGGGTGATCCTGGCGCGTGCGCTGTATCGCAATCCGAAGCTGCTGTTCCTGGACGAGGCCACCAGCCACCTGGACGTGATGAACGAGCGGGCGGTCAACGAGGCGGTGAAGCAGCTCTCGCTGACGAAGGTGATCGTGGCGCATCGCCCGGAAACCATCGCCAGCGTCGACCGTGTGCTGGTGGTGCAGGGCGGGCGGATCGTCCACGAGATGCGTCCGCAGGAGATCCCGCAGGCGCCGTCCCGGCCCGAACCGGAGCCCGAGCCGGCCGAGGTGGGCTGAGCCAGCCTCAGTCGATCGTGATCCCCGCCAGCTTCTGCAGCGCCTCTGCATAGCGCGCGCGGGTGCGCTCGATCACTTCCGGCGGCAGGCGCGGGCCGGGCGCGGTCTTGTCCCAGTCCAGGGTTTCCAGGTAGTCGCGCACGATCTGCTTGTCGTAGCTCGGCGGGCTGGTCCCCACCTCGTACTCGTCGGCCGGCCAGTAGCGCGAGGAGTCGGGCGTGAGCATTTCGTCCATCACGTAGAGGCGGCCGTCGGCGTCGGTGCCGAACTCGAACTTGGTGTCCGCCAGCAGGATGCCTCGCTCGGCCGCGTAGGCCGCGGCGTGCTTGTACAGGCGCAGGGTGGCATCGCGCACCTGCTCGGCGAGGTCGGCGCCGGCCAGCTTCACAGCGGTGTCGAAGTCGATGTTCTCGTCGTGGTCGCCGACCGCGGCCTTGGTCGAGGGAGTGAAGATCGGTTCGGCCAGCTTCTCGGCCTGGCGCAGTCCGTCGGGCAGGCGGATGCCGCTGACCCGGCCGGTGCGCTGGTAGTCCTTCCAGCCGCTGCCGATGATGTAGCCGCGCGCGATCGCCTCGATCGGCACCGGCCTGAGCTTCTTCGTCACCACCGAGCGGCGCGCGTACAGCGCGGCGTCCACGCCCCCGGGCAGCACCGTGGCCACGTCGATGCCGGTCAGGTGGTTGGGCACCAGGGCGGCGGTCTGCTCGAACCAGAAGTTGCTGATCTGGCAGAGCATCTCGCCCTTGCCGGGGATCGGGTCGGGAAGCACCACGTCGAACGCGCTGAGGCGGTCGGTGGCCACGATCAGCAGCCGGTCGTTGCCCAGGTCGAACACGTCGCGGACTTTGCCGCGGTGGCGCAGTGTCAGGCCAGGCAGGTCGCTGTGCAGCAGGGTCGTCGCCAAGAGGGCAGCCTTCGGGCGGGCCGGCAAGTGTAGTGCGAATTTCCCCGGCGATGCACGGCCGGGCGCTACACTGGCCGGCATGAACCGCTGGTACGGAAAACTGCTGGGCTTCATCGCCGGCTGGCTGCTGCTGCGCCACCCCGGCGGCGGCCTGATCGGGCTGCTGATCGGCCACGCCTTCGACGCGGGCTGGATCGGTGGCAGTCGCGGCGGAGCGGCCTACCGCGCGCTGGGCCTGGACCACGACGCCAGCGACGAGGAGATCGACCAGGCCTACCGGCGGCTGATGTCGCAGTACCACCCGGACAAGGTCGCCGGCGCCGCCCCCGAACTGCGCGAGCAGGCCGAGAAGAAGGCGCGCGAGATCAACGCCGCCTACGACCGCATCCGCGCCCGGCGCAACCGCCGCTAGCAGAATCCTGGCGCGGCCCGGTCCTCCCCGGTGGCGCCGCCAAGCACACCCGCAGGAGACCTCCATGCAGCCGCCCGTCATCGCCCCGTCCATCCTCTCGGCCAACTTCGCCAGGCTCGGCGAGGAGGTCGACAAGGTTCTCGCTGCCGGCGCGGACTGGGTGCACTTCGACGTGATGGACAACCATTACGTGCCCAACCTCACCATCGGCCCGCTGGTGTGCGAGGCCCTGCGCGGCCACGGCGTGAGCGCGCCGATCGACGTGCACCTGATGGTCGAACCGGTCGACCGCCTGGTGCCCGATTTCGCCAGGGCCGGCGCCAGCCTGATCAGCTTCCACCCCGAAGCCTCGCGCCACGTGCACCGCACCATCCAGCTGATCCGGGCCGAAGGCTGCCAGGCGGGGCTGGTGCTCAATCCGGCCACGCCGGTGGACGTGCTCGACTACGTGCTGGAGGAGCTCGACCTGGTGCTGCTGATGTCGGTCAACCCCGGCTTCGGCGGGCAGGCATTCATTCCCTCGGCGCTGGACAAGCTGCGCCGCGTGCGCGAGCGCATCGACGCGACCGGCAGGCCGATCCGCCTGGAGATCGACGGCGGGGTGAAGCCGGACAACATCCGCGAGATCGCCGCGGCCGGCGCCGACACCTTCGTCGCCGGCAGCGCCATCTTCGGCAAGCCCGACTACGCCGCGGTCATCGCGCAGATGCGCGCGGAGATCGGCAGGGCCGGCGCATGAACACCTGCGACCTGTGCGACCGCTTCGAGGACCGGGTGCGGGTGCTGGAACTGCCGCTGCGCGACTACGGCGGGCGTACCGCGTTCGCCGGTCTGGTGAGCACGGTCAAGGCGCTGGAGGACAACTCCCTGGTGCGCGAGGCCGTCGCCGAACCCGGCCAGGGACGGGTGCTGGTGATCGACGGCGGCGGCTCGCTGCGCCGCGCGATGCTGGGCGACATGCTGGCGGAAAAGGCCGCGGCCAACGGCTGGAGCGGCGTGCTGGTCCATGGCGCGATCCGCGACAGTGGGGCGATCGCGGGACTCGATCTCGGGGTCAAGGCGCTGGCCACCTGTCCGCGCAAGACCGACAAGCTGGGGCAGGGGCTGCGCGACGTCCCGGTGGCATTGGGAGGCCTGCTGATCCTTCCCGGGCAGTGGCTGGCCGCCGACCTGGACGGCGTGGTGCTCGCGGACGACCCGCTGGCCTGACGCGGTGCCCGCCTGGCCGCGGCGCGCGCCC
>JAEXLY010000030.1 GCA_023444765.1 Pseudomonadota bacterium | reverse complement strand
ATGCGAGCGCGTGGCCCGCGAGGAGTGGGCCTTGCCGGCGATGCGGATGACCGTGATCGACGTGCGCGACGAATTGATCGCCTGGTACCAGCGCCGCGGCTACCGGCGCACCGGCGTGCTCAAGCCGTTTCCCTACGGCGACGAGCGCTTCGGCGTCCCGCTGCGCGACGACCTGCGATTCGAGGTGCTGGAGAAACGTTTCGACGGAGCAGCCGCATGAGCGAGACCTGGACCTTCATCTGCGCGACCTCGGACCTGCTCCCGGGCGAGATGAGGACCGGCTTCGACGAGGTCACCGGCGCCGGCATCGTGGTATTCAACCTCGACGGCACCCTGTACGCGCTCGAGGACAAGTGCACGCACGAGGACTTCGAACTGTCGGCCGGGAATTTCGAGGCCGGCGAGTCGAGCGTGGAGTGCGTGCTGCATGGCGCCCGCTTCGACATCCGCGACGGCCGCGCCCTGTGTGCGCCGGCCTATGAACCGGTGGCGAAGTTCCCGGTCAGGACCGAGGACGGCGGGGTCTGGGTGCGCGACGACCGGGACTGAGTGGCTGGCCTGACGGCCGGCCTCTCCCCGCCACGCGGACCCCGCTTGCCCGACGGACGGGACGTCGGGCCACTCAAACAGAACGATGTTGCGATTGCGTTTGATAAGTATTCTCGTTTAGCATTCTTGCATCGGGTGCGTCCGTGCCGCCCGCGGGAATGAAACGTGAATCGCATGCCGCGTGACCTCGATCTTCGAGCGGGCAGCCTCTGCCCGCCGCCAGCGCACGCGCCGCCCCGCGTCTAGCCGGGCCTCCCGGCCCTCCTTCCTCTCGCCCGGCCGGCCGCCAGCCATGCGCGCGCCCCGCCGCGGGGCGCCCCACGCAACCATGAACCCGCCTACATGCCCACTTCCTCCCTGCGAACCCTGCTGCGCCGTTCCCCTCTTGCCTGCGCCCTCGCCCTCGGTCTGGCCGCCCCGGTCCTCGCGGCGCCCGCGCCGGCTCCCGATCCGGTCGATTTCGACGCCGTGGTCGTCACCGCCGCGGGCTTCGAGCAGAAGATCACCGACGCACCGGCCAGCATCAGCGTGATCACCCGCGAGGAGCTCACCACGCGGCCCCACGTCACCCTGATCGACGCGGTCCGCGACCTGGAGGGCGTCGATGTCGGCGAGACCTCGGACAAGACCGGCCAGAAGACGATCAGCATGCGCGGCATGGGGCCGGACTACACGCTGATCCTGATCGACGGCAAGCGCCAGAACAACCACGGCGACATCTATCCCAACAACTTCGGCGGCAACCAGTTCAACCACATTCCGCCGCTGGACATGATCGAGCGCATCGAGGTGATCCGCGGCCCGGCCTCGACGCTGTACGGCGCCGACGCGATGGGCGGGGTGATCAACATCATCACCCGCAAGGTCGGCGACGCCTGGCACGGATCGGCGACCGTGTCGCGCAACTTCCAGGAGAACGACGACTTCGGCACCGACACCACCCTGGACTTCGCCGTCAGCGGCCCGCTGGTGCAGGACAGGCTCGGCCTGGGCGTGCGCGGCTCGCGGTACGAGCGCGACGCCTCGACCCCGGAGTACGAGGTCATCACCGCGCCCGACGGCACCGGGTTCGAGCGGTCGCTGGGCTTCGGCGGCGGCGGCAAGACGGTCGACAACGTCAACCGGACCGCCGGCATCACCCTCAGCTGGACGCCCACCGGATTCCAGAGCGTGGTGCTGGACTACGACACCTCAGAGCAGGAGTACGACAACACGCCGTACCTCAACAACCTCGGCACCGAAACCTATCCGCTGGGCACGGTCGACGGGATCGAGGGCCTCTGGCGCCCGGCTCCGCGCGTCGGCTACGCCGCCGACCAGAAGTTCACCCGCGACCAGTGGTCGGTCACGCACCAGGGCCAGTGGGACTGGGGCAACAGCTTCGTGTCGCTGGCGCACATCGAGACCGTCAACCTCGGCCGCACCCTGCCTTTCACCGTGGCCGAGCGCCTACTCCACCTGGACATGTACTGCGGCAACGCGGACGTCTGCGACACCGGTCCGTACGCAGGCCTGGACCGCGACGAACGCCGCCGGCTGGTCGCCGACACCTTCCTGCCGCGGCCCCGCCGCACCATGGAAAGCAGCCAGTACACGCTGGACGCCAAGCTGGATTTCGCCGTCGGCGGGCAGCACCACCTCATCGTCGGCGGGCAGGCCATCGATGGCGAACTCGAGGACGGCGTGTTCGGCCTGGAGGACGGCGGCGACGGCAATGGCACGGCGCAGGAACACCGGATGTGGTCGCTGTTCGCGGAGAACAACTGGAGCCCCACCGACGCGCTCACCGTGACCCTGGGCCTGCGCCACGACGACCACAACGTGTTCGGCAGCCACCTGAGTCCGCGCGCCTACGCGGTCTGGGACATCGGTGCGGCCTGGACGCTGAAGGGCGGCGTGAGCACCGGCTACAAGACGCCCAAGACCACCGACCTGTACGACGGGATCACCGGTTTCGGCGGCCAGGGCACCTCGCCCTTCGTCGGCAATCCCGACTTGCAGCCCGAGACCAGCGTCAACAGCGAGATCGCCCTGTACTGGACCTCGGCCGACAGCCGCCACAATTTCAACGTCACCGTGTTCCGCAACGACTTCGAGGACAAGATCGCCCGCGGCGAGACCAGCCTGAGCTGCGAGCAGACCGGCGGCGTGCGCCCCTGCGCCAACCTCGGCGACTACGGCCTGCTGGGCTACACGACCTACGCGCAGAACATCAACATCGACGAGGTCCGCATCCAGGGCGCCGAGCTTGCCGGCCGCTGGGGCATCACCGAGGCCTGGTCGCTGCGCGCGAACTACACCTACACCGACAGCGAGCAGCTCAGCGGCGCGCAGCAGGGCCTGCCGTTGACCGACACCGCCAGGCACATGGCCAACGCCAGCCTGGGCTGGCAGGCGACCGACCGCTTCAGCATGCACGTGGTCGCCGAGGCACGCTCGAAGCGCTACCGCGACGTGATCGAGGGCGTGCGCCGGGATTACCAGGACTACACCGTGCTGCACCTGGGCGCGCAGTACCGCTTCAACGACAACGTCAGCCTCAACGCGCGGATCAACAACCTGCTGGACGAGGATTTCACCTCGTTCCAGACGCTCTGGACGCAGGACGCGAACACCGGCGACTGGGCCCCGACCTATCTGGACGATTACAACAACAAGGACAAGTCGCGGAACCTCTGGCTGGGCGTGAACGTGCAGTTCTGAGCGGCGCCGCCGCCGAGTTACTGACCGCCACATGGACCTGCCGCCCTTCCCGTGACCCGCCCCATGCCGCCCGACGAGACCACGTCCCGCACGCTCACCGGCCAGCAGCGTCGCGGCTTCTGGCTGCGCACGCTGCACCAGTGGCACTGGATCAGCTCGGCGCTGTGCCTGGTGGGCATGCTGCTGTTCGCGGTCACCGGGATCACCCTCAACCATGCGGCGAAGATCGAGGGCGAACCGCGCCTCGACAACCGCCAGCTGGCGCTGCCGCCGCCGCTGCACGCGGCCTTGGCGGGCGAGGACGAGCAGGCCGCCCCGTTGCCGCCCATGGTCGCGGCCTGGCTGTCCGATGCGCTCGATGCACCGGTCGGCGACCGCGAGGCGGAGTGGTCGGCGGACGAGATCTACCTGTCGATGCCCGGGCCGGGCCGCGACGCCTGGCTGAGCATCGACCGCGAGACCGGCGCCATCGATTACGAGCGCACCGACCGCGGCGCGATCTCCTACCTCAACGACCTGCACAAGGGCCGCAATACCGGGCCGGCCTGGGGCTGGTTCATCGACATCTTCGCGCTGGCCTGCGTGGTGTTCACCGTCACCGGCCTGCTGCTGCTGCACATGCACGCGCGCCAGCGCCGCATGACCTGGCCCTACGTGGGCCTGGGCCTGCTGCTGCCGGCGCTGCTGGCCCTGCTGTTCATCCACTGATTCCGCCTCCAGGAGGCCGCTCCATGCGCATCCAGCTCAGCATCGCCATCGGCAGCCTGCTCGCCCTCCCGGCGCAGGCCACCGACGTCACCGTGTCCGTGCAGATCCCGCAGATGAAGGTCGCCGAATACCACCGGCCCTACGTGGCGGTGTTCGTGGAAGGCGCGGGCGGCAAGCACGCGGCCAACCTCGCGGTCTGGTACATGAGCAAGGACACCAGCGAAGGCCACGGCACCAAGTGGCTGCCCGACCTGCGCCAGTGGTGGCGCAAGTCCGGGCGCACGCTCGAGGTGCCGGTCGACGGCGTGACCGGCCCCACGCGTCCGGCCGGCACGCACGAGCTGGGCTTCGACGGTACCCATCCGGAGCTGGCCGCGCTGGCGCCGGGCGAATACACCCTGGTGGTCGAGGCCGTGCGCGAAGTCGGCGGCCGCGAACTGCTCAAGATCCCCTTCACCTGGCCGGTCGAGGCCGCTCAGTCCGGCCGCGCGCAGGGCAGCAGCGAACTCGGCACCGTCTCGCTCAGGCTCACGCCGTGAGCGCCGCGCGCATATTCCCTTCGATCAAGGAGTCTTCCGTGAAGCGTACGTCCCTGCTCGCCCTGGCGGTCGCCGCGCTGCTGCCGCTGTCGGCCGCCGCGCACAAGCAATGGATCATTCCCTCGCAGGCCGTCGTCAACGGTGGCGACGTGTGGGTGACCTTCGATGGCGCGGTGTCCAACCAGCTGTTCTTCCCCGACCACGTGCCGATGCGGCTGGACAACGTGACCGCCACCGCGCCCGATGGCAGCAAGGTCGAGCTGAAGAACGCCAGCACCGGCAAGTACCGCAGCACCTTCGACGTGCAGCTCGCGCAGACCGGCACCTATCGCATCGCCAACGCCAGCGCCGGCTTGTCGGTGCGCTGGGACACGCCCGCCAGCCTGGCCGCGAAGGCGCGCGCGGAGGCCGAGGGCAAGCCCGTCGGCGGCCCCGGCGCACCGCCCGACACGCGCGGCGGCTTCCTGCGCAGCGCCACCGTCGAGGACCTCGCGACGCGGGTGCCGAAGGACGCACAGAACGTGGAGGTCACCCAGACCGTGGGCCGGGTGGAAACCTTCGTCACCAACGGCGCGCCCAACGACACCGCGCTCGCCGCCACCGGCCGGGGCATCGAACTGGCGCCGGTGACCCATCCCAACGACCTGTTCGCGGGCGAGGAAGCCACGTTCCGCGTGCTGGTCGACGGCAAGCCCGCGCCCGGCCTGGAATTCGAGATCGTGCGCGGCGGCACCCGCTACCGCAACGCGCAGGAAGAGATCACCGCCACCACGGATGCCGAAGGCCTGCTCCGCGTCACCTGGCCGGAGCCGGGCATGTACTGGCTCGAAGCCGGCGTACAGGACGATCGCCCCTCGGTGCCGCAGGCCAGCCGGCGCCGGCTGTCGTACGTGGCCACGCTGGAAGTGCTGCCGCAGTAATGCGTGGGGTTGCCTTGAGCGGACGGGCACCGGGACCGGGATGAGCGGCGGCGCGACCACCGCCGCCGGTTCCGGCGTCGTGCACACGCTGTATGGCGCGACCATGGGCACGCGCTGGCGCGTGGACCTGTGCGCGCCGCGCAGCGCGGCGCTGGATGCGCTGCACGCCGCAGTGCAGGCGCGGCTGGACTCCATCGTGGCGCAGGTGAGTACCTGGGAGCCGGATTCGGATCTTGCCCGGTTCAACCGCGCCCCCGCTGGCAGCTGGCATGCGCTGCCCGAGGATTTCTTCCGGGTGATGGCGTGCGCGCTGCGGGTGGCGCAGGCCAGCGACGGTGCCTTCGATCCGGCCATCGGCGGCCTGGTGGCGGCCTGGGGGTTCGGCGCGCAGGCGGGGCCGCGCCGGGTGCCGGCCGCGGCGGCGCTGGCGCAGGCG
>JAEXLY010000026.1 GCA_023444765.1 Pseudomonadota bacterium | reverse complement strand
CTTCGGATGGCCGCGCGATGGGCGCGCCGCCGTCGATCTTGTGGGTCATGGCCCGTTCCTCGGGGTGCCTGGTCGAGCACTGTAACGGCGGCCGCGCCGGGAACTTGAACGCGGCCCCACAACGTCTGCCGACGGGCTCACGGCAGCAGCTCGACCACCCCTTCGGCGACCAGCCTGCCGCGCAGGACCCGGCCCGAGGAGACATTCTGCACCCCGATCCGGCCCCCGGCCTGGGCCGGGCCCATCGCGCGGCCGGGCATCCGCACCTCGACCGCGCCGGCGCGCGACACCAGGACCACCGGATCGCCGCGGCGCAGCGGGGCGCCCAGCGAGAGGTCGTGCTCGGTGGGCACCACGCCCGGCGCCAGGGCCCGGCTGGGGACCCGGCCGACCAGGGATGCCGGGTCGTCGAAGGTCGCGCCAGCGGCCGTGCCGACATCCCGGCGCTGCACCACCAGCTGCTCGGCGGTGATCGGCACGCCGCTCGCGGCCGGGCTGCGCAGGACCACCACCTCGGCCTCGCGGCGCACCCGCACCGGGACGTACAGGCGCCAGCCGGGACTGTCGTCGCAGCGCACCTGGGCCGTTGTCGGCCCGGTGGCCACGGCCTGCAGGGGCTGGCCGCACCGCGCGAGCCGCAGCCCGGGCGACAGCACTGCTTCGGCCGCGTCGGCATCGGCCGCACCCACGGCCGCCACGGCAGCCTCGGCGATCGTCTCCAGGGACTGCATCGATGTCGCCATGGCAGGGCCTGCCATGGCCAGCAGCAGCGCGAGGACGGCATGCGGGATTCGGCGACTGCCCTCGCAGCGCGCCACGATGTCGGCGACGGACACGGATCGCTCCTGTCTGTGGATCTCCTGCACCGCTGCTGCAAGCGGCGTGCCGTGGGCGTAGGGCACCCCGGGGATTGGCGGCGCATCACTGGGAGCAGGTGTCGGGCGCTGCGGGCGTCTTGTCCCTCCCCCCGCATGCGAGGGAGGGCTGGGGTGGGGGGCCGGGCAGGTCGCCACGTCCCCGTCGCGCGTCTTCGGCGCGGGCCCCCATCCCGGCCTTCCCCCGCGGGCGGGGGAAGGGGCAAGAGCGCGGGATCAGAGGCCAAGGCGCGAGGCTTCGCGCGTCGACCCCCTCCCCCGCCCGCGGGGGAGGGACGGGGTGGGGGCAGGCAGGTCGCCACGCCCCTGTCAGCGCGCCCATCTCGGCCCTCCCAGCGGTAGGAGAAGGGGCAAGGCGGGTACTTGCGAAGGATCGTCGCGCTTCCTCCCCCCGGCACTGCGGGGAGGGCCGCAAGCCGCCTCAAGATCCGGCCCGCGCGGCCGACACCCTGTTCCATGAGCCAGGACCTGCTTGACCGCATCGACCAGCGTACCCGCCTGGCCGGCCACAACCGGCTGGCCCTGCTGCTGTTCAGGCTGGGCAGCCGTCAGCTTTTTGGCGTCAATGTGTTCAAGGTCAAGGAAGTGCTGCAGCGGCCGCCGCTGTTCACCCTGCCGCAGCTGCCCAAGGCCTTTGCCGGCGCCGCCGACGTGCGTGGCCGCAGCGTGCCGGTCCTGGACCTGGCCCGGGCCATCGGCCACGGCGACAGCGAGACCGATGAGCCCCGCTACCTGGTGGTGACCGAGTTCAACCGCACCGTGCAGGGCTTCCTGGTCGCCGGCGTGGACCGCATCGTCAACATCGCCGTGGAGCACATCCAGCCGCCGCCCGACCTGGGCGGCGACGGCAACTACCTCACCGGCGTGGCCCGCCACCAGGGCGAGCTGATCCAGCTGATCGACGTGGAAAGCGTGCTGGCCGAGTCCGCGCCGCGCGGCAGCGACCTCGGCACCCTGACTCCCATGGCCGTCAACGGCGCGCCGCGACAGGTGCTGGTGGTGGACGACTCGCGCGTGGCCCGCAACCAGATCCGCGTGGTGCTCGAGCAACTGGGCCTGGAGGCGGTGCTGCTGTCCGACGGCCGCCAGGCGCTGGACCACCTGCAGGCGCTCGCCCGCAACGGCGAGCCGCCGGACGAGCGCTACGCGATGGTGATCTCCGACATCGAGATGCCGTCGATGGACGGCTACACCCTGACGACGGAAATCCGTCGCGACCCGGCCCTGCGCAGCCTGTTCGTGCTGCTGCACACCTCGCTGTCGGGCGTGTTCAACCATGCCATGGTCGAGCGCGTGGGCGCCGACGACTTCGTGCCCAAGTACTCCGAGCGCGAGCTGGCCCAGCGTGTGAGCGCGCGGATCAGCTCCTTCGGCTGATCCGGCGCGGGACGCCGGGCGGCGCCCAAGCCACTCTATCCAAAGGAAATACCGGGCAGCCAGGCGCCGCACCAGGAGCCGGGGCGCCTCCGGCATGCCGTGACCGGGCGATCGCGGGCACCCGCCGCCTCCCGCGCGCACCGGTCGCCGGACCTGCCCCCCAGCCTGCCTCTGGCACAGCGCTTGCCTTCCTTACCGGGCGTACCCGCCCCCGGAGGGCCCATGTCCGACTTCCTTGGCATCCATGGCACCGCGCTCGCCCTGCGCGAGCAGCGCCTGCAACTGCTCAGCGCCAACATCGCCAACGCCGACACGCCCGGCTACCAGGCCCTGGACCTGGACTTCAACAGCGCCCTGAACGCTGCGCTGCACCCGGCCTCGTCGGCCGGCGGCGACCCGATCAACGCGGCCACCGAGGCCGCGCGCTTCGCCCGTCCGTCCTCGCAGCCCAGTCTCGACGGCAACACCGTCGACGGCGACCGCGAGAACGCGATCTTCGCCCAGGCCACCCTCGAGTACCGCGCCTCGATGTCCTTCGTCGAGTCGAAGGTGCGCTCGATGCTTACCGCGATCACCGGCCAGTAAGCGCCGACAGGAGCCCGCCCATGAGCAACCTCCCGATCTTCGACGTCGCCGGCTCGGCGATGAACGCGCAGTCGGTGCGCCTCTCCACCATCGCCTCCAACCTGGCCAACGCCAACTCGGTGAGCGGCAATCCCGACGAGGTGTTCCGCGCCAAGCAGCCGGTGTTCTCGGCCATCCCGGTCGAGGGCAACCCGGCCTTGGCGGGCGTGCGCGTGGACGAAGTACTCGACAGCAACGCCGCGCCGCTGCGCCGCTACGAACCCGGCCATCCGCTCGCCGACGACCAGGGCTACGTGTATGCGCCGGACATCGATCCGGTGGCGCAGATGGTCGATCTGATCTCCGCCTCGCGCAGCTACCAGGCCAACGTCGAAGTCTTCAACTCGGCCAAGGAACTCGCCATGGCCACCCTGAACATGGGCCGCTGAGCGCGCCCGCCCGAGGATCCACGATGACCGCGATCGCCAATGGCACCGACTACGCCGCGCTCGGCCTCGGCCAGCAGCAGGCACCACGCAGCACTGCGCTGGGCCAGGCCGACTTCCTGCACCTGATGACCGAGCAGCTGAAGAACCAGGACCCGCTCAAGCCGCTCGACAACAACCAGTTCCTCGGCCAGCTCGCGCAGTTCTCCACGGTGCAGGGCATCGAGGGCATGCAGGGCGCGATGACGGCCATGGCCAGCGTGATGGAATCGGACCAGACCCTGCGCGCGGCCTCGCTGGTCGGCCACGATGCGCTGGTGGCGGTGGACAGCGTGCCGCTGGCGCGCGGTGCCGGCCTGTCCGGTGAAGTCGTCGCCCAGGCGGCCGGGCCGATCACGATGGATGTGGTCGACGCCAACGGCGTGCGCGTGCGGCGCATCACCGTGGACGCCGCCGCGGCCGGGGCGACGACGTTCGAATGGGACGGGCGCGACGAATCCGGCAATCCCGCCGCCGCCGGCACCTACGCCTTCCGCGCCGTCACCGGCGCCACCGACCCCTCCGCCCGGGACGCGGCCCTGCTGCCCGTGCGCGCCAGCGCGCGCGTGGACAGCGTCTCGATCGAACCCGGCGGCCTGTTCCTCAACCTCGCCGGCATGGGCAGCGTCCCGCTCTCGGCCGTCCACCGCATCGGCTGACGCCGCCGTCCGCATCGCGGACTTCCTTCCAAGGAGCACACCATGAGTTTCCTGATCTCCCTGAGCGGCATGAACGCAGCGTCGGCCGACCTCAACATCACCTCCAACAACATCGCCAACTCCAACAGCACCGGATTCAAGGCCTCGCGCGGCGAGTTCGGCGACGTGTTCGCCGCCTCGGCCCACGGGCTGTCGAGCAACACCATCGGCGCCGGCGTGCGCCTGCAGCGCGTGGCGCAGCAGTTCGCCCAGGGCAATGTCGACTACACCGGCAAGTCGCTGGACATGGCGCTGACCGGCGAGGGCTTCTTCACCCTGTCCGGCGGCAACGGCGTTTCCTACACGCGCGCCGGCAACTTCGGCGCCGACCGCGAAGGCTACGTGGTCAATCCCACCGGCCAGCGCCTGCAGGTGTTCCTGCCCAACGCAAGCGGTGATGGTTTCGACACCGGCCGCATGGGCGACCTGCGCCTGGCCACCGGCGACGCGCCGCCGCGCGCCACCAGCGCCGTCGCGCTGGGGCTCAACCTGCCGGGCAACGCCAGTCCGCCGGCGATGGCGCCGTTCAGCGCCACCGATCCCCAGACCTACAACCACACCACCTCGGTGACGGTCTACGACTCGCTCGGCGCGCCGCACTCGCAGTCGGTGTACTTCGTGCGCACCGCCAACCCGAACGAGTGGCAGGTGCACACACGCATCGATGGCGTCGACGTGGGTGGCCCGCAGACCCTGCAGTACTCCGACACCGGCACCCTGCTCGCGCCGGCGGGCGGCAACATCCCGCTGCCCACGCACACGCCGCCGGGCGGCGCCGCGCCGATGCAGATCAGCCTGGACCTGGAACGCTCCACCCAGTACGGCGACCGCTTCGGCGTGTCCGCGCTGACCCAGGACGGCCATGCCACCGGCCGCCTGACCAGCATCGAGGTCTCGGCCGAGGGCGTGGTCGCCGCGCGCTACAGCAATGGCGTGTCCACGCCGCTGGGCCAGGTGGCGCTGACCAACTTCGCCAACCCCCAGGGCCTGCAGCCGATCGGCGACAACGCCTGGGCCGAGACCCACGGCTCGGGCCTGGCGCGCCGCGGCGCCGCGGGCACTGCCGAGTTCGGCATGGTCCAGGGCGGCGCGCTGGAAGCCTCCAACGTCAACCTGACCGAGCAGCTGGTGAACATGATCACCGCGCAGCGCAACTTCCAGGCCAACGCACAGATGATCCAGGCCCAGGACGCGCTCACCCAGACCGTCATCAACATCCGTTGACGACGCAGTGATTCTTGATTGGTGAATGGTGATCCGGACGAGCGCATCGACGCGGCCGGATCCACTCCCGATCACGAATCACCAATCACCAGTCACGGCCCCTCATGGACAAATCCCTCTACATCGCGATGACCGGCGCCAGCGCCACGCTGCGCGGGCAGGCGGCGGTCGCCCACAACCTGGCCAATGCCGACACCACCGGTTTCCAGGCCACGCTCAGCGGCACCGTCGCCACGCCCGTCGAGGGTCCGGGGCTGGCCTCGCGCGTGGCCACCGTGCAGCGCACGCTGGGGGTGAGCGATGCCGCCGGCGCGCGCACCACCACCGGCAATCCGCTCGATGTCGCGCTCGCGCCCGGCCACTGGCTGGCAGTGCAGGCACCCGACGGCGGCGTGGCCTATACCCGTGCGGGCGACCTCAGGCTCACCCCCAACGGCCTGCTGACCACGGCCAGCGGGCTGCAGGTGCTCGATGCAGGCGGCGCACCGCTGGCGCTGCCGCCGTTCGATGCGGTCGAGATCGGCGGCGACGGCACCGTCTCGGTGGTCCCGCAGGGACAGCCGATGGCGACCATGGCCGAAGCTGGCCGCCTGCGCGTGGTGGCCGCGGACACGCGCACCATGCAGCGCGGCGACGACGGCCTGATGCGCCTGCCGCCCGGTGCCGAGCCGCCGCCGCAGGCGGCCGGCAGCGTCCTGGTGGCCGGCGTGCGCGAAGGCAGCAACGTCGATGCGGCCGGGATGCTGGTCTCCATGATCGAGCTGGCGCGCCAGTTCGAGATGCAGGTACGGGTCTTGCAGAGCGGTGACGAGACCGCCCGCGCCGCCAACACCCTGCTGTCCTCGCGCTGAGCGCACCCGACCCACTGACGGAAAACCGCCATGACCCAGGCTCTATGGATCGCCAAGACCGGCCTCGACGCGCAGCAGACGCGCATGGCGGTCATCTCCAACAACCTCGCCAACACCAACACCACCGGCTTCAAGCGCGATCGCGCCAGCTTCGAGGACCTGCTGTACCAGACCACCCGCCAGCCGGGCGGCGCCACCTCCGAGCAGACCAGCCTGCCCACCGGCCTGCAGGTCGGCACCGGCGTGCGCGTGGCGGCGACGTCCAAGGAGTTCGCCCAGGGCAGCCTCGGCCAGACCGGCGGTGCGCTGGACGTGGCGATCAACGGCCGCGGCTTCTTCGAGGTGCTGCTGCCCGACGGCAGCACCGCCTACACCCGCGACGGCAGTTTCAAGATCAACGCCCAGGCCGAGCTGGTGACCAACTCCGGCTTCCCGGTGCAGCCGGGCCTGCAGCTGCCCGAGGGCGCGCAGTCGATCACCATCGGCGCCGACGGCACCGTCAGCGTGCAGCTGGCCGGCCAGCCCGAGCCGGTGCAGGTGGGCGCGCTGACCATCGCCGACTTCGTCAATCCCGCCGGCCTGCAGGCCAAGGGCGAGAACCTGTTCGTGGAAACCGGCGCCAGCGGCCCGGCGCAGAGCGGCGCGCCCGGCGAGAACGGCACCGGCCTGCTGGTGCAGGGCTCGCTGGAGGGCTCCAACGTCAACGTGGTCGAGGAGCTGGTGTCGATGATCGAGACCCAGCGCGCCTACGAGACCAACGCCAAGGCGATCTCGACCATCGATTCGATGCTCGCCTACCTCAACAACAAGCTGTGAGCGCGGCCATGAAAGCACTCCTGATCCCCGGCCTGGCGCTCGCCCTCACCGGCTGCGCCGCCACGATGGGCGATGCGCGCCCGTTCCCCGCCCACGCCGCACCGCTGCAGGGCCCGGCCATGGCGCCTGCCTACGCGGCCGCGCCCATGTCCGCGGGCGGCGGCGACGGCGGCGGCTCGATCTACGCCTCGGCCGGCGGCGGCAACCGCGGCATGCGCCTGTTCCAGGACAACAAGGCCCGCAGCGTCGGCGACCTGCTGACCATCGTGCTGGTCGAGAACACCCGCGCCCGCACCAATGCCACCACCTCGGTGAGCAAGGAAAGCGGCGTGGACATCGCCGCGCCGACCATCTTCGGCCAGGACATCACCTACAACGGTCGCCCGCTGCTGCAGGCCGGCATCGAGGGCACGCGCGACTTCGCCGGGCGCGGCGACAGCGCGCAGAGCAACCAGCTGGCCGGCAACATCACCGTCAGCGTGGTCGAGGACCTCGGCAACGGCACCCTGCGCGTGGCCGGGCAGAAGCAGATGCGCCTGAACCAGGGCGACGAGCTGGTGCAGATTCAAGGCCTGGTGCGCACCGCCGATATCGGTCCCGACAACCGCATCCACTCCGACCGCGTCGGCGAGGCCCAGATCCTCTACGGAGGACGCGGCACGCTGGCGCGCTCGAACGCGATGGGCTGGCTGGGCCGGTTCTTCAACTCCGCCGCATTCCCGTACTGAGGCCGCGAACATGCAGACCACGATCGCGTCCCGGATGCTCCCCGCCCTGGCCTGGATGCTGGCCGCCGTGCTGTTCGGCATGGCCGTCCCGGCGCAGGCCGAACGCATCAAGGACCTGGCCCAGGTGGCCGGCGTGCGCGGCAACCCCCTGGTCGGCTACGGCCTGGTGGTCGGCCTGGACGGCAGCGGCGACCGCACCAGCCAGACGCCGTTCACGGTGCAGAGCCTGAAGACCATGCTCGACCAGTTGGGCGTCACCATTCCGCCGGGCGTGAACCCGCAGCTCAAGAACGTGGCCGCGGTGGCGATCCAGGCCGAGCTGCCCGCCTTCGCCAAGCCCGGCCAGACGATCGACGTCACCGTGTCCTCGATCGGCAACGCCGGCTCGCTGCGCGGCGGCAGCCTGCTGATGGCGCCGCTCAAGGGCGCCGACGGACAGGTCTATGCGATCGCCCAGGGCACCCTGGTCGTCAGCGGTTTCGGCGCCTCGGGGCGCGACGGCTCGCGCATCTCCACCAACGCGCCCAACGGCGGCAGCATCCCGAACGGCGCCATCGTCGAGCGCGCCGCGCCCGGCGGCGGCGGCCACGGCAGCGGCTCGGCCATGCCGGTCACGCTGAACCTGCGCCAGTCCGACTTCACCACCGCCGCGCGCATCGTCTCGGCGATCGACGCCGCCTTCGGCCCGGGCCGGGCGCGCGCGCTCGACGGGGTCACCATCGAGGTCGCGCCGCCGCCCGGCGACCGCATCGGCTTCCTCGCGCAGCTGGAGATGCTCGACGTCACCCCGGGCGCGGCGGCCGCCAAGGTCATCGTCAACGCGCGCACCGGCACCGTGGTGATGGGCGGCCAGGTCTCGGTGCTGCCGGCCGCGGTCTCGCACGGCTCGCTGACCGTCTCGGTGACCGAGAACGTGCAGGTCAGCCAGCCCGGCGCCTTCGGCCGCGGCGGCACCGTGGTCGCACCGCAGTCCACGCTGGAAGTCAGCCAGGACGGCGGCCGCATGTTCCTGTTCGAGGGCGGCTCGTCGCTGGAATCGATCGTGCGCGCGGTCAATGCCGTGGGCGCCGCCCCCGGCGACATCGTCGCGATCCTCGAAGCGCTCAAGCGCGCCGGCGCGCTGCGCGCCGAGCTCGAGGTGATATGAGGGTGAAGCCGGGATTCGGGAATGGGGAATCGGGAATCGGCAGAACGCCGGTTCCCGTTGTCGTTTCCGGTCCCCGCAGGCACGGCGCTTGCATCGCCCTCCACATGCAAAGCAACGCTGTCCCAGCCACGCTGCATCCGCTTCTCCGATTCCCCATTCCCGATTCCCGATTCCCGGCCTTCTGATGCGCCTCCCCGCCGCCACCGCCATCGATCTCGCGTCCGCGCAGGCCACGCCGCGCGCGGATGTCGAGAAGGCGGCGCGCGAGCTGGAAACGCAGTTCGCGCAGATGCTGATCAAGACCATGCGCAGCGCCTCGCTCGGCGACGGCATGGGCGGCGATACCCGCTACCGCGACATGTACGACCAGCAGCTGGCGCGCGAACTGGGCAAGGGCCGCGGCCTGGGGCTGGCGCCGATGATCGTGCGCCAGCTCGAGCGCGGCACCTCGCCCGGGGCCGCCGCACCCGGGGCCATGCCGCTGCAGATGCCTGCTGGCGGCACGCCTGCGGCCGCGATGCCGCTCGCACCGGCCGGCCTGCCGTCGATGCTGCCGCTGGCGCCGTCGCATTCGGGCGTGTCGATGCCGGGCATGGACCTGCATGCCTCGGCGATGCGCGCACCGAGCCTGCGCACCCCGGACTTCGGTGCCGGCGCCGCCACGGCCACGGCCGGGGAAGTCCCGTTCGATGCCAGTTCGCCCGAGGCCTTCGTGCAATCGATCTGGCCGCAGGCGCAGAAGGCCGCCGCCGAACTGGGCGTGCCGGCCAAGGCGCTGGTGGCGCAGGCCGCGCTGGAGACCGGCTGGGGCAGGCGCCTGGCGGGCCGCAAGGATGCCTCCTCGCTGAACCTGTTCGGGATCAAGGCCACCGGCGGCTGGAAGGGCGAGCGCGTGAGCGCACGCACCCACGAGTTCGTCGGCGGCAGGCGCGTGGACGAGCGCGCCGAGTTCCGCGCCTACGGGTCGGTCGCCGAGAGCTTCGCCGACTACACGCGCCTGATCGGCAAGGACCGCTACGCCGCCGCCCGCGGCACCGGCAACGACGTGCACCGCTTCGCCAGCGCGTTGCAGAAGGCCGGCTACGCCACCGACCCGTCCTACGCGGCCAAGATCACCGCGATCGCGAACGGCGCCACCCTCAACCGTGCGCTGGCGGCGCTGCCGGTGCGCCACGCCGCGCCAGTGCAGTACGCCGCCGCTCCGGCGGCAGCGCCGTCGATGACCGCCACCACCGTCGCCGCGCTCGCCGCCGGCCACAGGGGATAAGCCATGACCGGCATGCTCAGTTCCGGCACCTCCGCGCTGCTCGCGTTCCAGCGCGCGCTGGGCACCGTGGGCCACAACGTCGCCAATGCCACCACGCCCGGTTACAGCCGCCAGCGGGTGGACCTCGCCGCACGCCCCGCCCAGCCCGAGGGCGGCCACTGGGTGGGCCAGGGCGTGCAGGTCGCCGCATTGCAGCGCCTGGCCGACGGCCTGGTGTTCGCGCGCCAGGTCGACAGCAGCGGCGAGCTGGGACGGCTGCAGCAGCTCTCGTCGCTGTCGGCGCGGGTGGACAGCCTGATGTCCGATTCGGCGACCTCGCTGGGTGCGCCCTGGTCGGGCTTTTTCGCGGCGGCCGATGCCGTGGTCGCCGAACCGACCTCGACCTCGGCGCGCAGCCAGCTGCTGGCATCGGGCGAACAGCTCGCCTCGCGCTGGCGCTCGATGGATGCGCAGATGGCGCGGATCGAGGACGAGGTCGGCACCCGCATCCAGGCGCAGGTGGCCGCCGCCAACAAGTACGCCAGCGAGATCGCGTCGCTCAACAGCCAGATCGCCGCCGCCGGCGGCAAGGCCACCCCGGACCTGCTGGACCAGCGCGCACTGCGCATCGACAAGCTCGCCGCACTGGTGGGCGTCGGCACGGTCGAGCAGGACGATGGCACGGTCAACGTGTTCACGCTCGGCGGCCAGGCGATGGTGCTGGGGCAGCAGGCGATGTCGCTGTCCACCGTGACCGACGCCTACCGCCCCGACCGCGTGCAGATCGCCCTGGACACGCCGGCCGGCCCGGTGCAGCTGCCGGCGTCGGCGGTCAGCGGCGAGATCGGCGGCCTGGTGGAGTTCCGCAGCCGCGTGCTCGACCCCATGCGCGCCGAACTGGGCCGCCTCGCGGTGGCCTTCGCCCATGGATTCAACCAGACCCAGCGCGCCGGCGTCGACTACAACGGCGCCCCGGGCAGGGACATGTTCTCGCTTCCCTCGCCCCGGGTCGACCGCCACGCCGGCAACAGCGGCACCGCCACGCTGGACGCCAGCATCGGCGACGTCGGCGCGCTCAAGGGCCACGATCTGGTGCTGCGCTTCGACGCAGGCAACTGGAGCGCGGTGCGCGCGGGCAGCGGCGAGGCGGTGGCGATGACCGGCAGCGGCACGGCGGCCGACCCGCTGGTGGTGGACGGCGTCGCACTGGTGGTCGGCGGCACGCCGGCGAGCGGCGACCGCTTCTCGCTGCGCCCCACGTCCGGCGCGGCCGGCGGCCTGGCGATGGCGCTCGACGATCCGCTCGGCATCGCCGCCGCGCGTCCGTTGCAGACCAGCCCCGACCCGGCCAACCTCGGCAGCGCAACCGCTGGCACCTCGCGCATCACCGATTCCGCCGCGTTCGCCGGTTTCGCCGGCGCGACCATCGAGTTCATCGATGCCACCCAGTACACCGTCGACGGTGCCGGACCCTTCGCATGGGCGCCGGGCACGCCGGTCAGCGGCAACGGCTGGTCGCTCCAGCTCGATGGCACGCCCGCGGCCGGCGACCGCTTCGCCCTGACGCCCACTCCGCCGCGTTCGTCCGACAACGGCAACGCCCGCAGTCTGGCCGCGATCGACACCGACGGCATCCTCGATGGCGGCAGCGTCGACCTGACCGCCGGCCTGGCGCAGCTCACCGGGCGCGCCGGCAGCGAGGCACGCCACGCCGGCCTCAGCCTGGAGGCACAGGGTGCGATCCATGCCCAGGTGGTGGCCGAACGCGAGTCCGTCTCCGGCGTCAACCTCGACGAGGAGGCCGCCGACCTGCTGCGCTACCAGCAGGCCTACCAGGCGGCCGCGCAGATCATCAAGGCCGCCGACGAGATGTTCCAGACCCTGCTCAGCGCGGTGCGCTGAGACCGTACGAGGACCGCCGCATGAGACTGTCGACCGCGCAGATCCACGACCAGGGGTTGCAGGGCCTGCTGCAGCGCCAGCAGGCCATCTCCAAGACCCAGCAGCAGATGACCACCGGCAGCAAGCTGGTCACCGCCGCCGACGATCCGGCCGCGTTCTCCAACGCCCAGCGCCTGGACCACGCGGTGGCGCAGCTGGAACAGTTCGGTCGCAACAGTGGCCACCTCGAGCGCCGCCTCGGACTGCAGGAGAACGCCCTCTCCGATGCCGGCGACCACCTCATCCGCGCGCGCGAGCTGGTGATCCGCGCCAACACGCCGACGCTGTCGAACGAGGACCGCCGGGTCATCGCGGTGGAGATGCGCCAGTTGCGCGCGGAACTGATCTCGATCGGGAACCGCGGCGACGGCGCAGGCCGCGCACTGTTCGCCGGCACGCGCGATGGCGTGGTGCCGTTCGCCGACAACGGCGGCACGATCAGCTACACCGGCGATAACGGCCGCAACGACGTCGACGTCGCCCCCGACCTGGCGGTGGCCGATACCGACCCCGGCAGCGCGCTGTTCCTGCGCGTTCCGGTCGGCGACGGCATCGTCCGCGGCAGCGCCGGCGTCGCGAACAACGGAACCGGTGTGCTCGCCTCGGCCAGCGTGACCGACCACGGCAGCTGGAACGGTGCCGGCATCACGGTCGAGTTCACCGACGCCACCAGCTACCGCGTGCTCGACGCCGGCGGTACCGAGATCGGCAATGGCGCCTGGCAGGCGGGACAGACCATCGCCGCGGGCGGCGTGCAGATGCAGCTGAGCGGCGCACCGGTCGCCGGCGACCGCTTCACCGTCGAGCGCGCAGGCGAGCGCGACATCTTCGCCACCCTCGGCGCGCTGGCCGATGCGATGGAGGTACCCGGCGACGCGCCCGCGGACAACGCACGCCGCACCAACGCACTCACCGCAGGCCTGGGCGACCTGGCCACAGCCCAGGAACACCTGCTGGCCGCGCGCGCCAGCACCGGCGCACGCATGTCCACGCTCGACCATGCCGCGGAGAGCCGCAGCGCGACCGCGCTGGCGCTGGAGAGCACCTTGTCGGACCTGCGCGACACCGACTACGCCGAAGCCGCAGGCCGCTTCGCGATGCAGATGACCGCACTGCAGGCCGCCCAACAGGTGGCCGTGCGCATCCAGGGCATGTCGCTGTTCAACCTGTTGTAACGCGGGCGCCCCGCGCCCTGCAAAAAAAACGGCGGAAACGCAAGAAGTCGCCTAAAGCCCGCCGCCCACGCGCCGTTATCCATCCCAGCAGCGGACAGGACCGGATCACGGCAAGCCCCTGCGACGCCACCCGGCGCGAAACGCCGGACTTCCGAATCCAGGAGACCTTCAAATGTCTGTCATCAACACCAACGTGATGTCGCTCAACGCGCAGCGCAACCTGAGCACCAACAGCGCGGACCTCGGCACCACCATCCAGCGCCTGTCCTCGGGCCTGCGCATCAACAGCGCCAAGGACGACGCCGCCGGCCTCGCCATCTCCGAGCGCTTCACCACCCAGATCCGCGGCATGGACCAGGCCGCCCGCAACGCCAACGACGGCATCTCGCTGGCGCAGACCGCCGAAGGCGCGCTGGGCGAGATCGGCAACAACCTGCAGCGCATCCGCGAGCTGGCGGTACAGTCGTCGAACGCCACCAACTCCGCCGACGACCGCGCCGCGCTGCAGAAGGAAGTCGACCAGCTGACCAGCGAGATCCAGCGCGTCGCCGAGCAGACCAACTTCAACGGCACCAGCCTGCTCGACGGCAGCTTCTCGGGCCTGGCCTTCCAGGTCGGCGCCGACGCCGGCCAGCTGATCACGGTGGACGGCATCACCAACGCGCAGACCAGCGCGATGGGCGGCACCATGTTCGCCGACGGAACCGTCACGATCGCCGAGCCGGCCGATGGGAACACCGACATCACGATGACCGGGATCTCGATCAATGGCGTGACCCTGGACGACATCACCGTTCGCGCCAGCGGCGACACGGCCGCCGCCACCCAGGCCGCCGCCGTCAGTGCGCTGGCCGCCGCCGTCAACGCCAAGTCGGCCGAGCTGGGCGTGGTCGCCGAAGCCGATACCGTCGCCGGCGTGCTCAATGTGTCCTCGTTCAAGGCCGGCGAGGATGCGATCGACTTCGACGTGACGGGTGCGACCGCCGCCTTCACCGCGCCGACGACCCAGACCTTCGTGTCCGACATCAGCATCTCGTCGTTCGCCGGCTCGCAGCAGGCGATTTCGATCATGGACAACGCGCTGAAGGAAGTGAACGACGCCCGCGCCGATCTGGGTGCGATCCAGAACCGCTTCTCTTCGGTCGTGACCAACCTGCAGACCAGCTCGGAGAACCTGTCGGCTGCGCGCAGCCGGATCATGGACGCCGACTACGCCAAGGAAACCGCCAACCTGTCGCGTACGCAGATCCTGCAGCAGGCCGGTACCGCCATGCTGGCGCAGGCCAACCAGTCGTCGCAGAGCGTGCTCAGCCTGCTGCGCTGATCATCGCGCAGACGGAGAAGCTCCGTCTCTCCGGACCGGCCAGCGGCTTCGCCCTGGCCGGTTTTTTTGTTGGGTCCTTCATTGCGCGGGAGGCACGCCGCGGCATCGGAAGCGGGTGCGTGCCTCAGTCGGCATCGCTCCGGACCTGGACCTCTTCTCGTTCGATCGCCAATCCCTGGCCGACGCGCCGCGCTACATCCGGAACGGGTGGCCGCAGTTCCCGGGTCCGCCATCGCCCAGGCATCGACGTGCCCTCGGACGGCAGCTGTGGAGGCACCACCGCCTCGCGGGCGATGGGCGTCGAGCCGCACTTCTCCCAGGTCGCTTCCGCGTCGTCTCCCGGCCCTGGGACGTTCCGTGTCCGAACGCCGCCAGCCCGCCTCCTCGACGCTAAAGCCGGGTCGCGTCTGGCCGTTACCGGAAGCAGGGCAGGACGCGGGTTTCACGGCGTCGACGCTCCGACGGACCGATTCTTGCAGCGGCTGTCCGAAGCACCCGCCCCAGTACGTCCACCCGCTCCAGGAGGCAGCAGTGGCATCCCTTTCCAGCCCTGGCGTCGGCTCCGGCCTCGATGTGCGCAGCATGGTGAACCAGCTGGTCGCCGCCGAGCGCGCACCGACGGAGAACCGGATCGGCCGACTCGAGAGCACGACGAAGTCGCAGATCTCGGCCTTCGGCAAGATCAGCAGCGCCTTGTCGGGCCTCCAGGATGCGCTGGCCAAGTTCGCCGCGGACGGTGCCCTGCCCGGCCGCAAGGTCGGCGTGCCGGAGGGCGCGGGCTTCACCGCGACCGGGGGGGCCAAAGCCGCGCTCGGTCGCCATGACGTGACCGTCGAACGCCTCGCCAGCACCCACAAGCTGCAGTCCGCCGCACTGGCCTCCGACGCGCAGCTCGGCCACGGCAGCCTGGCGATCACGGTGGGCGACGGCGAACCGGTGACAGTCGACATCGCGGAGGGCAAGGGTTCGCTGGCCGACATCCGCGATGCGATCAACAGGCAGGCCGGCAGTCTCGGGGTCAGCGCCACGCTGGTGCGCGGCGACGCCGGCGACGTGCTGGTGCTGGCCTCCACCGCCACCGGCACCGCAGGCCGCCTGACCGTCAGCGCCAGCGGCGGCGACGGCGGCCTGTCTGCGCTGGCCACCAGCGGCGGCACCATGACCGTGGCCGATCCGGGCAACGACGCCCTGGTGCTGGTGGACGGCATTGCCCGTACCAGCAGCAGCAACCGCATCGACGATCTGATCGACGGCGTCACCCTCGAGCTCACCAAGGCCAAGCCCGGCGAAGCCTTCGCGCTCGAGCTCAAGTCCGACCCGAGCACGCTCAAGGCGAGCCTGCTGGGCCTCGTCAGCGCCTACAACACCGCGCTCTCGCAGCTGCGCACGCAGAGCGCAGCGGGCAGCGAAACCGCGCCCGGCGCCGCGCTGAGCGGCGATGCCGCGCCGCGCGGCATCACCCAGTCGCTGCGCGGGCTCGTCAGCCAGAACTATGCCGAGCTCGCCGGGCTCGGCCTGAAGACCAAGGTCGACGGCTCGCTGAGCCTGGACGGCGCCACCTTCGACAAGGCGGTGGCCGACGATCCTCAAGCGGTGCAGCGCCTGCTCGGCGACGAAGGCACGCTGCGCCAGCCGCTGACCGACGCGCTCAAGTCCTGGCTCGGCAAGGACGGCATGATCAGCGACCGCACCGAGGCCCTGCAGACCCGCATGGACCGGCTCGGCAACGATCGCCGCGCGCTCGACCTCCGGATGGAGAAGGTGCAGGCCAACTACCTGCGCCAGTTCACCGCGCTCGACGCCATGGTCGCGCAGATGAGTTCGGTCAGTTCCTTCCTCTCGCAGCAGCTGGCCCGGCTGCCCAACTACTCGCAGGCTCGATGACATGAATGCCCGCTCCCTCGCCAACCAGTACCGGCAGACCGGCGTGACCAGCGCGGCACTGGACGCCAGCCCGCACCGCCTGATCGCGCTGATGCTCGCCGGTGCGCGTGAACGCGCCCGCCTGGCGGCCGCCTGCCTGGAGCGTGGCGACCTGCCGCGCAAGTCGAAGGCGATCAGCGATGCCAGCGCCATCATCGGCGGCCTCAACGGCGCGCTGAACATGGACGCCGGCGGCGAGATCGCCGATGGCCTGCAGGCGCTGTACGACTATGCGCAGCGGCGCCTGCTGGCCGCCAACGTCGACAACGATCCGGCGCCGCTGCTCGAGGTGGACGACCTGCTCGGCGACATCGAGTCGGCCTGGCTGGCGATCGCGCCGCCGGAGTCGGCATGATCCCGGTGCTGCCCAGCGCCCAGGTGCGCGCGGCGATGGCCGCCGAAGACTGGGACCGGGCCATGGCGCTGCTGCAGGCCCATGGCGAGGCCGTGGCGGCCGCGCTGGAGTCGATCGACTTCGCGACCGCGCCGCACGCGCCCTGGCTGGCCTTGCTCGAGGAACAGCAGGCCCTCACCGACGAGATCCGCCAGGCGCGCGACGAGGTCGAGCGCGTGCTCGGCAAGCTCGCCAGCGACCAGCGCGGCGCGCGCGCCTGGAACCAGGCGCTGGCATGAGTACGCCCGCCGACGCCGCCAGGATCCTGTTCGGCGACACCCTCGCCTGCGAGGAGCTGCGGCCGGCCGCCTTCGTCCCGCGCGGTCCGCAGCCGCTGGGCGTACTCGCCGCGAGCGGCGAGGCGCTGCTGCGCGCGCTGGCGGTGGTCGAGGACGGGCCGCGTCCCGAGGAACCCGAATCGGGCGACCACGCGCTGCCGCGCATCGAGGCCAAGCTCGACCTGCTGACCACCCTGGTGGCCGGCCTGTGCCGCCCGGACGAGGATCCCGTGCGGCCGCTGCGATGGTCGGCGCGCGGCGCCTGCCTGGTGCTTGCCGACGCACAGGCCCCGGGGCGACCGGGCCTGTTCCGTGTGCGGCCGGCCGACTGGCTGCCTTCCACCCTGCAGCTGCCGGCCACCGAGATCGCGCGCGAGCCGGACGAGGGCGGCACCCGCGTCTGGCTGCGGTTCGATGCGCTGCCCGCGGCGCTGGAGGCCGCGCTGGAGCGCCACCTGTTCCGGATCCACCGCAGGGCGGTGGCGGAAAGCCGACGCCCTCGCCAGGGCTTGTGAGTAAGCTGTCACACATCGCGCGGCCTGCACGCAAGTCGCCGCGCGGCCCCGCTATGGTGGCGGTGGCGAGGCAGGGGGTGCGATGCGTTGCTGAAAGTCCTGATCTGCGATGACCACACGCTGGTGCGCGCCGGCCTGCGCCGGCTGCTCGATTCGTTCGGCGACATCGAGGTGGTCGCCGAGGCCAGCAGCGCCGACGAGGCCGTGATCCGCGCCCGCGAATCGCTGCCGCATATCGTCCTGCTCGACCTGTCGATGCCGGGCCGCAGCGGCTTCGACGCGCTGGCCGAACTGCGCCGCACCTGCCCCGAATCCGCGGTGGTGATCATGTCCATGCACGACGACGCGCTGCACGTGCGCGAGGCGCTGGCACGCGGCGCGATCGGCTTCGTGGTCAAGGAAGCCGCGCCGGCGGAACTCGAAATCGCGGTACGCGCGGCCGCCGCCGGGCGCACCTACCTCAGCCCCCAGGTCTCGGCACCGCAATTGCATGGCTACCGCAACGGCGCACGCGGCGAGGACAACGTCGAGGCGCTGCCGCGGCGACAGCGCGAGATCCTCGACGCCCTGGGCGCGGGCCGCACCACCAAGCAGATCGCCGCCGACCTCGGGATCAGCGTCAAGACCGTGGAAACCCATCGCGCGCGGATGATGGAGACGCTGGGCTGCCGCAACGCCGGCGAGCTGCTGCGTATCGCGATGCGCCTGTACGACCGGCCCTGAGCGCCGGCAGATTGCGCCGCGCCGCGTCACTTTCGGGTCGGACCACGTCGGAAACATGACGCGATGTCGGGGATGCCCCGACATGTGGACGGGATTTCCCTGATCCGGAACCGGGTTCGCCCTGATTCGGATTCCGTCACGCGCCCATCACGATGCTCTCCATGGCCGGCGGCATGCCGGCGCAGGGAGTCGACGCTGATGAAGGCCAACGTACGCATCGGGATGACCCAGGGCGTCAACCTGACCCCGCAGCTGCTGCAGTCGATCCGGCTGCTGCAGCTGACCGCGCCGCAGCTGGAACAGGAACTGCGCCAGGCGCTGGAGCGCAATCCGATGCTCGAGCAGGAAGAGGCCGAGGACGAGCCGGTTGCGGAAGTCGCGGCCGATGCAGCCGCGCTCGACGCCGCCTCCTGGGACGAGCTGCCCGAGCCGGCATTCCTCTCCGGCGGCAGCGCCGGTGCCGTCGGCGACGAGGACGGCATGCTGCGCATCGCCGACGGCGAATCCAGCGATCCGCGCCAGCGCCTGCTCCGCCTGCTGGCCCTGCACTGGGAGCCCCGCGACCTGCCGGTCGCGGCCTGGTGGCTCGACCAGTGCGACGACCGCGGCTATCTGGAGGCGCCCCTCGAGGGGCTGCTCGAGGCGGCCCGCACCGAGTTTCCGGCGCGCGCCGGCGAGGTGGGCCTGCTGCGCCTGCGCCTGCTGCACGGCGACTGGCCGGGCATGGCCGCCGCCAACCCTGCCGAATGCCTGGCTGCGCAGCTGCGCGCGCTGCCGGTCGATGCGATCGCCACCCTGGCCC
>JAEXLY010000019.1 GCA_023444765.1 Pseudomonadota bacterium | reverse complement strand
CACGACGCCACCGGCGCGACAGATGGCTCCGAGCAGGGGATGAAGAAAAAGCCGAGCTACGCCGAGCTGGACACCCGCGGCGACGGGCGCGTTGCGCGCGCCGATCTGGCGGCGCATCCGAAGTTGCAGGAGAGGTTCGCGCACATCGACACCGACGGCGACGGCACGCTGTCCCGCAGCGAGTACGACGCCTGGACCGCGCGGAAACAGGACAAGGCCCGCGACGGCACTCAGACGCAACCCTGATCGCGTGCCACTGACCCCGGGTAGCCTCGCCCATGAGCGCCCCGGAAAGGGCGCTCTCTTAAACAACCCTCGCCTTCGCTAGTGCAGCGGATGAGCCTCCCCTTGCGCTGTTCGAGTTCCCTCCGACGCACTTCGGAGGGGTGTGCCTGAGGCAGGGGTATGGTCCCATCCCACGCTCCCGCTCGTTGGACGAACTGAATGGGTTGATGCCACCCGGCGCGGAAGCAGTCGGCAATCTGCGCTTCGGAGAACGGTACATCCTCGCCCATATACCACTACAGGTGACTGACTAATGCGGGAGACCACCAGGTCACCGCATCCGTCATGGTTGAGGTCGCCGGCTGAGAAATAGTTCTTCCGGCCAGCGTATTGATATGTCTCGACGACCGTCTCGGGTGTGAAGCCATTGGTGGTCTGCAGGTAGTATCCGACGTAGCTCCATCCGCTATGTGCGATTGCAACGTCCGTCCGGCCATCCCGATCGAGATCTGCGGCGATGAGGACGCCAGAGCCCCTCTGCCTGGCCAGGTTGCGACCCGGCATGAGGTTGCCTTGGGCATCCTGCAGGAATACGTGCATATCCGCGGAATCTTTGGCTTCGTCCACTATCAGGTCGCTTCGACCGTCCGAGTTGAAGTCGCCAATCGCGATCGAAGAAGGCTGGTTCGATGCGTTAGGAAGGTACAGCACGCGCGGCTGATCATATCCTCCCGTTGCCCTCGCCGGATAAATTCGGATTTCCTGCAGCGGCCTTCCAAAAATCGTGGCGAGGATCAGATCGTCCAATCCGTCCCCCGTGACATCGCCGATGGCGCGCACCGCGGACGAGGGCAGCGGCAGACTGGAGGTTCGAAAGAAGCCGCCAATGCTATCGCCATGAATGACAGTGGCGGACGTGTCGCTGGAATCCACGAGGATGTCGGGGTTCCCGTCGCGATCCACATCGGTCACGACCAGATCGAGTGGGTCATCGACCGCCATTGCGCTATAAGTGAACGTACGGTCCCCGTTTGAGAGCAGGATCATCACGCCATTGTGAGTCGTCGTTACGATGTCTCCAACGCCGTCGCGGTCGAGGTCGGCGATCACGAGCTGATATGCGAGGACGTTGTCCGCGTCTGCGATCTTGACCGCTGCATCGAGACTGCCGTCCTGTCGTTGATACGCGACCATGATTTCCATGCGACTGTCTGTCCGATCGGGTGTGGACTGGACAGACTGGAATACAAGATCATCGCGCCCATCGCCAGATACGTCTCCCACGGCGATGGATTTGGCCTGGGCCATGGCCGGGTCTAGGAGATACACGGGCGAAGACAAAGAATAACCGTTAGTCGCCAGGCTAGTGGCGGGGATTAGCCGGCTCGGAGACAAGTCTGGCCGCTCGTGTGAAAATGCAGCCGGCGGTGGACGTAATGATCCACTTCGGAATTCGTCGCTCCGCGATGACGACGGTCGACGAACAGTGAGCCAGCGCGTAATGCCATGTGCCCGCATGTCCTCGTAAAAGCTCACCAGCGGACGAACCACAACGCCATCACGCGTGCCGGCCAGTCGGAACACGAGGTCAGAGATCGCGGGCGAAGCCATTAACAGGCCCGAGCACGCGCCACTGACCACAAGCGCAACGGATAAAGCAGATCGCCTGTTCACATCCATGCCCCCCTGACGGTCAGCGAAGTATATCTAGAACATGAAATGGGCGTCGCGGATCGGTACCGGGCCTGGATCAATTCCTGAGTGCCCCGTAGACCTGCGCGAAACACCGTCGCTCGACGGCTGCGTTGTAGGGGTTACGAGCATTGCTGACGGACCTCGCAGCGCGAACGTCACGCTGAGATGGATGACGGCGCCGCGGCATGCCCTAGGCCAACCGTGGTTCACGGCCGGGAGGAAACTCACGCATCCAGGTCCCTGTTCAAACTGCGGCAGAATGGGACAGAGGAGATCAATGATGAATCATGAAGCCCATGGCTGAGGGCGTGGCGCTATTCCAGAAGCGAGAAGATGACAGATAGAAGCCAAGCCGGCACACCGTTCTTGAGTGGCAGGGCAATCCACTCGTTGTACAGCCTGGAAGGATCACCCATGAAGACCACAGTCACGCTTGCCCTGACCGCGTTGGCCACGGCAATGGCATTTCGGCACCGTGCTCGCGCAGGACACCACGCCACCCACCAGCCAGACCCCCGTGACCCAGCCGCCGCCCAACGAGGAAGCCATGCCGCCGACCCGGCACGACGCCACCGGCGCGACAGATGGCTCCGAGCA
>JAEXLY010000003.1 GCA_023444765.1 Pseudomonadota bacterium | reverse complement strand
GGCGGCCGCCGGCCGGCACGGCGCGCCGCGCGGGCGCGCCGGCGAGGCGCTGTCCCGGCCGCCGGGCGCCCCCGCAGCCCTGGAGGAGATCCGCCTCGGGGCACTGGAGCTGGTGGTCGGCTGGCCGGGCGCGCTGGTGGAGGACAAGGGAGAGGCGTTGGCGCTGCACTGGCGCGCCATCCCCGAGGCTGCCGGGGCGCTGAAGGCCTATGCCGAGCGCGCCGTGCAGCGCCTGCCGGGTTACCACCTGCAGCCCGGCGACATGGTGGTCGAACTGCGGCCACGGCATGCGGACAAGGGCATGGCGATCGAGGCCTTCCTCGGCGAGGCTCCGTTCCGCGGGCGCCGGCCGGTTTTCGTGGGCGACGACCTGACCGACGAACACGGCTTCCGCGCCGTCGGCGCGCATGGCGGACTCGGGGTGCTGGTGGGGGATCGCGACGACACCCTCGCGCGTTTCCGCCTGCCCGACATCACCGCGGTACACGCATGGCTGGGGGCGGGGAATTGAACGGAGACGGACGGATGCGGCAGACGCTCGACCTTGGAGTCATCGGCAACGGCAGTTTCGGGGCCTTGATCGACCGCGAGGCGCGCGTGGTCTGGAGCTGCCTGCCCGCGTTCGACGGCGATCCCGCGTTCTGCGCGCTGCTGTCGCCGCGCACCCACGAAGGCGGCGACCTGGCGGTGGAACTGGAGGACTTCGAGCGCAGCGAGCAGCACTACGTGACCAACACCGCGCTGCTGCGCACGGTATTGCACGACCAGCATGGCGGCGCGGTGGAGGTGCTGGATTTCGCACCGCGCTGGAAGCAGAACAGCCGCATCTACCGTCCGGTGTCGATCATTCGCCGGATCACTCCGCTGTCCGGCAGTCCGCGCGTGCGCGTTCGCGTGCGGCCGCTGGCGGACTGGGGGGCGCGCGTTCCCGAATCCACCTGGGGCAGCAACCACATGCGCTGGCTGCTCCCGGGGTTCACCCTGCGCATGACCACCGACGTGCCCATCCGCTTCGTGCGCGAACAGACCGCGTTCGTGCTCAACGAGGCCATGCACCTGGTGCTGGGCGCCGACGAACCGCTGCAGCGTTCGCTGTCGGGCTATGTGGAGGAGGCGATCGGCCGCACCGAGGCCTACTGGCGCGAGTGGGTGCGCTACCTGTCGATCCCCCTGGACTGGCAGCAGGCGGTGATCCGCAGCGCGATCACGCTCAAGCTGTGCCAGTACGAGGACAGCGGCGCGATCATCGCGGCGATGACGACCTCGATCCCTGAGGCGCCCGACACCACGCGCAACTGGGACTACCGCTACTGCTGGCTGCGCGATGCCGCCTTCGTGGTGCGCGCGCTCAACCGGCTGGGGGCGACGCGTAGCATGGAGGAGTTCCTGCGCTACATCTACAACATCGCCACCCACGACGGCAGCCTGCAGCCGTTGTACGGCATCGACTTCGCCGAGGAGCTGGAGGAGGCCGAGGTCGACAGCCTGGCCGGCTACCGCGGCATGGGTCCGGTGCGCCGCGGCAACCTGGCCTGGGTGCAGAAGCAGCACGACGTGTACGGCAGCGTGGTGCTGGCCTCGACCCAGCTGTTCTTCGACCAGCGCCTGGCCCATCCCGGCGACGCGGCCGCGTTCGAGCGGCTCGAACCGCTGGGCGAGCGCGCCTGGGCACTGCACGACCAGCCCGACGCGGGCCTGTGGGAGTTCCGCGGCCGCGCCGAGGTGCACACCTACACCGCCGCGATGTGCTGGGCGGCCTGCGACCGGCTGGCCAAGATCGCGGCGCTGCTGGGGTTCGAGGCGCGGACCGACTACTGGCGCCAGCGCGCGGACGCCATCCACGCCCGCGTGATCGAACGCGCCTGGCGCCCGGACGCCAGCCACTTCAGCGCCTCGTTCGACAGCGACTACCTCGATGCCTCGCTGCTGCTGCTGGCCGACATCGGCTTCCTCGCCCCGGACGACCCGCGCTACGTGGCGACGGTCGATGCGATCGGGCGCGAACTGCGCCGTGGCGACGCGCTGTTCCGCTATGTCGCACCCGACGATTTCGGCGAGCCCGAGACCAGCTTCACCATCTGCACGTTCTGGTACATCGATGCGCTGGCGGCGACCGGCCGCGCCGACGAGGCGCGGGCGATGTTCGAGCGGCTGCTGGCGCGGCGCAACCACCTGGGCCTGCTGTCGGAGGACCTGGCCTTCGACGACGGGGAAGCCTGGGGCAATTTCCCGCAGACCTACTCGCACGTGGGACTGATCATCGCCGCGATGCGGCTTTCCCGAAGCTGGCAGGAGGCCTCATGAGTCGTCTGGTCGTGGTATCCAACCGGGTGGCGCTGCCGGGCGAGAACCGCGCCGGCGGCCTTGCGGTGGGTCTGGAGGCGGCGCTGGGCGCGCGCGGAGGGTTGTGGTTCGGCTGGAGCGGCAAGGTGGTGCGCGAGGACAGCGGGCGACTGCACGAACAGGTGGCCGGCGACGTGCGCTACCTCACCATGGACCTCAATCGCGCCGACCACGACGCCTACTACAACGGGTTCGCCAACCGCACCCTGTGGCCGCTGCTGCACTCGCGCCTGGACCTGGTCGACTATGCCCGCGAGACGCGCGCCGGCTACCGCCGGGTCAACCTCCTGTTCGCCGAGAAGCTGGCGCCGCAGCTGCGCGACGACGACGTGCTGTGGATCCACGACTACCACCTCATCCCGCTGGCGGCGATGCTGCGCGAGCGTGGCGTGCGCTGCCGGATCGGCTTCTTCCTGCACGTGCCGATGCCGTCGGCCGACCTGGTGTCCGCGTTGCCCGAACACGGCCGGCTGTTCGGCACCTTCTTCGCCTACGACCTGGTCGGCTTCCAGACCGTGCGCGATGCCGACCGTTTCCGCACCTACGCCAGGATCTTCGGCGGGGCCTCGATCGAGCCCGACGGCTCGGTGAGGCTGCCCGGTGCCGGATCGGTGGGCGTGGGCGCCTTCCCGATCGGCATCGACGCCAGGCGTATCGCACAGCAGTCGGCCGCGGCGATCGGCAAGCCGCCGGTACGGGCGCTTCGGGACAGCCTGAGCGGCCGCAAGCTGGCCATCGGCGTGGACCGCCTGGACTACTCCAAGGGCCTGCCCGAACGCTTTCGCGCCTTCGGTCGTTTCCTCGAGCGGCACCCGTCCGAGCACGGTCGCCTGACGTTCCTGCAGATCGCGCCGGTTTCGCGCGGAGACGTGGCCGAGTACCGGCAGTTGCGCGACCAGCTGGAGGGCATCGCCGGGCACATCAACGGCACCCATGCCGCGCCGGACTGGACCCCGCTGCGCTATGTCAACCGCAACTTCCCGCACCCGACCCTCACCGGCTTCTACCGCCTGGCGTCGGTCGGGCTGGTGACCCCCCTGCGCGACGGCATGAACCTGGTGGCCAAGGAGTACGTGGCCGCCCAGGACCCGGACGATCCGGGCGTCCTGGTGCTGTCCATGCTGGCCGGCGCGGCCGCCGAGCTGGACGCAGCGCTGCTGGTGAATCCCTACGACCTCGACGGCGTGGCCGACGCCATCGCCCGCGCCGCCAACATGCCCCTGGCCGAGCGCCGCGAGCGCTGGGAATCGATGATGCGACCCATCACCGGCTACGGCATCCATGCCTGGTGCCGGGCGTTCCTGGAGCGGCTGACCGCGGGCGCGGGCTGAACCCGGGCCCGGCCGCGGCCGCGACGGGCGGCTTGCGCGCTCGCTATACTCGCGGGTCGGGATGCGATCGGGACTGCTTCGATCCCAATCCATTCAATGACTTGAACGTCATTCCTGTCTTTTTGCAAGAACCATTAGGAGCCGCGCCTGCGGGCGTGGCCGGGGCCTCCAACGCCGCATGCGCCTGTCCACGATCAAGCTCGCCGGTTTCAAATCCTTCGTCGATCCCACCACGCTGCACCTGCCCACCAACATGACCGGGGTGGTGGGGCCGAACGGCTGCGGCAAGTCGAACATCATCGACGCGGTGCGCTGGGTGATGGGCGAAAGCTCGGCCAGCCGCCTGCGCGGCGATTCGCTGACCGACGTGATCTTCGCCGGCTCCACCGCGCGCAAGCCGGTGTCGCAGGCGATGGTGGAACTGGTCTTCGACAACTCCGACCACACCGTCGGCGGCGAGTACGCCGCGTTCAACGAGATCTCGGTCAAGCGCACCGTCAGTCGCGACGGGCAGAGCAGCTACTACCTCAACGGCGCCCGCTGCCGCCGCCGCGACATCACCGACCTGTTCCTGGGCACCGGCCTGGGACCGCGCAGCTACTCGATCATCGAGCAGGGCATGATCTCGCAGGTGATCGACGCCAAGCCCGAGGAGCTGCGCGTCTATCTCGAGGAAGCGGCCGGCATCTCCAAGTACAAGGAGCGCCGCAAGGAAACCGAGACCCGCATCCGCCACACGCGCGAGAACCTCGACCGCCTGAACGACCTGCGCGAGGAAGTGGGCAAGCAGCTCCAGCACCTGGCGCGCCAGGCCCGGCAGGCCGAGCAGTACACCGCGATCCAGGCCGAGCGGAAGATCCGCGACGCGCAGTGGAAGGCCCTGGAGTTCCGGGCGCTGGACGCGCAGTTGCAGGCCCTGCGGCAGGGACTGTCGCAGGAAGAGACCCGCCTGGAGCAGCTGATCGCCGAACAGCGCGAGGCCGAGCGCGAGCTGGAAACCGGGCGCATCCGCCGCGACGAGGCCAGCACCGCGCTCAGCCGGGTGCAGGCGGCCAGCTACGAGGTCGGCGGCACCCTGGCGCGGATCGAGCAGCAGATCGCGCACCAGCGCGAGATGGCCGAACGCCTGCACAAGGCGCGCGAGGAAACCCGCCAGGCCCTGGAGGAGATCGGCGCGCACATCAGCGGCGACCAGTCGCGGCTGGAAATGCTGCAGTCGGAGATCGCAGATGCTGAGCCCCGGCTCGACGCCCTGAGGGAGGACGACGAGGTCCGCCAGGAGGCGTTGCGTGCGGCCGAGGAAGCGCTGGCCGACTGGCAGCAGCGCTGGGAAGCCCACAACCGCGAACAGAACGAGGCTTCGCGCGCCGGCGATGTCGAGCGTACCCGCGTGGACTATCTCGACCGCCAGGCGCTGGATGCCGACCGCCGTCGCGACCAGCTGCTGGCCGAGCGCGGGGCGCTCGACCTGGATGCGCTGTCGGAGGCCTTCGAGGCCACCGCCCTGCGCCACGAGGAACAGAAGCTGGCGCTGGACGGCCTGAACGAGCAGTTGGACGCGCGCAAGCAGGCGGCGCTGGACCTGCAGGACCAGCAGCGCGCCAGCCAGAACGAACTGTCGGATGTGCGCAAGCAGGCGCAGGAGGCACGTGGCCGGCTGTCGTCGCTGGAAACGCTGCAGCATGCCGCGCTCGGCCAGGAACAGGGCGCCGCGGTCGAATGGCTGCGACGCCACGGCCTGGATTCGGCGACGCGCGTGGGCGAACAGCTGGTCGTGGAACCCGGCTGGGAGAACGCGGTCGAGGGCGCGCTCGGCCAGCTGATCGAAGGCGTCCTGGTCGAGGCGCCCGAGGCCCTGGTCGAGGCCCTGGCCGACCTGGGCGAGGGCCGGCTGGCGCTGGTGGCCTCGGAAACGGGCGCTGCGGAGTTCGCGCCGACCTCGCTGGCGGCGAAGGTCCAGGGTCCGCTCGCGATCCGGCGCATGCTGGCACGGCTGCACGTGGCCGAGACCCTGGACGAGGCGGCCGCGCTGCAGGCGCGGCTGGATGCGGGCGAATCGGTGATCACCCGAGGCGGCGAACGCCTGGGCAGCGGCTGGGTGCGCGTGGTGCGCTCGGGCGCGGCCAAGCAGGGCGCGCTGCTGCGCGAGCGCGAGATCAAGCAGCTGCGGGCGACGATCGAACAGCTGCAGGCGCGCGAGCATGCGCTCGAGGAGGCGCTGGCCTCGGGCCGCGAGCGCCTGCTCCAGGCCGAACAGCAGCGCGAGGACGCGCAGCGGCAGCTGTACGCCGCGCACCGCAGCGTCTCCGAACTGGCGGGCCAGCTCCAGGGCCAGCAGGGGCGGGTGGACAACGCCCGCGCCCGCATCGAGAAGATCGAGGCCGAACTCGGCCAGCTGGTCGAGACCATCGACAGCAGCGCCGTGCAGGCGCGCGAGGCGCGGTCCCGGCTCGAGGACGCGGTTGCGCGCATGGCCGAGCTGGAGGCGGCGCGCAGCGCGCTGGAGGCCGAACGTCGCAGCCTGGCCGAGGCGCGCGACGCCGCCCGTTCGGCCGCGCGCGAATCGCGCGATACCGCGCACGCGCTGGCGCTCACCCTCGAATCGCAGCGCGCCCAGGTGCTGGCACTGACCCAGGCCCTGCAGCGCATGGGCGGGCAGCGCGGCCAGCTGGATGCGCGCCTGGGCGAGCTGGCCTCGCAACTGTCGGATGGGGATGCCCCGGTGGTCGCGCTGGAGGAACAGCGCCAGGCGGCGCTGGAACGGCGCGTGATCGCCGAGAAGGACCTTGCCGCGGCGCGCTCGGCGCTTGAGGGCGTGGACAACGACCTGCGCCAGTTCGAGCGCATCCGTCACGAGCGCGAGCAGCAGGCGCTGGCGCAGCGCGAGGCGATCGCGCAACGCCGGCTCGACCAGCAGGCGCTGGACATCAAGGCCGGCCAGCTGGCGGCAGCCGTGGCCGAGGCCGGTTTCGCGATGGACGAGACCATCGCCGGCCTGCCCGAGGACGCCACCGCGCCGGCCTGGGAGAAGATGGTCGTCGACTTCGACGCCAAACTGCGACGGCTCGAACCGGTGAACCTGGCCGCCATCCAGGAACACGCCGAGGCGGCACAGCGCAAGGACTATCTCGACGCGCAGGATGCCGACCTGACCACCGCGCTGGAAACGCTGGAAGACGCGATCCGCAAGATCGACCGCGAAACCCGCGGCCGCTTCAAGGACACCTTCGACCGGGTCAACTCCGGCGTGCAGGAAATCTACCCGCGCCTGTTCGGCGGCGGCCACGCCTACCTCGAACTCACCGGCGAGGACCTGCTCGACACCGGCGTTGCGATCATGGCGCGACCGCCGGGCAAGCGCGTGAGCAACATCTCGCTGCTGTCGGGCGGCGAGAAGGCGATGACCGCGGTGGCGCTGGTATTCGCGATCTTCCAGCTCAACCCGGCGCCGTTCTGCCTGCTCGACGAGGTGGACGCACCGCTGGACGAGGCCAATGTCGGCCGCTTCACCGCCATGGTGGCGGAGATGAGCCAGCAGGTGCAGTTCCTGTTCGTGACCCACAACAAGGCCACCATGGAAGCCGCCCAGCAGCTCAGTGGCGTTACCATGCGCGAGCCCGGCGTGAGCCGGCTGGTGTCCGTCGACCTGGCCGAGGCTGCGCGCCTGGCCGGCGCGGCGTGAGGCCCCGCACCAGTCCCGGAGGACATGCATGACCGAACTGCGCATTGGCATCCTGATCGCCGGCCTGATCCTGTTGGCCGCCATCTGGTACTTCGGCACGCGCCCGCGTCAGGGAAAGGGCCAGGGCAGACGGCTGCCACGCGAGACGCACGAAGGCGACGCCAGCCGGGTCGAGCCCACGCTCGGCGCGCAGATCGAGCGCGAGCTCGCCGATGCGCCGGGGCCCGCGGCCGAGGATGTCGTGCAGACCGAGATGGAGCTGATCGACGAGAGCCTGGGCGCCGCGTCGCCCAACAGCGAGCTCGGCAAGCGGGTGAGCGACGACTTCGACAAGATCATCACCCTGTACGTGGCCGCCCGGCATGGCCAGGTGCTGCGTGGGCCGGACATCGTGGTCGCCGCCGAGAAGGCCGGGCTGACCTACGGCCACATGAACGTGTTCCATCGCCTGGTCGAGAGCCATCCCGAGCGCGGACCGATCTTCAGCGTGGCCAACATCCGCAAGCCGGGCAGCTTCGAGATGGCCACCATCCAGTCGCTGGAAACCCCGGCGATCGCCTTCTTCCTCACCCTGCCGGCACCGGTGGGTGCGCTCGATGCATGGGATGCGATGCTTCCGGCCGCTCAGCGCATGGCCGAGCTGCTCGATGGCGTGCTGCTGGACGAGTCGCGTAACGCCCTGGGCCGCCAGCGTATCGCCGGCCTGCGCGACGAGATGCGCGCCTGGGATCGCGAGCACGAAGTCCCGCCGGTGACGCGCAGCCCGCGCTGGTGAGCCCTGTCCGCGGCACAGCGTTGCCTGGCTGACGTCGTGGACAGAAGGGCCCCGCCGCGACCGGCGGACCTTCTGCGCAGATGTTCCCCGGGATCCGCCCGAAGGCGGATTCCTTCTCCTTGATCTTGCTGCGAAGGCCCACCGGTCGCGGCGGGCCTCGGCTGCGGATCGCACAAGCGCTCGCATGCTCCGCATCGGCAGGGGAAGGCCTTGCACCGCCTGGCTTCTTCCCGATTGGGAGATCCTCGAGTTCCGGCGAACTCGAAGGTGTCGTCCTGCACCATTGCGTGGAATCGTGCCTTCGACGAAGGAGGACCGGGAGCGGTTTGACGATGTCACGCGTCGCGCCATCCCCATGTCCCGCGCTTCGTCACATCCGCCAGCCGAGCCTCGCCGCGACCGGCGGGCTTCCGCAGCGAAATCAAGGGGGAGG
>JAEXLY010000286.1 GCA_023444765.1 Pseudomonadota bacterium | reverse complement strand
CTCCTGGGCCGCGGACGAAGCGGTCGCGCGGTTACGCGCCGACGCCGTTGAGGAAGCCGTTGCCGAAGGCGCTGTTGAACACGCTGTCGAACGCGCCGTTGCCGGACGAACCCGCATCGCCGAGCAGGCTGGTGACCAGTCCGCCGGCCAGCTGGCCGAGCATGGGGTTGCCCGTGTAGGCGGTGACGGCCGCGCTCACGACAGTGGAAAGGATGTCGCTGATGCTGCTGAGGAAGCTCATGGTGTCGAATCCTGTCGAAAGAAGAGGGGGGTCGGTGTTTCCTTTCGTCGCGAAGCGCCAGCTCGCAGCTGGAGTGTGCGAACGATGTCCCTCCCCGCCCAGCTGGGGCGTTCCCCACCTGGGGTGAACCCTGGCATCAACCGTCGAAATGCGGGTCGATCTCGAGCGTGCCCAGGTTCTGGTCGGCGAAACGCCGGGCAAGCGCAGGCGCGGCTTCGCGGATCGCGTCGTAGCTGTCGCGCGAACGCACGTCCGCGCGCAGCCGCCAGCCCTCGGCAGTGCGGCTGAGCAGCAGGTCGGTGCCCGGGAGGGTCGCGTCGGACATGCGCAGCAGCACCTGGCCGTCGCCCCCGCCCGCGGCAGCTTCGTCGACCGCGAACTGGCGGACATGGCGTTCGAGCATCTCGGCCAGCGAGCGGCCGCTGGCCATCGGCGCCGGTGCCGCCACCGGAGCGCTGCCCGACGCATCGCGCAGCGCCGCCTGCGCCTGCATCATCGCCAGCAGTTCGGCGCCATCGATGGAGTTGGCGCTCATGCCGTGATTGTCGGTGCCCGCCTCGTGCCGGCCGAAGCCGTCCGGCGCCTGCAGGGCGGCTTCCTCGCCCGCGCGGCGGGCCGCGACCGGCCCGTGGCGCCCCGCGGCAGCTGGATCCATACGCGGGTCCTGGGCCTGGCGTTCGGGAAGCCCGGCGCGCGCTTCCTGGCGCCCGTGCTGCATCAGCTGGCGGAAGCGGTCGACCTGTTCCCGTGGAGGCGCTTCGCGCGGCCGGTCGACGGACCGGTCCGCATCCACCGGACGCGCATCCGGGACCGGACGATCGGCAGTCGTTGACGCGGAAGGGCGGTCGGTGCTCATGCTGCGCTCCTCAATGGCGGCTGCGGCCTGCGTGGGCGGACTGCACCAGGTCGGCGGCGGCGTCCTCCTCGCGACGCATGTCCAGCGCCTGCATCTCGCCGCGCCAGACGCCCTTGCGCTTTTCGAGTGCGTCCTCGCGGGCCTTGGCGCGGAAGAATTCCCGCACGGCGTCGGCCAGGGCCTGCTCGGCCTGCTGCAGCCGCTGCCGCGCCTGCAGCAGGCGTTGCTGCGCGGCCTGCTCCTGCTCGCCCAGCCAGTCGATGTGCGCCTCGCGCTGCTCCAGCGCCAGCGGAAACGGGATTCCGGGCGGAGGCGGCTCCAGCAGCCGCAGACGCTGGCCCGCGCGCTCGCTGCGCAGCTGCGCGATCTCCAGGTCGATGCTTTCGCAGGCCTGCCGGCATTCGCGCACCGCACGCTGCCTGTCGGCCACGACCAGGCGTGCCTTGCCGGTGCGGTGCGCGCGCAGATCCAGCAGCTTCTGCAGCGGGTAGCGCTGGCGGCCCGCGCGGCTCATGGGAACAGCTTCCCAAGCGCCGCCGACGACTGCGCGAAGGGCACCAGTTCGTCCGAAGACTGCTGCAGCAGCGCGCGGATCGGGCCGATCCGGTCGATGGCGAAATCCGCCTCTGGATCGGTGCCGCGCTTGTACTCGCCCAGCTGCAGCAGCAGCTCGATGTCCTGGTGCTTGGCCAGCGCCTTGCGCAGCTGGCCGGCCGCACGCAGGTGGGCCCGATCGACCACGCGCGGCATGGTCCGGCTGAGGCTGGTCAGGACGTCGATCGCCGGATAGTGGTAGGCGGCGGCGAGCTTGCGCGACAGCACGATGTGTCCGTCGAGGATGGAGCGGACCTCCTCGACGATCGGATCGCTGCCGTCCTCGTCCTCGGCGAGCACCGTATAGAACGCGGTGATGCTGCCGGTCGCGTTGTTGCCGGCACGCTCGAACAGCCGCGGCAACGCGCTGAACACCGAGGGCGGGAAACCGCGCCGCGCTGGCGGCTCGCCGATCGCAAGACCGACGTCGCGCAGCGCGCGCGCGAAACGCGTGACCGAGTCGAGCAGCAGCAGCACGCGCTTGCCCTGGTCGCGGAAGTACTCGGCGATCGCGGTGCCCACCCAGGCCGCGCGGCTGCGTTCGAGCGCCGGCCGGTCGGAGGTGGCAACCACGATCACCGACCTGGCCAGCCCGGCCTCGCCCAGGTTGTCGTGGATGAACTCGTTGACCTCGCGGCCGCGTTCGCCCACCAGCACGATCACGTTCACGTCGGCCTCGCCGCCGCGCGCGAGCATGCCCAGCAGGGTGCTCTTGCCGCCACCGGCGACCGCGAAGATGCCCACGCGCTGGCCCTCGCCGGTGGTCATCACCGCGTCGATGGCGCGCACACCGGTGGAGAACGGACGCTCGATCAGATTGCGTGTGAGCGGGTTGGGCGATGCGGCGTAGATCGGCATCTCGACCGTGGTCCCGACCGCGCCGCTGCCGTCGATCGGCTCGCCATGCGCATCGAGGATCCTGCCAAGCAGTCCCGGGCCGGCGCGCACCGAGGCCTGGCGCCCGCTGGCGACGATCTCGGTGGTGGCGGAGATCCCGTCCAGCGCACCCAGCGGCGTGAGCAGGGTGTGCTGGCGCGACACCCCGACCACTTCGGCGGCGAGGTTGAAGGATGGGTCGCCGTCGCCGGGCGGGTTGCGCAAGTGGCACAGCTCGCCGATGGCGGCCTTGAGTCCGGTAGCGCGGATCAGGGTGCCGTAGGCCTCCACCACGCGACCCACGCGCTGGATCGATTTCACCCCGGCAAGCGCACTCAGCAGAGGATCGAGCGATGCCTCGTCCGGTTCCGGCGGCGATGCCAGGGGCCCGGGAAGGTTCATCCCGTGCCACCCGTCCCGACCCCCGCCAGCGCCACGCGGATGGCCTCGATCTGCTGGGCGACGCCGGCCCGCACTTCGCCCGCCTCCGACACCACCACGCAGCTCAGCGGATCCAGGCTCTCGTCGTCCACGAGCTCGATCACGCCCACCGCCGGATGCGCCTGGCGGACCGCGCCGAGGCCCGCCATCACCGAGGCGCGGGCGTCAGGATGCACGCGGATCAGCAGGAACTGCTCGGCCTGCGCCGCCTCCACCGCCTGCATCACCAGCGGCGGGACCACGGCCGCGGCATCGAAACCCGGCGCGATCCTGGCGACGATCGCGCAGGCCAGTTCCGAGATGCGGCCGGCTGCCTCGCCCAGTACGCGCGCACGCCGCTCGTTGAGCGAGGTCAGCTGCTGGGTCATCTGCTCCTGCGCGCGCCGCAGTCCTTCCGCGAATCCCTCGGCCTGCCCGGCTTCGCGGGCCTGGGCGATGCCGGCCTCCACCTCGTCGTACAGGGCATTGACGCGCGCGAGCAGCGCATCGAGTTCTCCGAGCCTGGCCCAGTGCTGCGGCTTGAGCACGCGCGCGGACACGGACCGTTCGAAAGCGCGGCGTTCGAAAACCGACACCCCGCCTGCCGGCCGCGAGGCGTCGACGGCCCCGGCCGGGTCTTGGATCTGCAGGTCGCCTGGCGGTGACGCACCGGTTTCCATCGCGCTAGTCTCCATCGCGACGCTCGTGATGCGAGACCACGACCAGCAGCGACTTCTCGGGCAGGTGGGCGGGCATTTCCCCGTCCGGCGCGTGCAGCAGCCGGGTCCAGTCCGCCAGCGGCCGGTTGCGACGCTGCGCCCAGGCCACCAGTTCGCCGCGTCCCTGCCGGTCCAGCAGGTCGACGAGCGGCTCCCGGTCCGACAGGAAGCGCGGGTCGGCGAGCAACGCCTCCCAGCCTGCGCCGAGCCGCGTAGCGACATCGTGCGGCATCCGGCCATCCCAGACCGAGCGGTCGAGCGCGAGCAGATAGCTGTTGCCAAGGCACGCTCTCAACCAGCGCACCGGCTCGCGGCGCACCTCGGCACGGATCATCGGCGCATAGGCCAGTACGCCCAGGTCGCGCACCAGTGCCAGCAGCCGCGCACGCGGCCAACGTTGGCGTACCGCGGCACTGGCGTCGCCGCCCGGCGCGGGCGCGAACAGGCCGTCCATGGCGCCTGCCGGCAGGGCCCGCAACAGCAGGCGCCGGCCCAGCGCGCTGGCGCCGGCGCGCGTGACCAGCGATGCATCCAGAGCGGCCCCGGGGGCATCGCCGTGCCAGCCGGGATGGAGGTCAGCGAGCAGTGCCTGCAGCGCCATGCGCGCCTCAGCCGTTCCAGAGCCTGCCGCCATCGCCCGCCGATGGCCGCAGGCGCCGCTGGCGCAACCTGCTCCAGCCGGCCCATAACACGGCCAGCAGGGCCAGCACACCGAGGCCGATGCCGATGGATGCGGCATTGGCGGCCGACATCGCGGCCGGCGCCGCCTGCCGCGACGGCGTGGCCGGCGCACCGGGCATGGGCACGAACTCGACGGAGACCTTGTTGATGTCGTCCAATCCCTCGATACCGTCCTTGACGACGGTCTTGATCCGCGTCTGCATGTTCTCCAGGTTGGCGCCTGGCTGCTGGAAGATCACCACCGAGGCTGAAGAATCGCCGCCATCGCCACCAAGCGGGTCGCGCCGGGCCAGCGCGATATGCACGCGCGCATCGACCACGCCCGGATAGCCGGCCAGGGTGCGCGCGAGCTCCTGCTGCCTGCTGCACAGGTAGCGCGCGTTCTCCTCGACCGAAGACGAGGCGATCCCCTCCTTCTTGAACACATCGCACATCGATGCGTACTGCTGCCGCGGCAGGCCGCGCGCCTGCAGCACCTGCATGGCATGCGCGAAATCGGCGCGATCGACACGGATCTCCCAACCGGTCTTGCTCAGCGACGTCCGCTTCTCGGCATCGAGGTTCGCCGACAGCAGCGCGGCGAACACCTCGTTGGCCTGGCGCTCCTCGAGGTCGCCGTACATCGTGACCTTCGTGCATGCCGCCAGCAGCAGACAGGACAGCAGGACCGAGGCCGTACGCAGCGTGGCGGCGGGATGGAAGCGTGGGAGATCCATCGACAGCGCTCCAGGCCCGCTCAGGACTGCTGCCGGAACAGCTGCTGCACGCCGTCGGACGTGCGGTTGGCCACGTTCGAGGTGAGCTGCGACTGGAACAGGAACTGATGGCACTGCATCGTCATCTCGAGCATCTGTCCCGGCGTCATCTCGGTGGCGCTCGCCGAGATCGCCCGGGAAAGCTTCTCCACCTTGGTGGCTGCGCCGTTGAGACTGTCGAAGGCGTTCACCATCATCTTCGAAGCGGCGGACTCGCCCGCCGGTGTCGCCGGGGCCGCGGCCTGGGCGCCGGCATCGTTGCGCACGGGGGAGGCGCCACCGGCGCGCTCCATCGCCTGCGCGAACTCGCGCACGTCCACCGCGGCCGCCTGCGGCTGCAGCGCGGGGGCTGCCGCGGGATTGGCGGCCGCGTCCATTGCCGCGACCTGGATTGCATCGATCATTGGCTTGCTCCTGGTGCCTGCGCCCTGGGGCGCACTGCCTGCCGCGGACCGCCGCGCGCGCTGCGACGACATGCGCCGCCGGCCGCGCGCGAACGGAACGTCACTGCTTCCTGGCGACGGCGCTCAGCGACTCCGCCACGCTGTTCTGCGAGGTCGCGGCATTGTTCGACATGAACTGCATCTTCAGGCTGGCCGCGGTCAGCGCCACCATCTGCGAGGGCTGGTCGGAACCGGCGCCGATCTGGTCGGACAGCGTGGTGATCTCCGACGCCTGCGCATCGAGGGTCTGACCCCAGGCGCGGGACATCGCTTCGTACCAGCTGCTGCCGCCGGATCCGCCGCTGCGCGTCGCGCCCGGGCCGCCAGGGCCATTTGCGAACGTCGCCACGCCCACGTACTGGTTGATGAGGTTGCTGTCGGTCGGGATCGTCATGGTGATGCTCCTTGTGCATGCGAGGCGCCTGCCTCGGGGGGAACTTCGGGGGAAGCGGACCGGTTGCACCTGCGGATGGTCGCGTCCGGAACTGTAGCGGATAAATGCGGCGTCCAATCGCGACCTAGGGTTTACCGCAGGGCCTGTTCACATCGAGTCGGCACCTCCCGCCTCGCGCGCGCGCGCGTGGCG
>JAEXLY010000206.1 GCA_023444765.1 Pseudomonadota bacterium | reverse complement strand
CAGCCCGCATGCTGTTCGAACGCGATGGGGCGGCAGCGGTGAGCATGCGCCGGGTGGCCGAGGCGGTCGGCATCACCCCGATGGCGATCTATCGCCACTTTCCCGACCGCGAGGCGCTGCTCGGGCGCATCGGCGACGACAGCTTCAGCGAGATCGCGCGCCATTGGAACGCGCGGCGATCAAGCGGCGACCCGCTGTCGCAGCTGATCGCGATCCAGATGATCTACCTCGACTACGCCTTCGCGCATCCGCACCTGTTCGACCACGCGTTCTCGGCGCGCCGCCACGATGCGCGCCGCTTCCCCGAGGATTTCCGCGCAGGGCGGTCGCCGACGCTCAGCGTCGCCCATGACGCCGGGCTCGAGGCGCTGCAGGCCGGGCTGCTGCGCGCGGGCGACCCCTGGGACATCACCATGACCCTGTGGGCGCATTCGCACGGACTGATCGCGCTCTACCGCGCCGGCCGCTTCAGCTACGACGACCGCCGCTTCCAGGCCTTCTATGCCGAATCGCTGCAGAGGCTGCTCGACGGGCTCAAGCGCTAGCGTCGCGCCGCATCCGACGGCGTGGAGCGCCGCACCGGCCACGCAATCCGCCGGCCGCGCCGACCGCGGGACTGCCGGCGTTCAATCCCGCCGCGCGTGTCCTGCGCGGCGGACGGGGCGAGGCCCGGGCGATGCCTTCGTGCCCTGGATCCCGCGCCCCGGACGTCCACGCTCAGCAGCCCGCAGGCACGGCCGTCCGGGCAGGGTGCCGCCGTCGTGGCGCCCCGCCCCGACCGCAGGGGATCAGAAGATCGACGGATCCAGGCGACGGAGCGCGTCGCGGACATCCGCCGAGCCGGTGCGCTCGATGTCCTCGCGGGTGTAGACGCGACCGGCTGCGTTGACGCAATCGTCATCGGACTTGCGGGAGCGGCTGCGGGTGGCGGTGATGCGCGAGCCGGTCTCGCGGATGCAGAAGCGGTCTTCCGGGCTGGCCTTCTTCTTCGACACCGCGGCCTCCTCGGGTTCATGCTCCTGCGCCAGTACGGCGACGGGCGCGGCAAGCGCGAACGCGGCGCCGGCAAGTACCAGGGTCAACAGGCGACGGGACATGGCAAGCTCCATTGCAGCCGGCCGGAGTGGCCACCGCCCAACATACGGCAGGCGGCGGCGCATTCAACATCGCAGGGGCGGCCGATTCAGACCGCCGTCAGCGTGGCACGGGGAGCGCCCGGCACATGCTGGGGCTGCTGCCTCACGCACGTCACACACTTTCCTATCATGGCCCGATGACCTGCCTGCGCTGCCTCCTGCTTCCGCTGCTCCTTCTGCTCGGCGCCTGCGCCGGCCTCCCGACCCGGGATCCGCCCGCCACCAGCCTGCTGCTGGTCTCGCTCGACGGCGTGCATCCGGACTTCCTCGGCCGCGGCGACACGCCCCATCTCGACCGCCTGGCCGCGGAGGGCGTGCAGGCGCGATGGATGCGGCCGTCCTACCCGAGCCTGACCTTTCCCAACCATTACACCCTGGTCACCGGCCTGCGCCCGGACCGGCACGGCATCGTGCACAACACCATGCAGGATCCGGTGCTCGGTGGATTCGCCCTCAAGAACCGCGAGGCGGTAGGCGACGGGCGCTGGTGGGGCGGCGAACCGCTGTGGGTCACCGCGGAACGCGCGGGCCTGCCCACCGCGACGCTGTCCTGGCCGGGCAGCGAAGCCGCAGTGCAGGGCGTGCGGCCGGGACGCTGGCACGAGTACGACGAAACGCGCCCCCTCGCCAGGCGCATCGACACGGTCGCCGGCTGGCTGGCCGAACCGGTGGCGACGCGGCCAAGGCTGGCGACGCTCTATTTCGAGCACCCCGATGCGGCAGCGCATGCGCATGGCCCGCGATCGGCGCAGCTGCGCGCGGCCATGCGCGAGGTGGACGCCGCACTGGGAGACCTGCTCGAGCGGCTCGAACGCTCCGGCAGCCGTGCGCACACCGACATCGTGGTGGTATCCGACCACGGCATGGCGGAGGTGCCGGAAGGCCAGGTCGTGGTGGTCGAGGACATGGTGGACCCGGCCAACGCGGAACTCGTGACCGACGGACAGGTCGTCGGCTTCCGTCCGCGGCCCGGCCGCGAGGCGGCGGCGGAAGCCCAGCTGCTCGGACGCCATGCCCGCCACGCCTGCTGGCGCCGGCATGAGCTGCCGTCGCGCTGGCGCTATGGCACACACACGCGTGTTCCGCCCATCGTCTGCCAGATGGATCCGGGATGGGACGCGCTGCCCCGGGCCCGGCTGGCGCGGCGCCCGGCGGGCGTACGCGGGTCGCACGGCTACGATCCGGACAGCCCGCAGATGCGCGCGGTGTTCATCGCCAACGGCCCGTCGTTCCGCAGCGGCATGGTGCTGCCGGCGTTCGACAACGTGGACGTCTACCCCCTGCTCGCACGCCTGCTCGGCGTCCGGGAGGCCACCAACGACGGCAATGCCGACACCCTGCTCCCGGCACTGCGCGAGGGCACGGGCCGGCCATAGCCGCCGACCGCGGACGGCGACGGGCATCCGGCAGGCGCGTCGTGACTTGCGGGTGCGCGGCGCGCATCCGGGCCATCGCACGGTCGCGGCAGGCGTTCGTGCATTGATGTCCGGAAACGGCGAGTGGCCGCCGGGTGGGCGGCGCTAGACTGCCCCCATGCCCGGCCGTTCCCTGCCCGATCCCGCCATCTGCGAACAGGCGCGCCTGAGCCGTGACGTGCGCTTCGACGGCCTGTTCTTCACCGCGGTGACCAGCACCGGCATCTACTGCCGGCCCACCTGCCCGGCGCCACCGGCCAGGGCGCGCAACGTGCGCTACTACCCCAGCGCGGCGGCGGCGGAAACTGCCGGATTCCGTCCCTGCCTGCGCTGCCGCCCGGAACTCTCGCCTGCCGACGGCAGCTGGCGCCGCGGCGACGACACACTGGCGCGCGCGCTCAAGCTGATCGACGAAGGTTTCCTGGCCGAGGCGCCGCTGGCTGCACTGGCCGAGCGCGTCCATGTCGGGGAGCGCCAGCTCCGCCGCCTGTTCGCCGGGCGCCTGGGCGCGTCGCCCATCGGCGTGCACGGCACGCGCCGTCTGCTGTTCGCCAAGCAACTGCTGACCGAGACCGCGCTGCCGGTCACCGAAGTGGCGCTGGCGGCGGGGTTCGGCAGCCTGCGCCGCTTCAACGCCTGTTTCCGCCAGGCCTATGGCATGGCCCCGCGTACGCTGCGCCTGCGCCCCACCGCCGCCGGGGACGTCCTCACCTTGCGCCTGAACTACCGGCCGCCCTACGACTTCGCAGCCATGCTCGATTTCCTGCGCGGACGTGCCCTGCCCGGCGTGGAGCACGTCGACGCGACGTCCTACCAGCGGGTGACGGGCGATGTGGCCACCCCGGGGTGGCTTCGGGTCGCGCCCTGGCCGCTGGGCGGCGACGACGGCCATGCACTGCAGCTGCAGGTGCACGGCTGTCCGCCGTCGCGGCTGCTCGAGATGGTCGAACGCGTGCGCAGGATGTTCGACCTGGACGCCGATCCGCAGGCGATCGTCGGCGTTCTCTCCGCCGACGCGCAGCTGCGTCCGCTGTTGCGCGAGCGTCCGGGGTTGCGTCTGCCGAGCGGATGGGACGGTTTCGAGATCGCGGTCCGCGCGGTCGTTGGTCAGCAGGTCAGCGTCAGCGCGGCCCGCACCATCACCGCGCGCCTGGCGCAACGGTTCGGCACGCCGCTGGAATTACCGGACCGCAGCGCGACGTTGCGGCACCTGTTTCCCACGGCCGACCAGGTCGTAGACGCCGACCTGTCGGGCATCGGCCTGCCTGCCGCACGGATCGCGACGGTCCGTGCGATCGCGCGGGCGCTGCTGGACGGGCGTGCGGATTTCGACGCCGGCCGCACGCTCGAGGACTTCGTCGAGCGCTGGACCGCGCTACCCGGGATCGGCCCCTGGACCGCCCAGTACATCGCGATGCGGGCGCTGGGGCATCCGGACGCGTTCCCGGTCGGCGATCTCGTGGTGCACAGGCAGTTGACGCCCGGCGGTTCCGCGCGACCGAACGCCGCGGAACTGTCGCGGAGGGCGGAGGCCTGGCGGCCATGGCGTGCCTACGCCGTCATCCATCTCTGGCGCGAGGCGGCCCGGCACCCGCGGCCCGCGGTCGCCGCGCGCGCGCCCACCCCACGCAGGAAAGCCGCATGACCGTCCTGACCACGACCATCGACAGCCCGGTCGGCACACTCTTCGTGGCCGCCGACGACCAGGGACTGCGGACCATCGCATTCCCGGACAGCCGCCATCCGGTTCGCCGCGACGACGACTGGCGCGAGGGCGACAGTCCGCTGCTGCGCAATGCGCGTATCCAGCTCGACGAGTACTTCAGCGGACGCCGGCGCGGTTTCGAACTGCCGCTGTCGCCCAGGGGAACGCCGTTCCAGCAGTCGGTGTGGGCGGCGCTGGCGGGCATCCCGTACGGACGCACCATCAGCTATGCGGAACTGGCCAGGCGCGTCGGCCGGCCCACCGCCATGCGCGCGGTGGGCGCGGCAAACGGGCGGAATCCGCTGCCGATCGTCCTGCCCTGCCATCGCGTGATCGGCGCCGACGGCGCGTTGACCGGCTTCGGCGGTGGCCTGCCCGCCAAGCAGTTGCTGCTCAAGCTCGAAGGCGCGCTGCCGGCGGAATTCGACCTGTTCCCGCAGCCTCCGCCCGCGCTGGCGCGGGCCGCTCCGCACTAGGCCTGGGTAAGCCGGGCGGCGATCGCACGCCGCACCGGTGGCAGACGGTTGGACAGCCGCAGGATCGCGGTGCGGATGCTGCGCGCCGGCGCGCGATCGTCGGTGAACACCCGCACCACCAGCCGGGTGGCCGCGTACATCGGCCAGGCGGCGAACTGGTGGTGGCGTCCATAGCGCGCCAGCACCTCCGGCGAGCCGATGTCCTCCCCGCTCCGATGCGCCTTGAGCACCACCTCGGCCAGCGTGGCCTGGCCCTGGAGGCCCAGGTTGAAACCGTGCGCAGTGACCGGATGCATGCCCACCGCGGCATCGCCGACCAGGGCCACGCGCGGCGCGGTGAACCGGTCGGCGAACACCGACACCAGCGGATAGACGTGGCGCGTCCCGATCGGGCGGATGGTCCCGAGCCTCCCTTCGAAGCGACGCTCCAGCTCGGCACCGAAGGCCGCATCGTCCATGGCCTCGATCCCGGCCATGTCCTGCGGCGCCAGGGTCAGCACCACGGAGGCGCGGTCGCCGTTGAGCGGCAGCAGCGCCAGCGTCTGGCCATAGCCGAACCATTCCCAGGCCACATGAGCGTGTGGCCGTCCGATCGCGACTCGGCACACCAGCATGCGCTTGCCGTGGTCGTACGAGCGTGCGCCGATCCCCATCATCCTGCGCAGTTGCGAAAAGCGGCTGTCGGCCGCCACCAGCAGGCGCGCGCGGACGGTATCGCCGCCTTCCATCGCCAGCGACACCCCGCTGGCGTCGCGCACCGCCGAGGTCACGCCCCGCCCGCCCAGCAGATGGACGTTCTCCTGCTGCGCGACCAGCGCGTGCGCCGCCTTTCGGATCAGGTGGTTGGGCACCAGCCATCCCAGCTGCGGACGGCCACCGTCGGCCGCACTCACGCGCAGCCCGGCCGCCGCGCCGCCGTCGATCACCCTGGCATCGCGCAGCTCCGATACCTCCTCCGCATCGAAGCACTGCCACAGTCCGAGCCGGTCCAGGATCGCGCGCGATGCATGGGTCAGCGCGATCTCGCGGCCGTCGAAGGCCGGATCGGCAAGCTGTTCCGTTGGCTGCTTCTCGAGCACGGCCACCGACAGCCCGCTGTCGGCCAGCGAGCGAGCGAAGCACAATCCGGCAGGTCCCCCGCCGACGATGGCGACGTCCACGTTCATGCGCTGGCGGCTCCGTTGAGGCGGGGCGCCAGCCTGCCCCGCAGCCACCCGCCCGCGCATTGATCCAGGTCAGCGCCGCGACGCCGGGCGGCCGGCGGCCGCGTCGGCGCTGCGCAACGGCGCGGGTTTCAGTCTCCCAGCAGTCGGTGCAGCGCTTCGGCGTAGCGCGTGGCGACGGCATCGCGCCGCGGATGACGACCATCCTCGACCACGTGCCTGCCTGCCACGTGCACTTCGCGCACCAGAGGGCGGTTTCCGCTGAATATCCACCGTTCGGCGACGTCGTCACGGGTCGCGGCGGCGAGCAGCGGCGCATCGGCGTCCAGCACGATCGCGTCGCCCTGGTCGCCGAAACCCGTACTGGCCGCCGCGCTGGCCAGCGTGCCCTGCAGCAGGGTCGCGCCCACACCAGGCGAGCCGGGACGGACCGCGATGTTGCGGCGACGCGTCTGCAACCGCTGCCCGTACTCGAGCCAGCGCAGTTCCTCCACCGGCGACACGGAGATGTGCGAGTCGGATCCGACGCCCCAGGCCCCGCCCGCATCGAGATAGTCGCGCAGGCGGAACAGGCCGTCGCCCAGGTTGGCTTCCGTGGTCGGGCAGATGGCCACGGTCGCGCCCGAGCGGGCAATGCCCTGCACTTCGCCATCGTTGAGGTGGGTGGCATGCACCAGGGTCCAGCGCGCGTCGACATCGGCTTTGCGCAGCAGCCATTCGACCGGCCGCAGGTCGCGCACGGCGAGGCAGTCCTGCACCTCGCCCACCTGTTCGGCAATGTGGATATGGATGCGCGCATCGGCCGGCAGCGCGGCAAGCACGGTGCGCATGGCCTCCTCCGGTACCGCACGCAGGCTGTGCAGCGCACAGCCCACGCGCAGCATGTCGTCCTGCCGCGCATGCAGGTCCTGGAACAGGCGCAGGTAGTCGTCGATGCCATGGCCGAAACGGCGCTGCCGCGGGCCGAGCCCGCGTCCGTCGAAGCCGCCGGTCATGTACAGCACCGGCAGCAGGCACAACCGGATGCCGGCCTCGCGCGCGGCCGCGACCAGGGCGTCCGACATCGCCGTGGGGGTGCGGTAGGCACTGCCGTCGGGAGCGTGGTGCAGGTAGTGGAACTCGCACACCGTGGTATAGCCGGCCTCGAGCATCTCCACGTACAGCTGCGAGGCGACCGCATGCAGCGTGTCGGGATCGAAGCGCGCCGCCATCCGGTACATGGTCTCGCGCCAGGTCCAGAACGAATCGGCCGGGTCGGTCTGCCGCTCGGCGAGCCCCGCCATCGCGCGCTGGAACGCGTGCGAGTGCAGGTTGGCGATACCCGGCATCCGCCATCCCGTGGGGACGGCTTCGATGGGAGGCGCGGTCAATGGGAGTGACATCGGACGACGGTCTGCGGCGGGAGTGGGTTAGGCTACCGCGCTGGCGGACTCCTTTCACTGGCCGGGCGCATGTTCGAAACCCTCGCGATCATGGGGCTGACGCTGGCGATGGCGGCCCTGGTGCTGCTCAAGGCGCGCGAGCGGCTGCGTTCGCCGGGCGCGCGTCGCAGTCGCGGGAGCGATGGCGACGCGTCCGGACAGGGCGGCCTGGATGATGGCGGAGACGGCGGTGACTGAGGTCTGGGACGCAGTGCTGGTCGGCGCGCACCTGGCGACGCTGGAGGACGACGCCGGTTACGGCGCGATCGAGGACGGCGCGCTGGGCTGGCGCGGGGGCCGCATCGTGTTCGCCGGCCGTCGCGCGGACCTACCCGGCGACCCGGCGCGCCTGGCCGACCGCGTGGTCGAAGCCGACGGCGGCTGGGTTACGCCCGGGCTGGTGGACTGCCATACCCATCTGGTGTTCGCCGGCGACCGCGCCGCGGAGTTCGAGCAACGGCTGCAGGGCGCCAGCTACGAGGAGATCGCGCGCAGTGGCGGGGGAATCGTCTCGACCGTGCGCGCCGTGCGCGCGGCCGACGAGAACGCACTGCTGGCGCAATCGCTGCCGCGCGCCCGCGCGCTGCTGGGCGACGGCGTGACCACGCTCGAGATCAAGTCCGGGTACGGCCTGGACCTGGAGAGCGAGCGGCGCATGTTGCGGGTCGCGCGGCGCATCGGACAGGCGCTGGGCGTGGACGTGCGCACCACCTTCCTCGGCGCGCATGCGCTGCCGCCCGAGTACGCAGGCAGCGCCGACGACTACGTCGCGGCGGTGTGCGAGTGGCTGCCGCTGCTGCATGGCGAGGGACTGGTCGACGCAGTGGACGCCTTTGCAGAGCGCATCGGCTTCAGCGCAGCGCAGACGCGGCGCGTGTTCGAGGTCGCGCGCGGGATCGGCCTGCCGGTCAAGCTGCACGCCGACCAGCTCAGCGACGGCAATGGCGCCGCCCTGGTCGCGGATTTCGATGGCCTGTCGGCGGACCACGTCGAACACACCTCGCCGGCGGGCGTGGCCGCGATGGCCCGCGCCGGTACCGTGGCCGTACTGCTGCCGGGCGCCTTCCACGTGCTTCGCGAAACCCGGCTGCCGCCGGTTGCCGAGTTCCGCGCGCAGGGCGTGCCGATGGCGGTCGCCACCGACTGCAATCCCGGCACCTCGCCGCTGCTCTCCCTCCGACAGGCGATGCAGCTGGCGTGCACGCATTTCCGCCTCACGCCGGAAGAAGCGCTACGCGGAGCGACCGTCAACGGCGCGCGCGCGCTCGGCCTCGACGACCGCGGCATCCTGCGCCCCGGCCTGCGCGCCGACTTCGTCCACTGGAGCATCTCGCGTCCCGCCGAACTGTGCTACTGGCTGGGCGGACCGCTGACGCGCGCCGTCTACGCAGGCGGCCATCGACTTTGCTGACCCGGAGACCCGCATGATCCTGCGCACCGCCCTGGCCTGCGCCCTGGCCCTTTCCGGCTCCACGGCACTGGCCGACGAGGCGACGCTGCAGCGCGCCAGCGCACTGGCGCAAGACGCCGTCATCGTCGACACGCACATCGACGCACCCGGCATCCTCGCCGAAACCTGGGCCGACCTCGGCCAGCCTGCGCCCGATCGCGAGTTCGACTGGCCGCGCGCGCGCCAGGGCGGACTGGACGTCGCCTTCATGTCGATCTACACCTCGGCGCGCGAAGACATCGAAGGCAAGGCCCGGCAGTCGGCCCACGCGCAGATCGACGCGGTCGAGGCGCTGGTGCAGCGCCATCCCGACCGCTTCGCCATCCTGACCTCCCCCGCCGACGTCGACCGGCTGCGGGAAGGTGGACGCGTGCTGTTGCCGCTGGGCATGGAGAACGGCGCGCCGCTGGGCGACGACCTGGCGCAGCTGCAGCGATTCTTCGACCGCGGCATCCGCTACATCACGCTCGCGCACAGTGCCGCCAACCGCATCGCGGACTCGTCCTATGGCGTCGAGCGGCGCTGGGACGGGCTGAGTCCGTTCGGGCGGGAGGTCGTCGCGGAGATGAACCGGCTGGGCATCATGGTGGACGTGTCGCACGTCTCCGACGCCGCGGCCGGGCAGGCGATCGAACTGAGCACGGTGCCGGTGATCGCCAGCCATTCGGCGTTCCGCCACTTCACCCCGGGGTTCGAGCGCAACATCAGCGACGAGCTGGCCCGCGCGATCGCCGCGCGCGGCGGCGTGGTGCAGATCCCGTTCGGAACGGCCTTCATCAATGCCCGGGCGGCCGCCGACATGCAGGCCCGGTTCCGCGCGCGCGCCGCGTTCGACGCGCGCAATGCCGAACTGGCCGCAGCCGGGCAGCCCACCCGGGACGCGGCGGCCTTCGAGGCGGACTGGGAGCGCGACCACCCCACGCCTTCCACGCCGCTGTCCGCGGTGCTCGACCAGATCGACCACGGGGTACGCCTGCTGGGCGTGGATCATGTCGGCCTCGGCTCGGACTTCGATGGCGTGGGCGGCGAACTGGCCGACGGCCTGCGCTCGGTCGCCGATTTCCCCAATCTCGTCGCCGGACTGATCTCGCGCGGCTACGACGACGAGGACATCCGCAAGATCCTTGGCGGCAACCTGCTGCGGGTCTGGCGCGAGGTGGAAGCCGGCGCGCAGCGGCGCTGAGCACGGCGCGCGCGACGCGTTTCCGCCGGCCGGAACGGTCCGAACCGGCGGGCCAGAACCCACCGTCGCCGCGATGCGCGCGGCCGCAACAAAAAGCCCCGCATTCGCGGGGCTTTTTGTTGCGCCTGGCGGTGGATCATTCGCCCTTGGCGACGACCTTCTTCACCGCCTTGCGGGCGGGTGCCTTGGTGGCGGCCTTCGCGGTCTTCGCCACCGGCGCGGCAGCGCTGCCCGTGGCCTTGGTCACGGCCTTGGGGCGCGCATTGCCGTAGCTGGATGAATAGCGCTTGCCCTTGGCGGTCTTGCGGTCGCCCTTGCCCATCGTCTTGCTCCTGGAATCTCTGGAAAATCGGCGCGGGGTGTCCGGCCGCCGCGCGGTCGCGCGAGGGGGCGCAGTCTACCACGCAGGCCAGGGCCGCATGCGGCTCAGTGCGCGCAGCTGGCGTCGTGCACGTGGCCGTGGTTGAGGCGCAGGTTCACCAGGTGTCCGATCGCGACCAGGGTGCCGCCGAGGGTCATCGCCACCGCGTGCGGCACCACCGTTTCGTGCAGCGGCGCGTAAAGCACGGCCGTCCACAGCACCGCCAGGCCGGGCAGCAGCAAGCCAAGCGCCCGCAGCGCCCGGTGCCGCCGGTATCCCCAGGCCAGACTGAAGACGCCCAGCAGGGTGGCGAAGATCACGAAGGCGACTTCAAGGCTGTCGCCCAACCACACCGCGACGCCAAGCGAGGGCAGCGCGGCGATCAGCAATGGCAGCAGCGCGCAGTGCGCCGCGCAGACCAGGGAGCCGGCTGCGCCGAAACGATCGAGGTTGTGTCGCTGTCGTGGGGTCATGACGTTCGGGAGGTTGACACAAGGGTCGTGAGCATTCCGTAATAGTATAACATTACCACTCAACGGACCAGCCCTCCCCATGCCGTCAGCGTTTCCCGCCCCGCACCGCCTCGCCTCAGCCCTCGTCGTGGCGCTGTTTGCACTGCCTGCCCTCGCCCAGGACGATCCCCGCCACGACGAAATCAAGGATCTCGACGACGTCGTGGTCCGTGCCACCCCGCTGCCACGCACGGCCGAGGCGCTGACCCAGCCGGTCGAAGTACTGGCCGGCAGCCGCCTGGACGAGGTCCGGGCCGCGACCCTCGGCGAGACCGTGAACCGCCTGCCGGGCGTCCAGTCCTCCTACTTCGGGCCCGGCGTGGGGCGTCCGATCATCCGTGGGCTGGAAGGTGCCCGCGTACAGGTGCTCAGCGACGGCCTCGCCTCGGGCGACGTATCGACGGTGAGCGTCGACCACGCGGTGTCGATCGAGCCTTTCCTCGCCGACCAGATCGAGGTGCTGAAGGGTCCCAGCACGCTGCTCTACGGCAGCGGCGCGATCGGCGGCGCGGTCAACGTGGTCGAGGGCCGCGTTCCCGAACAGGCGACGGCGACGCCGCTGCAGGGACGCGCCGAGCTGCGCGCGGGCACCGGCAACGACGAGCGCACGGGCATGCTGCGCCTGGACGGCACCTCCTCGTCCGGCCATCTCGTGTTCCATCTCGATGCCCTGCACCGGGAAACCGGCGATTACGACATCCCCGGCCTCGCCGAGCGCCCCGGCCTGCACGATGACGACCATGGGGACGATCACGACGATGACCACGCCGACGGGGACGCGATGGTCCGCGGCACGCTTCCCAACAGCGCGCTCCGGACCGACAGCGCCGCGTTCGGCCTGTCCTGGGTCGGCGACCGCGGCTTCGTCGGAGCGGCCAGCAGCCTGTTCAACAGCCGCTACGGCGTTCCGGGCCACGCCCACGAAGACCATGGACACGGCGACGGGGACGACGATCACGACGATCACGACGATCACGACGAGGAAGAGGCGCACGAAGACGCCGTCCATATCGTGATCGACCAGCGTCGCCACGAAGTGCGCGGCGGACTCGACGGCCTGGGCGTGTTCGACAGCCTGCGGGTCAAGCTGGCGCGCACCGAGTACACCCATACCGAGTACGAAGGCCGCGAAGTGGGCACGGTGTTCGACAACGACAGCACCGAACTGCGGGCCGAACTGGTGCATCGCGCCTGGGCCGGATGGGAAGGAGCATTCGGCCTGCAGGGCTCGCGTCGCGACTTCCGCGCGGTCGGCGACGAGGCGTTCGTGCCCGACTCGCGATCGCGCGACGTCGGCCTGTTCTGGATCGGCCACCGCGGCTTCGACGCCCTCGACCTGGAACTGGGCGCGCGCCACGACCGCAACCGGATCGAGGTCGACGCGGCCGACGCGATCGGACCGTCGCGCGACTTCGATGCCACCAGCCTCTCGGCGGCGGCGCGCTGGCACTTCGGCGACGACCTGCACCTGTCCTTCGGCATCGACCGCGCCCAGCGCTCACCCACCGCCGAGGAGCTGTACTCCAACGGCCTGCACGTGGCCACGCGCAGCCACGAGTTCGGAAACCCGCAGCTGCGCCGCGAAACCGCCAACCGCGTCGAACTGGGCCTGCACTGGCATCGCGGCCCGCTGACGGTCAACGCCTCGCTGTACGCCCTGGACTACCGCGACTTCATCTATCTGGCCGACACGGGCATCGAGGACGGCGGCGCCACCGCACGCCTCTGGAACCAGGCCGATGCGCGCTTCACTGGCGGAGAACTCGACCTGCGCTGGACCCTGCTCGACAACGGCAGCAGCCGCTGGATGCTGCGAGGCTTCGGCGACGCGGTGCGCGGCCGTCTCACCGGCGAGGGCACGCAGGAGGCGGCATTCGCCATCCCGCACGGCGACCACGCACACCACTACACCGCCGACCTGCCGCTGTCGGGGAACCTGCCCCGGATCGCGCCCTGGCGCGCCGGGGCGGAGCTGCGCTGGGAGGGTGGCGCCTGGCGCGCGGGCATCGGCGCGATCCGGCACGCACGCCAGGATCGCGTCGCCGCGCACGAGGACCCCACGCCGGGTTACACCCTGGTCAACGCCAATCTGGCCTGGCACCACGACACCGCCGCGGGCAACGCGCTCGAACTGTTCATCGACGGCACCAACCTGCTCGACGAGGAAGCGCGTCCGCATACCTCGTTCCTGAAGGACCTGGCGCCGCTGCCGGGCCGCAGCATCGCGGCGGGAGTGCGTCTGTTCTTCTGACCGGGCCGCGGGCGGCGGAACCATCGAGTCTCCGTCGCCCGCGGGCGCGCCGCCTTGATCAGGCGCAATGCCCACCGCTGGCCCGGCTTCCAGACTGGAGGCGTTTGGACACAGCGGGAAACCGGACCATGCATCCGATACTGCGGGAAATGCTCACCGAGCCGGTCGGCTGGCTCACCATCGCCGTGGGGCTGATCATCCTGGCCATGCCGCTGGCCACGGCCCTGTTCATCCGGCGGCGCATGCGCGAGGAAGCGGCCGAGCGCCATCGCACCGGCGAGCGGCGCTGAAGGTCCGGCTCAGTCCGCGGAGTCGCCGGCCTGCGCGCACCCTGCGCACAGGCCGTGCACTTCCAGTGTCTGCGCCTGCGGCACGAACCCCAGCGCGCGTGCGCGCTCGTCGAGCGAAGCCACCACCTCCGCGTCCTCGAGTTCCACCGCATTGTGGCAGCGGTTGCAGATCAGGAACGGCACCGAATGCTGCGCGCTGTCGGGATGGTGGCAGGCTACGAAGGCATTGACCGACTGCAGCTTGTGGATGAAGCCGTTGGCGAGCAGGAAGTCGAGCGCCCGGTACACCGTGGGCGGTGCATCCGCGCCCGCGCCTTCCCCCGAGCGCACCATGTCCAGCAGGTCGTAGGCCTTGACCGGGCGGCCCGCACCCGCGATCAGCCGCAGTACGCGTGCACGGATCGGCGTGAGCCGCAGCCCACGCTGCTGGCAGGCGCGCTCCACCGCACGCACGAACGCCTGGGCGTCGTGCACGTGGTGGCGCGGATCGATGCAGTCGTGCCCGTGGACCTGGGTGCTCATGGTGGGATGATGGCGTCGCCGCCGCAGCTTCTCAACCGCCCGCGACGGGAACCCTCGCAATGGCGGCCTCGATCCTGCGCAACGCCTCCTCGCGCCCGGCCAGGTAGACCGTATGCGCGATGTCCGGGCTCACCTGGGTCCCGGTGACCGCCACGCGCATCGGCTGGGCCACCTTGCCCATGCCGAGGCCGAGCGCGTCGGCGGTGGCATGCAGCGCCTCGCCGATGGCCTCGACCGTCCACGCCGGCAGTGCGGCCAGCCGCGCCTGCGCGTCGCGCAGCGGCGCATCGGCGCCCGCCTTCAGGTGCTTGGCCACGGCGGCCTCGTCGTAATGCTCGAGCGGCAGGAACCAGACCGCGGCCCGCTCGGCCATGTCGCGCAGGGTCTGCACGCGATCGCGCATCGCCACGACAATGTCCGCCGCCGCCGGCCCCCTGGACAGGTCGAAGCCGCACTGCTGCAGGTGCCACTCCAGGTGCGTGGCGACCTGGGCGGGATCGTCGTTCTTCAGGTACTGCTGGTTGAGCCAGCCGAGCTTGGCCGGATCCAGGCGCGAGGCCTTGGCGTTGACATCCTTGAGCTCGAACAGCCGCTGCATCTGGGCGATCGAGAAGATCTCCTGGTCGCCGTGCGACCAGCCCAGCCGTACCAGGTAATTGAGCAGGGCGTGCGGGAGGTAGCCCGCGTCGCGGTACTGCATGACGTCCGCCGCGCCGGTGCGCTTGCTGAGCTTGGCGCCATGCTCGTCGAGGATCATCGGCAGGTGCGCGAACGCCGGCACCGGCGCGCCCAGCGCTTCGTACAGGTTGATCTGGCGCGGCGTGTTGTTGACATGGTCGTCGCCGCGCACGACATCGGTGATGCGCATGTCCATGTCGTCCACCACCACCGCGAAGTTGTAGGTGGGGTGCCCGTCCGGGCGGAAGATGACCAGGTCGTCGAGCTCGCTGTTGGCGATCTCGATGCGGCCCTTGACCTTGTCCTCCCAGGCGACGACGCCGTCGTCCGGATTGCGGAAGCGGATCACGCGGTTCGGGGCGTCGCTGCGCGAGGCGTGGTAGGCGGCATCGCCGGCGCGCTCGCGCCAGGCGCCGTTGTAGCGCGGCTTCTCGCCCTTCGCCATCGCCGCCTCGCGCATGGCGTCGAGCTCGTCCTTCGTTTCGTAGGCGTAGTAGGCCCTGCCGGCCGCCACGAGCTGCTCGGCCACCTCGCGATAGCGGTCCAGTCGCGCAGTCTGGTAGATCGGACCTTCGTCGTAGTCCAGTCCGAGCCAGTCCATCGCATCGAGGATGGCATCGATCGCCGCCTGGGTACTGCGCTCGCGGTCGGTGTCCTCGATCCGCAGGATGAAGTCTCCGCCGCGATGGCGCGCCTCCAGCCAGCAGTACAACGCGGTGCGTGCGCCGCCGATGTGCAGGTACCCGGTGGGGCTGGGGGCGAAGCGGGTGCGGCAGGTCATGGACGGAGTCCGGTGGGCTGGAAACGCGCCATTTTAGCGGCATTGCGGATGGTCGGCCGCCGGCATGCCGGCGCCTGCCCCAGGTCGCATCCGCACCGGCCGCGCGCCGCTGCCCGCGGCAGCCGCGGCCGCGGCACTACAATGCACGCATGGGCTCGCTCTTCGTTTCCGATCTGCACCTGGACCCGGCGCGGCCGGACATCACCCGCCTGTTCGGCCGCTTTCTCGACGCCGAGGCCCGCAACGCCGAAGCGCTCTACATCCTCGGCGACCTGTTCGAGGCCTGGGTCGGCGACGACGATCCATCGGACGTGGGCGCGTTCGTCGCCGACGGCTTGCATGCGCTGGTGGACAGCGGCGTGCCGGTGTATTTCCAGCACGGCAATCGCGACTTCCTGCTCGGTCCCACCTATGCCGCACGCGCCGGGATGTCGCTCCTGCCCGATCCGGCGGTGATCCTGCTCCATGGCCAGGCCGTGCTGCTCAGTCATGGAGACCAGCTGTGTACCGGGGATGTCGCCTACCAGCAGTTCCGTGCGCAGACCCGCGACCCGGCCTGGCAGGCTGCCTTCGTGTCCCAGCCGCTGCAGGCGCGGCTCGCTTTCGCCGCGCAGGCGCGCGCCGCCAGCCAGGCACGGCAGGGTGAACTCGCGCAGGCCGGCACCATGGAAACCATCACCGACGTGGCCCCTGCCGCGGTCGAGGAATGGTTCACGCGCTATGGCGTGGACACGATGATCCACGGGCACACGCACCGGCCAGCGATCCATTCGCTCGTCGTCGGCGATCGCCCGTGCCGGCGCATCGTGCTCGGCGACTGGTATACGCAGGGTTCGGCCCTGCGCGTGGAGAACGGCGACTACGAGCTGCGCACGCTGTAGCGGATCGGGGGCGCGCTCCCGGCACCGGTGTCCGGTCAGCCACCGGAGCGCGCCGGCGGCCGGCGGATCTCATGCGGGCGACCCCTGCGCCTCGTCCGACGCCTGCACCAGCGCCGCCAGTTCCTCGTCGCTGAAGCCGGCGGCACTGCGTGCCTCGAGGTTGAACGGGCCGTGCAGCACGGCGCGCGCGTACTCGGCCAGCAGTTCGCGGAACCTGGGCTCCGGATCGATGTCGCGCCGCGCGCAGTACCAGCGGAACCAGCGGCTCCCCGCGGCGACGTGCGAGACCTCCTCGCGCAGGATCACCTCCAGCACCGCGACCGTGTCCCCGTCGCCCAGCGCACGCAGCCTGGCGATCATGCCGGGCGTCACGTCCAGCCCGCGCGCCTCCAGCACGCGCGGCACAAGCGCCATGCGGGCCAGCCCGTCGTGCGCGGTCTTCTCGCACATCTCCCACAGGCCGTTGTGGGCGTCGAAGTCGCCGTAGTCGTAGCCGAGCGCGCGCAGGCGCCCACGCAGCATCAGGAAATGCCGCGCCTCGTCGTCGGCGATCCGCACCCAGTCGGCGTAGAACGCGGCTGGCAGTCCGCGGAAGCGGTACGCCGCGTCCCAGGCCAGGTCGACCGCGTTGAGTTCGATGTGGGCGATGGAGTGGATGAACGCAGCGCGCCCGGCGACACTGCCGAAACCGCGCCGCGGCAGCTCGCGCGGATGCACCAGGGCCGGTCGGGGGGGGCGACCCGGCATGCGGATCGGCTCGGGGCCGGGCGCGTCGTCCGGCACCGGCAACTCGCCGCGCGCGAATGCCGCGGCATGGCGCCGGGTCAGCGCGATCTTGTCGTCGATGCCGGCCGCGTCGAGGCACTCGCGCGCTGCGTCGAACAGCGTGGGCATCGCGCAGCGCTCAGAGCGCGAGCCGGCGCTGGCGCTTGGCGTCGTCCGAGCGCAGCTGGCGCAGGCCCTCGAAATAGCCCGGATCCACACCGGTCGCGTACTCGCCGCTGAAGCAGGAACTGTCGAACGTCATGCCTTCGAACTTCGGCCCGGCGACCGCCTTCTCCAGGTCGGGCAGGTCCTGGTAGATCAGCCAGTCGCAGCCGATCATGCGTTCGACCTCCTCTTCGGTGCGGCCGTAGGCGATGAGTTCCTCCGGCGTGGGCATGTCGATGCCGTAGATGTTCGGGTGGCGCACCGGTGGCGCGGCCGAGGCCAGGTACACCTTGCGCGCGCCGGCGTCGCGCGCCATCTGCACGATCTGCTGCGAGGTCGTGCCGCGCACGATGGAATCGTCCACAAGCAGCACCACGCGGTTGCGGAACTCGAGCTTGATCGGGTTGAGCTTGCGCTTGACCGACTTCACCCGCTCGCCCTGCCCGGGCATGATGAAGGTGCGGCCGACATAACGGTTCTTGACGAACCCCTCGCGGTACTTCACCCCGAGCACGTTGGCGATCTCCAGCGCCGCATCGCGCGAGGTGTCGGGGATCGGGATCACCGTGTCGATGTCGTGGTCCGGACGCAGGCGAAGGATCTTCTCGCCCAGCGCCGTGCCCATGCGCATGCGCGCCTTGTGCACCGAGATGTTCTCGATCATCGAGTCGGGACGGGCGAAATACACATACTCGAAGATGCAGGGCGCACGCGAGGTCGCTTCCGCGCACTGGCGGGTGTGCAGCTCGCCGCGCGGCGTGACCACCACGCCTTCGCCCGGCGCGACGTCGCGCACCAGTTCGAAGCCGAGGATGTCCAGGGCCACCGACTCGGACGCGATCGCATACTCGTTGCCGGCGTCGGTCTCGCGCTTGCCCAGCACCAGCGGCCGGATCCCGTGCGGGTCGCGGAACGCGACCAGGCCCAGGCCCAGCACGGTGGCCACGCCGGCATAGCCGCCGCGCGCACGCCGGTTGAGGCCCTCGATCGCGCGGAAGGCCGCTTCCGGGGTCAGGGTGCGGCTGCGGTCGAGCTCGTGCGCGAACACGTTGAGCAGCACTTCCGAGTCCGACTGGGTGTTGATGTTGCGCCGGTCCTGTTCGAACACCTCGCGCCGCAGCGCCTCGGTATTGATCAGGTTGCCGTTGTGGGCCAGTGCGATGCCGTAGGGCGAGTTGACGTAGAACGGCTGCGCCTCGTCGCTGCCCTCGCTGCCCGCGGTCGGATAGCGGCAATGGGCGATGCCCACGCGGCCCTCGAGCAGGGCCATGGCCTTCGCGTTGAACACGTCGCGCACCAGTCCGTTGCCCTTGTGCACGCGCATGTGCGTGCCGCTGGCGGTGGCGATGCCGGCGGCATCCTGGCCGCGATGCTGGAGGACGGTCAGGCCGTCGTACAGCGCGGTCGCGACCTCGGTGGTGGCGACGATGCCGATGATGCCGCACATGGCAGTGGTTCCCGTTTGCTAGCTTTGAAAGTCAGGGGCCGAGGTGGCGGATCTCAGGGATGCGCGCGCACGATGCCGTCGAGGCCGGTGTTCGACTTCACCTGCGCCTTGAGGCGCTCGGCGTCGTCGCGCCCGGGTACCGGACCGGCCTTGACCCGGGTCAACCGGCCCCGGTCGGTTGCAACGGTGTCGGTGAAGGCGTTGATGCCCATCCCGCGCAGACGGTCGCGCAGGCGCGTGGCTTCGGCCTCGTTGCTGAAGGCGCCGACCTGCACGGCAAAACCCGTGTCACTGGCCGCGGCGGGGACCGCGGGGGCGGACGCCGGACGCTGTGCCGGGGTGGTCCCGGACGCTTGCGGCGTGCGCGTGCCGGCCGCCGCGGTCGCCTGCTGCGGCGCCCCGACAGACGGCGACGGTGTCGCGGACGCATCCAGCGCGACAACACGGGGCGTCACGTCGTTCCGCACCTGCGCGGCCCGCACGCGGACCGCCTCTGCGGCCTCGCGCGACGCGTACGGCCCCAGACGCACCCGCTGGGCTGCCCGGCCGTTGAGGGTGAACGCCTCGCTGTAGGCGGTCAGGCCAGCCTGCGACAGCTGACGCACGATCAGCTGTGCGTCGCGGTCGCTGCCGAATGCCCCGAAATGCACCACATAGTCGCCGCCTGCGGTGGCCGCCGGCAGCGGCGTCGTTGCGGGCGGCGCGGGAGCGGGTTCGGCAGCGGGCGCGGACTCCTGCTGCTGCGGCGACTGCCGCGGGGGAGCCGGGGCAGCCCCGGGCGCGGGATCGGCCGCATCGGGATGGGCCGGTTCGCCGTCCGCCGGCTCCGCGGGAAGCGGCTCCATCGGCGGCGCGCTGGACGTGTCGACCGTAGGAAGCCGGCCATCGTCCAGCGGCTCGGGCGTGCCAAGCACTCCGCCCTGCGGCGCCTCGGCCGGCACCACCAGCGGCAGGTCCACGGTCCTGAACCCGTCGGTGGGCGCGTCGGGAACGCGCATGGACAGGTCGGACACCCCGCTGTCGGGCGCGGGTCCCTTGACCAGCATGGGGAGGAAAATCACGGCCAGCGCCACGAGCACGGCGGCACCGATCAGGCGCTGTTTCAGTCCGGCATCCATCGGGTTCGGCAAGAGCGGCGGGGCGCGCGAATTATACGCCGGGCCGCAGTCCGTCTTCTGAACCCCGGCCGCGCAATGCGCGCAGCGCTTCGTCCGCGGCATGGAACGAACCGAAGACCAGGATGCGGTCGCCACGGCCGGATGCATGCAGCGCGGCGGCCAGGGCCGCAGGCGGATCGGCGAAACTCCCGGCGACCGGGACCCTCGTGGCCGCAAGCCGCGCTGCGAGATCCCCGGCCCCCATCCCGCGGGGGCCTGCGCCAAGCGAGCCGGCCAGCCACCAGGCGTCCACTGCGCCGTCGAACGCGTCCACCACCATCGCCACGTCCTTGTCGCCCAGGGCCGCGTACACCGCATGCGTCCGTCCGGCGGCCGGCGTGGCGCGCAGCCAGGCGGCCAGCGCGCGCGCGGCCTGGGGGTTGTGTCCGACATCGACCGCCACGCGGACCCCGTCGACCTCGAACTGCTGGAGCCGGCCCGGCAGCCGCGCGCCGGCGCCGCCACGCGCGATCGCCGCCTCCGGCAGGTCGATGTCGAGCGCGCGCAGCGCGGCGATCGCGACCGCGGCGTTGCGCAGCTGGACCGGCGCGGACAGTGCCGGACGCGGCAGATCGAGCACGCATCCGACCTCCCGCCAGCGCCAGGATGCCTCGTCCACCGGCTCGAAGAAGAAATCGCAGCCGATCCGCAACGCGGAAGCGCCGATTGCATAGGCATGCCGCAGCACGCTGGCCGGCGGATCGTCGTCGCCCAGCACCAGCGGCTTCCACGCCCGCGCGATGCCGGCCTTCTCCCTGCCGATGGCCTCGCGGTCCCCGCCCAGCCAGTCCTGGTGGTCCAGGTCGACCGTGGTGACGACCGCGACGTCGGGATCGACGATGTTGGTGGCGTCCAGACGGCCACCGAGTCCGACCTCGAGGATGGCGAGATCCAGCCCGGCGCGCGCGAACAGCCACAGCGCGGCCAGCGTGCCGAATTCGAAGTAGGTCAGCGGCGTGTCGCCGCGCGCAGCCTCCACGGCGGCAAAGGCCTCGACAAGCTCCGCCTCGCCGGCCTCCGTGCCGTCGATGCGCACGCGCTCGGCGTAGGACAGCAGGTGCGGCGAGGTGTAGGCGCCCGTTCGCAGGCCGGCCTCGCGTGCGATGGCTTCGATGAAGGCCACGGTGGAGCCCTTGCCATTGGTGCCGGCGACGGTGACCACGCGCCGCGCCGGCGGCGCCAGGGCCAACGCGGCGGCCACGGCGCGCACCCGGTCGAGGCCCATCTCGATGGCGTTGGGGTGCTGGCACTCGATATGCGCCAGCCAGTCCTGGAGGGTCGTGGGCATGGAAAGACGGAAACTCGTCGCCGGGACGCGAAGGGAGCACGGCAAGCATCCCGCGCCGGGCCGGCGATGACAACGGAACGGGGCATCGAGGGCGAGACGTCGCCTGCGTGGGTGGCATGCCCGCCCCGGCAGGGGGCCTGGGGCGGTTACCGGGACGCGGTGTCCCCCGGATGGCGGGTGCGGGCCGTGTCCGGCTACAGCGCCCGGTGCACGGCCTCGCCGAAGAACGCGGTGTGGTGCGAACAGTCGTTCAGCCGCACCACCTCGAGGCTGTCCAGGCTCTCGCCCTCGAGCAGGTTCAGGGTGGTCGGCGCCTGCCGGAACGTCCACAGCCGCGACAGCGGGATGCCCAGCACGTGGCACAGCAGCACGCGGTTGACCGCATCGTGCGCCACCACCAGCAGGGTGTCGGTGCTGCCCAGGCCTTCGGTCGACCACTGCAGCGCCTCCCAGGAGCGGCGGAACACCTGCTTGATCGACTCGCCCCCCGGCATCTGCACCGTGTCGGGCGCCTCGCGCCAGGCGCGCAGCCGCTCGGGGTCGCGTGCGCCGATCTCGCTTGCCAGCAGTCCTTCCCAGGTGCCGTGGGCGATTTCCATGAAGCCCATTTCCGTGGTGAGCATCGGCGCGCGCACTTCGCCCAGCGCAAGCTGCGCGGTCAGGTAGGCGCGCGCGAGCGGCGAGCTCACGGCCTTGTCGATGCGCACGTCGCGCAGGCGTTCGCCCAGCAGGCGCGCCTGCCGTTCGCCGACGGGCGACAGCGGGATGTCCTCCTGTCCCTGGTAGCGACCTTCGGCGTTCCACGGCGTCTCGCCGTGACGGGCAAGCAGGATTCTCATGCGGCAGGGGGTTCCGGTACGGGTCGGTGCACGTCCGCGACTCCCCGCGGCGCGCCGCATAGCCAAAACGAGCCGGCGCGCACGCGACCCGATACCTGCGGGATGAAACTATCGCCGTGGCGCGACGCCCATCTCCTGCAGCAGCGCCGGCGCCGGATAGACCTCCTGCATGATCCAGCGCATGTAGCGCTGGTCGACCGAGATCGTGCGGGTCATTTCCGCGTCGAATACCCAGTTGGACACCACCGCCTCCCAGTTCATGTCGAACAGCAGGCCTGTCAGGCGACCTCGCGAGTCGAGCACCGGCGATCCGGAATTGCCGCCGGTCACATCGAGGTCGGAGAGGAAATTGACCGGCACGGTGCGCAGCCGCCGGTCTGCGAGGCCACCGTGGCGCTTGGCCGCGATGGCCTCGAGCAACGCCTGCGGTGCGTCGAACGGTTCTTCGCCAGTGGCCTTGGCCGCGACCTCCTCCAGACGGGTGAATGCCTGCTGCCGCGTACCGTCGAGCTTCGTGTACGGACGGACGTTGCCGAAGGTGATCCGCAACGAGGAGTTGGCGTCCGGGTAGACGTATCCCCCCTGGCTGCGGCGGTGCTCGGCCACGGCCTCGAGATAGGTCGCGCGGGCGGCCAGGCGTTCGCCGGCGCGGACCTTGCCCTCGCGCTCGAGCTCGAGCAGGGTCGGCATCAGTTTCACCGCGTAGCGGATGGCGGGATCCCTGCTGGACTCGAATGCCTTGCGGTCGGCCGCAAGCCACTGCATGCGCTGGTCCGCATCGCCCAGGCGGGTGTCGGCCAGCCGATCGAGCGCGCGCCCGATCGCCCTGGCATCGTGGCCGCCCAGCCATTCGTCGACCGCCTTGATGCGCTGCGCGGGCGGCAGCTTCGCGTACTCCGCCAGCCAGTAGGCCTGCAGTTCCCGATCCATGGCCGGCACGTAGCGACGGTCCATCTGCCGCAGGCCACCCTCGATCGTGGGCAGGTCGCGGTCCTGGTAGCCCTGCTCGCGTTCGGTGTCCGGCTTGCCGCGCTCGATCGCCAGGCGATAGAGGGTGGTGGCGGCCGAGATCGCGCCGGTGCCGTTGAGCATGCGCAGCACCAGGTCGCGCTCGCGCGTGGCCCGCTCGGCCTCGTCCAGCGCGACCAGGCGCTCATGCGCTGCCAGCGCCGCCGCGCCCTCCTCGCCCCGCCCGCGCAACCACTCGAGCACCGCTGCCTCGTGCGCGCGCTTGGTGTCCGCGGCCCGGGTGCGCTCGAAGCCGGACAGCTGGCCCTCGTAGTTCTTCATCACGTTTTCCCAGCCGCGGACGGTGCTGGCGTACTTCACCTCGATGTCGGGATCGGCCTTGCCGCGCGTCTCGACCAGGTCGATCAGGGCGCGGTAGTGGCGGCCGATCGTCGGGTACGTCCACTGCTCGGTTTCCTCGAACTCGCCCGCGAGCGCGTAGCGGCTGGTGCGGCCGGGGTAGCCGGCCACCATCACGAAGTCCCCTTCCCGCAGCGGCTGGTCGGCGATCTTCAGCCAGTGTTTCGGCTGGTAGGGCACGTTGTCGGGCGCATGCGCGGCCGGGCGGCCGTCGGGACCCACGTAGGCGCGATAGAACGCGAAGTCGCCGGTGTGGCGCGGCCACATCCAGTTGTCGACCTCCCCACCGTAGTTGCCGATGCTGCCCGGGGGTGCATACGCCAGGCGCACGTCGCGGATCTCGAGGTTGCGGAACAGGCGATAGTCGTTGCCGCCAAGGAAACTGTAGAGGCGGCAGCGATAGCCCGCCTCGGCCTCGCAGGCGGCGACCAGGCGCTTCTCGATCGCATCCAGTGCCTGGGTGCGGGCGAGCGGATCGGACGCTGCGTCGATCGCGGCGCGCACTTCGGCGGTGACGTCGGTGATCGCGTCGAGCACGTAGATGCGGGCGTTCGGCCCGGCGGTGATCTCGTCCGCCGGCGCGGCGGCGTTGAAGCCGTCGCGCATGAGGTTGTTCTCTGGCGTGGAATTGAGCTGGATCGCGCCATAGGCGCAATGGTGGTTGGTGACCACCAGGCCCTGAGGCGAAACGAAACTCGCCGTGCAACCGCCCAGCGACACCACCGCGCCCAGTGGATCGCCGGTGAGGTCGGCGAGCTGCGCGGGGTCGAGCTTCAGTCCGGCCTTCTTCAGGGGGGCCGCGATCTCGGGCAACTGCTGCGGCACCCACATGCCCTCGGTGGCGTGCGCGGCAGGGATCGCGGCCAGGACGGCGGCGGCGGACAGGCTCAGCAGGGAAAGGCGCATGCAACGGTTCCACCTGAAAGGACCGCCGGATTGTAGCCCCCTCCCCGCCCCCGGGGCCCTGCCCGCCCGCGCCGGCCGTTTCCGCTGCAACCTATAATGGCAGCCCGTTCCCGATGGTGTCCCCGATGTCCGCAACCATGAAGGCGCTGGTCAAGCGCGAGAGCACCAAGGGCCTGTGGATGGAGGAAGTGCCGGTACCCGTGCCGGGGCCGAATGAAGTCCTGGTCCGGGTCGAGAAGACCGCGATCTGCGGCACCGACCTGCACATCTACCTCTGGGACGAGTGGGCGCAGCGCACGATCCGGCCGGGCCTGGTCATCGGGCACGAGTTCGTCGGCCGCGTCGCGGACCTGGGGCCGGGCGTGTCGGGCTACACCATCGGTCAGCGCGTCTCGGCCGAAGGCCACATCGTCTGCGGCCACTGCCGCAACTGCCGTGCGGGCAAGCAGCACCTGTGCCCGAACACGGTGGGCATCGGCGTCAACCGCGACGGCGCCTTCGCCGAGTACATCGTGATGCCGGCCAGCAACCTGTGGCCGGTGCCCGACCAGGTGCCGAGCGAGCTGGCCGCCTTCTTCGACCCCTACGGCAACGCCGCGCACTGCGCGCTGGAGTTCGACGTGGTCGGCGAAGACGTGCTGATCACCGGCGCCGGCCCGATCGGGGTCATGGCGGCCGGCATCTGCAAGCACATCGGCGCGCGCAACGTCGTGGTCACCGACGTCAACGACTACCGCCTCAAGCTGGCCGCCGACATGGGCGCCACGCGCGTGGTCAACGTCGCCAACGCCTCGCTGCGCGAGGTCATGGCCGACCTGCACCTGGAAGGCTTCGACGTGGGCCTGGAGATGAGCGGCAACCCGCGCGCCTTCAACGACATGCTCGACTGCATGTACCACGGCGGCAAGGTCGCCCTGCTCGGCATCCTGCCCAAGGGCGCGGGCATCGACTGGGACCGCATCATCTTCAAGGGCCTGACCGTGCAGGGCATCTACGGCCGGCGCATGTACGAGACCTGGTACAAGATGACCCAGCTGGTGTTGTCGGGCTTCCCGCTGGGCAAGGTGCTGAGCCACCAGTTGCAGGCGGAAGACTTCCAGAAGGGCTTCGACCTGATGGAATCGGGCAAGTCGGGCAAGGTGGTGCTCGACTGGCATTGAGCCGGCCCCACGCCACGCCTCGATGGAACCGCGGGATCATCCGTACCGGACGACGCCAGGGAGGGTGAACATGAAGCTGCCGCGCATTCTGCTGCCGCTGACTCTTTTCGCGGCGACAGCCGCCGCCGTGGCCGCACCGGCATGTCCGGAACTGGACGCCCCGCCGGCGGATGTGTGCGTTGCCGGCGCCCACGGCGTGGCCTATGGACGCACACGCGGCGACGCCGAGATGGGGGCGCGCGCGTTCGAAGGCGCTGCCCGGCACTTCCGGATGTACTTCGGGGCCGAGCCGCCGGCGGGGATGCTGGTCCTCAGCAGGACCTACGCCACGGAGGCCGCCACGGTGCTCGCCACCGCCCATTCACTGGCATACGGGCTGTCCTGGCTGCCCGCATCGGCGAGTCCGGGTTGGCATCCCGACGCCAGCTCCAGGCGGCGCCCCGGCGGTCCCCGGCGCGGCCCGGGACCTCACGAGGACGTGCTGCGCCACGAACTGGGACACGCCATGTACGCGGCAGCGTTCTGGCCTGGCGCGGCCAGTGAAGTGCCCATCTACGGCAGTCCCGCGCCCGACTGGCTGGACGAGGGCGTCGCCATGCTGATGGAGGCTCCCGAATCCCAGCAGCAGCGCGGCGCCCGTTTTCTGGCCACGCACCGTTCATCGCCGGGCGAAGTTCCACCGCTCGCCAAGTTCCTGGTCATGCCGCACCCCGCACTTGCCCTGCGGAAGATGATGCGCAGGCACGGACAGCGCAGCCGTTCAGGTGTGATATCGATGGAACTGCCACCCGGGGACCGCACCGCGTTGGCGCTGGACATGTTCTACGGACAGGCGCTGGTGTTTGCTGCGTTCCTGATCGAAGCCAGCGGCGATGTGCGGATCCTGCGGAGTGTCAGCGAGGCCGCAGCGGCGGGTGTCGATTTCGAGAAGTGGCTGGCTGGACCCGGGGAGTCATCCTCCCTGCCATCGACCCTGCCGCTCCTGCAGGCCCGTTGGGACGAATGGCTCAAGCGCATGCCGGAGAGAAAAAACGTCCCCGCGACGAGCCGCTAGACTGTCGGACTGAATTCCGTCGGATACCGCCATGACCCTGACCGACCGCTACGCCACCACCCTCGGCGAGATCCGCGCCGCCGGCCTGTTCAAGTCCGAGCGCATCATCACCAGCCCGCAGTCGGCCGAGATCACGCTCGCCGACGGCCGCACGGTGCTGAACTTCTGCGCCAACAACTACCTGGGGCTGGCGGACCATCCGGACATCATCGCCGCGGCCCGCGAGGCGCTGGACACGCACGGCTTCGGCATGGCTTCGGTGCGCTTCATCTGCGGCACCCAGGACCTGCACAAGCAGCTGGAACGCACCATCGCGGACTTCTTCGGCAAGGAGGACACCATCCTCTATGCGGCCTGCTTCGACGCCAACGGAGGACTGTTCGAGCCGCTGCTGGACGAGAACGACGCGATCGTCTCCGATGCGCTCAACCACGCATCGATCATCGATGGCGTGCGCCTGTGCAAGGCGAAACGCTACCGCTACGCCAACTGCGACATGGCGGACCTGGAAAAGCAGCTGCAGCAGGCGAAGGCGGACGGCGCGCGCACGATCATGATCACCACCGACGGCGTGTTCTCGATGGACGGATTCATCGCCCCGCTCGACGAGATCACGGCCCTGGCCGCTCGCTACGACGCGCTGGTGCACATCGACGAATGCCACGCCACCGGCTTCCTCGGCGCGACCGGTCGCGGCTCGGCCGAGGTCAAGGGCGTGCTGGACCGCATCGACATCATCACCGGCACGCTGGGCAAGGCGATGGGCGGTGCGCTGGGCGGGTTCACGACCGCGAAGGCGGAGGTGATCGAGCTGCTGCGCCAGCGCTCGCGACCCTACCTGTTCTCCAATTCCCTGCCGCCGCATGTCGTGGCGGCAGGCACCAGGGCATTCGAGATGCTGGATGCGGCCGGCGAACTGCGCGAACGCCTGGCCGCCAACACGGCACGTTTCCGGGAGGGGATGACGACGGCCGGCTTCGACCTGCGTCCCGGCACGCATCCCATCTGTCCGGTGATGCTCTACGACGCGCCGCTGGCACAGCGCTTCGCCGAACGCCTGCTCGAGGAAGGCATCTATGCGATCGGCTTCTTCTTCCCCGTCGTGCCCAAGGGGCAGGCGCGGATCCGCACGCAGATGTCTGCTGCACACACGCCGGAGCACATCGACCGGGCCATCGACGCTTTCACGCGCATCGGCCGTGAGCTGGGCGTGCTGAAAGCCTGACAGGAACGACGGCCCTGGAGCGGCCGCGCGCCCGCAGGTCGCGATGACCTGCCGCAGGCGAGCCGGCTGCAGCCGGCCCGCCTTGGGCCTACTGCGACTGTTCCGGCGCCGGCGCCGCGTCTGCCGGCGTTTCCGCGGAAGCCGGGGCCACCCGCCGTCCAGCGCTGTAGCCGTTGGCCTGGAGCCAGGCGTCGAAGTCGTCGGCGGTCATGCGCTTGCCGTTCTGGGTCATGTTGAACCGGTACGGCGTGTTGTCGTGCTCGGTGCGTTTGACGTACGAACCGGGGTTCGGCGCCGTCAGCGTCGAGGCCGGAGCCGCCGAGGCGACTTCCTGGCAGCCTTCCACCTGCAGCCGCCACAGCACGTTGTCGACCGACTGCGATTCGTCGAAATCAGGGGCAAGCACCCCACGCTGCGAACCCAGCTGCGGGTTCATGTTGGCAAATCCGGCGGCGACGGGGAGCAGCACCGTGGGACGCACCGCGAGCGGTTGCGCGCTGGCTCCGGGGCACTGGGTGGACGCCTGGGCGGACAACGCCCCCATCGACAACAGCAACATGGCCCATCCGCGCATCGTCCATCTCCCGCCCGTGCAATCTGGGCGCGAGTGTAACAGCGCGACGCCCGCTGGCAAGCGAAAAAACCCGACAAAATGGGCCTGGGCACCCAAACAGAAAGCCCGGCGCGGGGCCGGGCTTCCTGTGTACTGCAGCTCGTGTCCGGATCAGTTCTGGACGTTGAGCTCGGTGCGGCGGTTGACCTCGCTCTTGCAGCCCGGCAGGGTCTGCGCGGTCGGCTCCAGCGGACGGCTCTCGCCGTAACCCACCGGGCCCATCAGGCGACCGGCGTCGATGCCGTTGCTGGTCATGTAGTCGTACACCGCGCGGGCGCGACGCTCCGACAGGCTCTGGTTGTAGGCGTCCGAACCGCACAGGTCGGTATGGCCGGCCACCTCGACGCGCAGATCCGGATAGCGCTTCAGGATCTCGACGGCCTCGTTCAGGATCTGCACCGCGTCAGGACGCAGCGTCGACTTGTCGAAGTCGAAGTTCACGCCGTTGAGGTCGATCGTGATCGGAGCCGG
>JAEXLY010000183.1 GCA_023444765.1 Pseudomonadota bacterium | reverse complement strand
CGGCCATCACACGGCGGCGGGCTGCGGCCCGCCGCTTTTTTTTGTCGATCCACTCCGCGAGAGTGGCGCCGCCGCTGCTCCACCGGGCGTAACGGCCACCGCAATACGCTTGAGGAGGGGACAGGCTGCCGCGGTTGCGGCTACGATGGATCCCGCATCATTCCCGTCCCGAGCATATCCTTGCCCATGACCCCATCCCAGTCTTTCGTGCCCGACGCCGCCGCCGTCCTCGCCAGGCAACTGCGGGAGGGCTACGCGCTGATTGGCCAGGGCAGGAGCGCGGAGGCGGCCGCTCTCGCTGGCCGGCTGCGCGAGGCTTGGCCGGACAGCGCCCACGTCCTGGTCTTCGCCGGCGAAGCGTTCCTCGCCCGAGGGGAGGCCGGGCCGGCGCTGGAGATGATCGGGCGGGCGGTGGACGCCAGCGGCGGGCACTACGCGCTCAAGCTCAAGAAGGCAGCGCTTCTGCATCAGATGCGCAGGCGCAGCGAGGCCGCCGCGCTCGCGATGGAGGCGGCCGGACAGGCCCGCGGCAACGGCCAGGCGCTGTGGCAAGCAGGCAACCTGCTGAGCAACTGCAATCGCCCCGACCAGGCAATCCCGATGTTCGAACAGGCGCTCGGGGCGACGGGCAGGCATCCGCCGCTGCTCTACGACCTGGCCGTCGCCCAATTCTTCACTGGCGCCTTCGACGACGCCGAGCGCAATCTCGATGCACTGCTCGCAGCGGATCCGAAGGCCGGCCACGCGCTGTACCTGCGTTCCACGCTGCGTCGCCAGAAGCCCGAGCGCAACCACGTCGCCGACATCGAGGCCAAGCTCGCCGCCGGCTTCGCCAACGCGGCCAACGAAGCTTCCGCGCGCTATGCGCTTGCGAAGGAACTCGAGGACCTGGGCCGGCACGACGAGGCCTTTCAGGCACTGGTATCCGCCGCCACCTGCAAGCGCGGAACGCTGAGCTACGACCTGCCAAAGGAACTCGCCTCGCTCGAGGAGATGTGCGCCGCGTATACGCCGGCCACGATGGCAGAGCCGCCCTCGTCGAGGTCCGTCGACGAAGGCGAAGGCGCGATCTTCATCGTAGGCATGCCGCGCACAGGTACGACGCTTGTGGAGCGGCTGCTGGTACGGTCGGGCAAGGTCCGATCAGCCGGCGAACTGCTCGATTTCGGTAACCTGCTCGGTCTCGCGACGCAGCGCCTGCTGGCCAAGGGTGCGCCATTGCCAGGATCCCAGGCCTCGCTCGGGATCGACTTCCCGGCCCTCGGCACGGACTACATGCGCGGCGCCCGCGACGCTGCAGGCGACAGCGAACGATTCATCGACAAGATGCCGATCAACTTCATGTACTGCGGCCCGATCAGGAAGGCGCTGCCCAAGGCCAGGATCATCCACCTGGTGCGCGATCCGCTGGACACCTGCTACGCCATCTTCAAGACGCTGTTCTTCAACTCCTACCACTTTTCCTACGACCTGCAGGAGCTGGGCGACTACTACGCGGCCTACCGCAAGATGATGCAGCACTGGCACGAGGCGATGCCGGGCGCCATCCTCGACGTGCACTACGAGAACCTGGTGACCGACACCGAGGCCGAGGCGCGGCGGATTGTAGAGTGGTGCGGGCTGGAATGGAGCCCGGAACTCCTGGAAAGCGCTCCTGCAGACGCGGCCTTCGCCACGGCCAGCGCAGCGCAGGTCCGCGAGCCCGTGCACAGCCGTTCGGTCAACAGTTCGCGACGCCATCTCAAGGGACTTGCGCCGCTGGCGGCGCGACTCGAGGCGGCTGGGTTGCTGCCCGAGGGCGGCTGACTCCCTGCATCGCGGTCCGCATTTCGCGGACCGATTGAACTCAGGTCGACTTGACCGGGATCGGCTGGCTGTCGATCTCGCGCATCTTGTCACGGGCCGCCCGCTCCATCTCGTCCCAGTAGGCCTTGCTATGGCAGATCTTGCGGCCCATGCGGCTGCCGGTCTGCACCACGTACTTGCAGACCTTCCGTTCGGGGTCGTCGTTCTCGGCGGTAGCGGCCGTACCGGCGGCCGCCGGTGCGGGCTCGGCTTGGGCAGCCGTCTGCGCATGGCTTCCGGCAGCGAGGACGAGCAGCACGCCGGCGATGGTCAGGGAAGCTTTCATGATCGGTCCGATTCGAAGTGTCGACGTCCGCTCGCCCCAGATCCGTTACGGGCCTCCGGCGAACGCTTGGCCTGCAGGCCTGCGGCCCACTTCTAGCACACCTGCCCCCTCGTTTCCACGCGCCCGGGGGTCAGGCCGGCTGCATGTCGAAGGCGATGGTCACCCGTGGTTCGGAACCGTCGAACGGCAGGGTGCCGTGCCAGAAATAGGACGGGAACAGGACCAGCCGCCCCGGTCTCGGGCGCACCAAACGCCGCGGGCCCAGGTCCAGTCCGAGATCCTCCAGCGGCTGACCCAGCTGCAGCCAGCCGGCCAGGTCCTGGCCATCTGCACCACGCATCGAGGGCGGCAGGGCGACGTAGAAGGCCGAACTTGCCCAGCCCTCGGTATGGATATGATTGGAGTGCCGACCGGAGGCGCGCAGCCGCACGGACCATGAGCCGACGAAACGCACGCCGGCGCCACGGCGTCGCAGGAAGGGATGGGAAGCATCTTCCGGCAATGCCTGCAGCCATTCTTGCACCGCCTGCCGCAGGGAAGCCTCCGTCGCCGCCAGCAAGGGGTCGCGCCGGCCGAACAGGCGGCCCGACGTCTGCGACCCGTTGCGCACGCTCTGGTTGACGGGTTCGCGCCTGGCAAGGTGCAGGCCGGCCAGGCATGCGTCGAGGCTGGAGAGAAACGCGTCCATGTCCTCAAACCCCGCCGGGACCGGTACCTCCAGTTCTCCCACGAAGCGTTCGTAGTCGCACAGCCAGGACTCGCGTGGATCGCCGGCAAGCCGCCAGCAGGTGCCGAGGTGACTCCAACCTTCCTGGTTTGACGGATCGAGCGCGACCACCGCCGCGGCGAGGCTTTCGGCCAGCTCCGGGCGCCCGCTGCGCAGGGCGTGGCGTGCGTAGGCATTGAGGAACGAGGGATGCTCGGACCCGAGAAAACGGAAAGCACTCGCGTACAGGAGCGAAGCCTGCCCACCCTCCCCGAGCCGGTCGAGCGCGTCCGCACGGAACCATGCGACCACGGGGTCGTCCTGCCCCCGCAGCGGTTCCAGCACCTGGAGCGCTTCTTCCGCCTGGCCGGCTGAAGTGAGCATTCCCGCGAAACGCAGGTGCAGGTCGCGATTGACCGGCTGCGCGCGGATCGCCTGGCGTGTCGCTGCCCAAGGGTCTTCTCCGGGGGCGAGTTCGTCGCCGTGTTCCCACAGCAGATGCGACAGGGAACTGTATCCACCGGCATACGCAGGGTGGCGACGCACGAGCTCGCGTGCCTCCGCCAGCGCCTCTGCGCATAGGCCGAGGTCCTGCAGGCACCCGGCGATCGCGTCTTGCAGCTCGGGACCCTCGTGACCGAGACGCCCGGCCTCTCGCAACCACTCCAACGCCTCGTCGCTGCGTCCCAGCAGACGCAGCACCGCGCCGAGGTTGACCCTTACAGGGGCGTTGCCGGGCGCCAGCTCCGCGGCCCGGCGGTAGGCGTCCAGGGCGGCCTCCAGCTCACCGAGCGCACGCAGGGCACTGCCCAGCCCATGCCAGGCCCGGTACGAATCCGGCTGCAGCGAGACCGCCTGTGCGAAGGCGTCGCGCGACCGCGCGTACTCGCCCACGCGCGCTGCAAGGCGGCCACGTTCCATGCTGGTCCTGGCGGTGTCAGGCGCCTCGTCCAGCACCCGCAACGCCTCGGCCTCGCGGCCAGAGCGGCCCAGCCAAGCGGCGAAGTTCAGGCTCACGAGCTCGTTGCCGGGCGCGAGGTCCAACGCGGTACGGAACGCCCGATCGGCCTCCGGATCGCCGGCCTCGGCCAGGCACATCCCCAGCAACTGGTGCGCATCTGCCGATGCGGACGCGTCTATCGCCAGTTGCCGTGCAAGGGCCAGGGCTTGCGGGGCCTTGCCTTCGCGAAAAAGCGCTGTCGCGCGCTGGAACAGCTGGACCTGCGAGGCTTCGAGACGCCGGTTGGGAGACCGGAGCCGCATCCGGCTAGCGCACCCGTCGGGCGCGCAAGCCGACGCCAGCCGCCGTTACCAGGATGTAGTTGCCCAGGGCGGCCCGGCGGACGGCGACCGCATCGCCCTCCGCGATCGGCCCGCGGGTGGTCGCCTCGGTCAGCGCCCAGACCTGGCCATTATCGAGGGTGATGGTCCTGCTTCCCCGGCTGTGCACGACCTTGGCCACCTTCGCCTCGATCCGGTCGCGGTCGTTCCCCGACGGGGTCGGTGCGCCGCGAGCGTGCGACTGCGGAGCACGCCCGAACCCGTCCACGACGCGCTTCGCGGCGGCCTCATGCACCGCGGGGGGCGGTGGGAATGCCTTGTCGTAGCACGCCAGGCGCTCGGTTGGGTCCAAGACCGGCGCGCAAGGATGGGCCGGACCGTTCGCGAACACGTTCAAGGGCAGCGCCAACATGATCCACAGCGCCTGGCGTCGTTTCACGATTCCCATCGTTGCCGCCGTCTCCACTTGCGGGCAGCCCCGCGGGAAGCCCGTAGCATACTATCCAGTCCTTCCGCGCCATCATACCGTTGAGCCTGCACCAGCAAGATCTCGGAGCCCATCTTCGCCGTGCCGACCACCTCGTACGGGCCGGTCGCTGGCAAGACGCAGCCGATGCCTACCGGGCTGCGCTGGCTCTGCAGGAGACGCTTCCCACGGCCTGGTTCAACCTCGGCTATGCACTGCGCCGCCTCGGGCTGTTCGAAGAGGCGCTGGATGCTTACGGCATGTCGCTGCGCCATGGCATCGCGGCGCCCCAGGAGGCACATCTCAATCGCGCGGCCATTCTCACCGACCACCTGCGCCGGGACGGGCCCGCCGAAGCCGAACTACGTACCGCCCTGGCGCTTGCGCCTGGCTACGCGCCGGCCTGGCTCAACCTGGGCAACCTGCATGAGGAGCGCGGCAGGCGGGAGGAGGCGATCACCTGCTATCGCCGGATCCTGTCGCTGTCGCCCGGCACGGGGCAGGCCGAAGCCCTGGAGGCGCTTGCACGCCTGTCCCATCTCGAACCGCCCACCTCCCCGGGCGACCCCGCGTTCGCGCGCCTGCGCGCGGCGGCCACGTCCGGAGGCGACATCGGCAATGGCCTCCGCGCGACCCTGCTGTTCGCACTCGGTCGCGCCTATGACGCGCTCGACCTGCCCGCGGAGGCGTTCGAGGCGTTCGAGCGCGCCAAGCTCTACGCGCATCGCGATCATCCACCTTATGACCCGCACCGCGCGGAGAAAGCCACGCGTGCGCTGATGGCGACCGCCCGCCCGGCGGAAGCGGATCGCATCGCCACCTGGGAACGACAGCCGGAGCCGTTGTTCATCTGCGGCATGTTCCGCTCCGGTTCGACCCTGCTCGAACAGGCTCTGGCCATGCATCCGGCGGTTGCAGCAGGCGGCGAGCTCGACCTGCTGCCGCGGATGGCGGCCGGGCCGCTGGCGCCATTCCCGGTTTCGCTGGAGTCGCTCGACCCCGGGCAGGCCGCCGCCCTGTCCGCCGATTATCTCGCCTCGCTGGGCGAGCGGTTCCCCGGACGGATTGAAGGCCGCCGTTACGCAACCGACAAACGACCGGACAACTATCGGCTGATCGGCTTGGTCAAGCGTCTGTTCCCACGGGCCAGGATCATCAACACCGTGCGCAACCCGCTCGACAATGCACTTTCGGTGTTCATGCAGCATCTCAATCCCCGCGCTTGCGGCTATGCCGGGAGCATCGACGCCATCGGCCACCACTACGTGATGTACCGCAGGCTTGCCGCGCACTGGCACTCCCTGTATCCCGGCGACGTCTACGACTTCGACTACGACGCATTCGTGGCGCGACCAGAAGCCACGCTGCGTGAGCTGCTGGATTTCCTGGGCCTGCCCTGGCACGCCGACTGCCTGCGTTTCCATCGACTCGGAAACACGGTCAAGACGGCCAGCTACTGGCAGGTCAGACGCCCGCTGTACCCGGACGCCTCGGGGCGGTGGCGGAAATACCGTACGCAGCTCGCCCCGCTCGCCGCGCGCCTGCAGCAGCAGGGCATCGAACTACCGGACTGGTGAGCCGTCGGGTCAGGCGCGGTAGTCCCGCATCGCGCCGGCGAGGGCGGTCACCATCGCGCGCTCCTCCAGCGAGAGCAGCGGATTCCACACGTCGAACATCAGGATCACGCGCAGCTGCGCGCTGTCGTTGCGCGCCTCGTGCTCGAGCGTGTCGTCGAACACCCAGCACTTGCCTTCGCGCCACTGGCGCCAATCGTAGCCGACGCGGAAATGGCAACCCTCCGGCACCACCAGCGGCAGGTGCGCCACCAGGCGCGCATTCGTCTCGCCGGTATGCGGCGGGATATGCGCACCCGGGGCCAGGGCCGAGAACATCGCGTTCGGGCAGAGCCCCGCGATCTCCACCTTGTCCACCAGCGCCAACGTTTCGGCCGTGACCGGGCACTGATCCAGGTGTTCTTGCACCGGTTCGCCATGCGCATAGAGATGGAAGCCGCTCCAGTTGCGCGAGTGATTCAGCTTGTCCCACTGGTTGACCGGATCGCCCGGCCCGTACTGGATGTAGGGAACGAACTCGTCGCCGTGGCTGGCCAACATCTGCTGCAGTTCGGACTTGATCGCATCGGTGCGCGCTTCGAGCTCACGCATCCAGGCGAACCGCGCGTCGTCGTAGAACGTCAGTGCGGGCAGCCGCGGCACGTGAAGCTGGTTGCACTGCGAGTGGTAGGGCCGGGTACGCCCGGCCATAATCGACACCGCTTCGTCCCATCGCCGCGAGAGCACCGCGTCCGCGCCTTCGTGGCCGAGGGCCAGCCGCTCGTGCAAGTAATCGACGAGATCGGCGGTGTCGCGCGCAACGGCTTCGCGCGCATGCGAAAGGCGCCGCTGCAGCGCCGGAGGCCATTGCGCCTCGTCGGGCGCAACCTTCATCACGTCGCGGAACACACCGGCCGCCGCGCGGGGCTTGCCCTGCTGCTCGAGGAACTCGCCCTTGGCCAGCAGCGCCGGCAGGAAGTACGGATCGAGTTCCAGCGCCGCGATGATGTTGCTCCACTCCAGCTCGGCGGCCCCGGCATCGTGGTGGACGCGTGCAAGCGACAGCGCGATCATGGGGTCGCGCGGCGCGTTGATGCGTGCCTGCTGCAGGTAACCCAACGCGGCAGGCCGGTCGCCGCGCTGGAACGCGTGGACCCCGAGGCTGAAAAGCGCCTGCACGTGGCGGGGATCGGCGGCGTGGACGCGCGACCACAGCTGCTCGGCCTCCTGCCACCGCCCCGCCGCCGCGGCGGCTCCGGCAGCGTTCACCATCGACGCCAGTTGCGTGGTCTCGGACACCCGACGCCTCCAGGAGAGTTGCCGCATTCTATCCAGAGCGCGCGCCGGTTTGACCAGCGCGCGCCTGGCGGTCGCGTCGTCCACCCCTTGCGGTCAGGCCAGCGAGGACGGCAGCCGCTGCCCGAAGCCCTGCAGGTGCTGCGCGACCTCGGCCTGTTCCCGCGGCAGCGCGGCGGCATCGACCTGCAGCACGCGCTCCATGTCATCGGCGCTGCAGGCAGGCGAAGCGATCGCGCCGGCCTCCGGCAACAGCCCGATCGGGCTCTCGACCGCGGCCGCGCTGCCCTGGATGCGCGCCAGCATCCACTCCAGCACGCGCATGTTCTCGCCGAAGCCCGGCCACAGGAAACGGCCGTCGTCGCCCTTGCGGAACCAGTTGACGTGGAAGATCTTCGGCAGGTTCGCGCCCGCGCGGTCGAACGACAGCCAGTGCGCGAAGTAGTCGCCGAAGTGGTAGCCGCAGAACGGCTTCATCGCCATCGGGTCGCGGCGCATCACCCCAACCGCGCCGGTGGCCGCGGCCGTGGTCTCCGAGCCCATGGCCGCGCCCACGCGCACGCCGTGGGTCCAGTCGCGCGCTTCGAACACCAGCGGCATGAAACTGGAGCGGCGGCCGCCGAACACAATCGCCGAGATCGGGACCCCCTGCGGATCCTCCGCGCGGGGCGACCAGCTGGGGCACTGCTTCGCGGCGACGGTGAAGCGCGAATTGGGATGCGCGGCCGGGCCGTTGGCCGGGTCGTAGGGGCGGCCCTGCCAGTCGAGGGCGGGGACGCGATCGTCCAGGCCTTCCCACCAGGGCTGGTTGTCGTCGGTGACCGCGACGTTGGTGTAGATCGTGTCGCGCTGGATCGTCGCCAACGCATTGGGATTGGTCTTCGCCGAGGTCCCCGGGGCGACGCCGAAGTAACCGGCCTCGGGGTTGATCGCCCACAGCCGGCCGTCCTCGCCCGGGTGCATCCAACAGATGTCGTCGCCCACCGTCCACACCTTCCAGCCCTGCTCGCGGTACGACTCGGGCGGGATCAGCATGGCCAGGTTGGTCTTGCCGCAGGCGCTGGGGAAGGCGGCGGCGATGTAGTGCGTCTCGCCCTGCGGATCCTCGAGCCCGAGGATCAGCATGTGCTCGGCCAGCCAGCCTTCCTGCCGCGCCTGCCAGGACGCGATGCGCAGCGCGTGGCACTTCTTGCCCAGCAGCGCGTTGCCGCCGTAGCCGGATCCGTAGGACTTGATCGACAGTTCCTCGGGGAAATGCATGATGAAACGGCGGTCGGGATCGAGTTCGCCGGTCGAATGCAACCCGCGCACGAACGGCTGGCCCTGCGCGCCCTCGCGCTCGATGCGCGCCAGCGCGGCCGCGCCCATGCGCGTCATCAGCCGCATGTTGGCCACCACGTAGGGCGAGTCGGTGATCTCAACGCCGCAGCGCGCCAGCGGCGAATCGATCGGACCCATGCAGTAGGGCACGACGTACAGGGTCCGCCCGCGCATGCAGCCGTCGAACAGCGCGTCGATCTTCGCGTGAGCCTGCTCCGGCGCCATCCAGTGGTTGTTGGGGCCGGCATCGTCGCGCTCGCGGGTGCAGACAAAGGTCAGGTGTTCCACCCGGGCCACGTCCTGCGGATCGGAGCGGTGCAGATAGCAACCTGGATGGGTGTCCTGGTTGAGCTCGACCAGCGTTCCATCGGCCAGCATGCGCTGCACCAGCGCGCGGTACTCGGCCTCGCTGCCATCGCACCAGTGCACGTGGTCCGGGCGGGTCAGCGCCGCGACTCCGGCCACCCAGTCGTTGAGCGCGGCCAGGCGGCTGCCGGGCGCAGGGGGTGCCTGCGGGCGCGGAACTGCATTCATCGATGTCCTCCCAAAAAGCCGGCGAAGCGCCGGAAAACTGCGTTGCAATTGCAACAGTCTATGCGTCGGAAGGACGGCCGTGCTCGCTGCAACGCGGCAGGACCGGATGACAGCGTTATCAGTCGCGTGCGCGGCGATAGGGTTCGAACAGCCGCAGCAGCCATGGCTTCTGGGCCAGCACCAGGCTCACGCCCACGCGTTCGGCGGCAGGCAGGGCCGCGTCCCGGGCGAGCAGGCCATCGAACTCGCGCGCCACGTCCTCCAGCCGCTGCTTCATCAGCCTCACGCCGTCCGGGCTGAGCGCGCCGGAGAGCAGAAGCAGCCGGTCCTGCTCGCCATCGAAGGGATCGGCGAAGTAGTCGCCCAGCAGGGTCGCGCGGAAGTGGCGCTCCATCGGTCCGTCGGTGAGCCAGCGGAAGTTGCGTGCCGTCAGGGGCCTGGCGCGGTTGCCCGGCTGCAGTTCGATGATCCCCAGGCGGTCGAGCCGGACGAGGAGGCCCGTCCACTGCGGCAGGGTGAAGGCGAAATGCGCCATCACGTCTTCCTGGCGCCAGCGGTTGATGCTGAGGAACATCGCCAGCATCAGCGCAGGATCGTCCACCAGCGCCTGCTCCTGCGCGTCGCTCAGCCGCGCGAGCGGCTCGCTGCCGCGCCCGGCCTCGGCGCCGAGCTCGGCCAGTCCGATGCCCAGCACCTCGCAGATCTGCTCCAGGCGCAACAGGCTCATCGCGCGCCGCGAGAACATGCGCTTGACCGCCGCCTCGCTCAGGCCGATGCGCTGCGCGAGTTCGCGGTAGGTCATGGCCTGCACGCGCAGCGCGCGCTTGAGGGCATTGACCAGGTCGATAGAGACGCTCACGGCAACCCGGCCCGAACGCTGTCCATCATCGGACGGACGGCCCGCACGAGTCGCCTGCCTCAGGCCGGCACCAGGGTGGCCGTGAGGTGCTCGACGTAGGCCTCGAACTCCTCCTGCGGCATGCGCGCCTGGTGCAGCTGCAGGTTGAGCTGGAGGAAGCCGACGTAGGCGGCATAGGTCAGGCGCGCACGATTCAGCGCGTCCTCGCGGCCCAGCCCGGCCTGGCGGAACGAGGCGGTGAGATAGTCCAGGCGGCGCTTGGAGATGCGGTCGATCACCGGTTGCACCGCGGGATTGTCGAGCGCATTGAGCAGCGCGCTGTAGATCACGTGCGACTGGTACTCGTGGGCGACCATGCGGAACAGCGAGCGCAGTCGCTCACGCGGATCGGGCACCTGCTCGAGCGTACCGAACACCGATTCCTGTTCGACCGACTCCCAGCGCTCCAGCGCCGCCTGCAGCAGCGCCTCGCGCGAGGGGAAGTGCCAGTAGAAGCTGCCCTTGGTCACCCCCAGGCGACGCGCGAGCGGCTCGACCGCCACGGCCGCCACGCCCTGCTCGGCGATGAGTTCCAGCGCCGCCTGGGCCCAGTCCTCGGCGCTCAGCCGACCACTCCGCTCGGGCCTGGCGACCGTCGCGTCGGCGTCTGCGGCCGGCGCGCTGGTGGTCGCCTTGGGTGCGGATCTGGCCATATCGCTGTCGTCCATACGCTGCCGTTGGGAAGCGTATCGTCCCCCATGCAGCCGCGCGTTGACAAGTCCGGATGGACTGCCATACTGGACCGTACGGTCAGAGTTCGTCACGGCGGATTGCCGGTGCGCGGGCCACCATTCCACCTCTGGAGGCATCGGATGAGCGTCGTCATTCCCTTCGTCGCATTGCTGCTTGTCGGTGCGATCGCGGCCTACCACCGTATGCGGCTGCCCGTCTGGGTGGCGCTGGGTGCGCTGGCCCTGCTTGCATGCTGGTTCCTCGGCGCCGATCGCACCGCCACCGTCGTCGCCGGTGCGCTGCTGGCGCTGGTCGCGGTGCCGCTGCTGCTGCCCTTCGTGCGCAAGCCGCTGATCACCGCCCCTGCGCTGGGCTTCCTCCGCAAGGCCCTGCCGCCGCTGTCGCAGACCGAGCGCATCGCGCTGGAAACCGGCTCGGTCGGCTTCGAAGGCGAACTGTTCTCCGGCGACCCGGACTGGAACACCCTGCTCTCGTATCCCAGGCCAGAACTCACTGCCGAAGAGCAGGCTTTCCTCGACGGCCCGGTCGAAGAACTGTGCCGGATGACCAACGAGTGGGAGATCAACCACGTCCACGCGGACCTGCCGCCGGAGCTGTGGGACTTCATCAAGAAGAACCGTTTCTTCGGCATGATCATCCCGAAGGAATACGGCGGCCTGGGCTTCAGCGCCCTGGCGCACCACAAGGTGATCCAGAAGCTGGCCTCGGTGAGCAGCGTGGTCAGCTCCACTGTCGGCGTGCCGAACTCGCTCGGCCCCGGCGAGCTGCTGATGCACTACGGCACCCAGGAGCAGAAGGACTACTACCTGCCGCGCCTGGCCGTGGGCCAGGAAGTGCCCTGCTTCGGCCTGACCGGGCCGTTCGCCGGCTCCGACGCCACCTCCATCCCCGACTTCGGCATCGTCTGCAAGGGCCAGTGGAACGGCGAGGAAGTCCTGGGCGTCAAGCTCACCTTCGACAAGCGCTACATCACCCTCGCGCCGGTGGCCACGATCATCGGCCTGGCCTTCCGCATGTACGACCCGGACGGCCTGATCGGCGACAGGCGCGACATCGGCATCACCCTGGCGCTGCTGCCGCGCGAGACCGACGGCGTCGACGTCGGCCGCCGCCACTTCCCGCTCAACTCGCCGTTCCAGAACGGCCCGGTGCGCGGCAAGGAAGTGTTCCTGCCACTGCAGCACCTGATCGGCGGCGTCGAGAAGGCCGGTCTGGGCTGGAACATGCTCAACGAGTGCCTGGCCGTCGGCCGCTCCATCACCCTGCCTTCCACCGCCAGCGGCGGCGCGAAGTACGCGGCCGTGGTCGGCGGCGCCTACGCCCGCATCCGCAAGCAGTTCGGGCTGTCGGTCGGCCGCTTCGAGGGCGTGGAGGAAGCGCTGTCCCGCATCGGCGGCAAGGCCTACGCGATCAGCGCGCTGTCGCAGGCCACCGCGGCCGCGGTCGACCGCGGGGACGTGCCGTCGGTGCCGTCGGCGATCGCCAAGTACCACTGCACCACGATGGGCCGCGAGGTCGCGAGCGACTTCATGGACATCGTGGGCGGCAAGGGCATCATCCTGGGGCCGCGCAACCTCGGCGGCCGCGCCTGGCAGGCCTCTCCGATCGCGATCACGGTCGAGGGCGCCAACATCATGACCCGCAGCCTGCTGATCTTCGGCCAGGGTTCGATCCTCTGCCATCCGTACATCATGAAGGAGATGAAGGCGGCGCAGGATCCGGACGGCAAGGCCGGCCTGGAGGCGCTGGACGACGCGCTGTACAGCCACATCGGCGGCGCGATCTCCAATGCGGTGCGCTCGTTCTGGTTCGGCCTCACCGGCTCGAAGATCGGCGCCGCCCCGGGCGATGCCAACACCCGCCGCTATTTCCGCAGGCTCGACCGCTACGCCGCCAACCTGGCCCTGCTCACCGACGTCTCGCTGGGCGCGCTGGGTGGCAAGCTCAAGTTCAAGGAATCGCTGTCGGGGCGACTGGGCGACGTGCTCAGCCACCTGTACATGATGAGCGCGGTGCTCAAGCGCCACCATGACCTGGGCGCGCCCGAATCCGATCGCCAGCTGCTGGCCTGGGCGTTCCACAACAGCGCCCACCAGATCGAACTGGCGCTTTCGCAGGCGCTGCGCAACTTCCCGATCAAGCCGCTGGGCTGGTTGCTGTGGCCGGTGGTGTTCCCGCTCGGACGCCGTGCCGTGCCGCCCGGCGACCGCCTGAGCCACCGCGTCGCGGCCTCACTGATGGCGCCCAACGAGGCGCGCGACCGTCTCGGCCAGGGCGTGTTCCTGACGCCCTGCGAGAACAACATGGGCGGCCGCATCGACAGCTATCTGGCGCGGGCGATCGCCGCCGAGCCGGTGGAGCGCAAGTTCCTCAAGGCGCTCAAGACCGCGGGCATCGAAGCGCTGGACTTCGCGTCCCAGCTCGACGAGGGCGTGCGCGAAGGCTGGATCACGGCCGACGAGCGCCGCCAGCTGGAGGAATTGCGCGAGCTGACGCTGGACACGATCACCGTGGACGACTTCGATACCCACGAGCTGCGCGCGGCAAGCTACTACGATCTGCCGCAGCACAAGCGCCAGCCGCGCGAAGCGGCCTGACGCGCCTCCCACCGGCGATCCGCGAATCGCGGATCGCCGGCACTGCCGGCGGCCACCGGCTCCGACCGGGTTGCACTCGCCCACGCCCGCCGCAGCGACCCGGCCTGCGCACTCCGGCCCGAAGGCCGACAGGATTCCCCGATGACCGCGCGCGTCCTGCCGCTCTACCGTGCGCTCGAATGCAAACCGCTGGGCAGGTGGCTGTTCTCCCGCCTGGTCTGCGCGAAGGCGCCCTACTTTTCGAGCATCGCACCACGGATCGTGTCGCTGGCTCCCGGCCGCGGCGAGGCCACGCTGCGCCACCGCCGCCGCGTGACCAACCACCTCGGCACGGTGCACGCGATCGCGCTCTGCAACCTCGCCGAATTCGTCGCCGGCCTGACGACCGAAGCCAGCCTTCCCGCCTCGATGCGCTGGATCCCGCGCGCAATGGAAGTCGACTACCTGAAGAAGGCCCGGGGCCGCATGCGCGCGGTGGCGACGCCGGTTGTGGCGCCCCGCGAGGCCGACGAGGGCTACGAGCTGCCCATGCGCGTGGAGGTGATCGATGCCGACGACGACATCGTGGTCCGGGCCACCATCCGCATGTGGGTCTCCCCGCGGCGAAGCTGATGCCCGGCCGCCCCATCCGGATGTCCCGTCTCCACCCGCTTCCGCCCGGGAGGAACCCATGGACGCCGCCACTGTCCTGATGCTCTGCGCGCTGCACAGTTTCGGCTTCGCGCTGTTCCATCTCGGCTTCCGGCGGCTGTTCGACTGGCCACGCACGCTCGCGGGAACCAGCCGCCCCAATCGCGCCATCGTGCAGATCGCCAACCTGCAGCTGGCATGGGTGTTCGCCGCGGTCGGCCTGCTCTGCGTGCTGTACCCGGTCGAGCTGGTGGCCACTCCGCTCGGCCGCGCTGTGCTGGCCGGAATGGCGGTGTTCTGGCTGATCCGCCTCGCCGCCCAGTTCGTCTGGCTGAGAATCCATCATCCCCTGGTCCACGCCCTGACCGTGCTGTTCGCCTGCGGCGTGCTGCTGTTCGCCTTGCCGCTGGCCGGCGGGGCGTAGAAGCCGGGTGTGCTCCGGCGTCGCTCAGGGCGTGGGCAACGGTTCCGCCAGTCCGTTGGCCGTGCGGTCGTCGTAGATCATGCCGCGCTGCCGCAGGCGCGAGATCGCCTTGCGCAGGTGGTCGTCCACCGTCCACTGCGCACGCAAGCAGTTTTCCTGCGCCGGAATGCGCAGCAACCAGCCGTGCAGCTCGTGGGCGGCATCCACGGCATGCTGGCGATGGCCGGCTTCATGTCGCAGCAGGCGTTCATGGGCGACCTGCCATTCGGCGCGCAATGCGCTGGTCGCACGGCGGCCGGGCTGCCACTCGGGCAACGTCGTGGTAATCCGCAGGACGAGCTTCAGCCCGACCAGGTGGCAGCCATCGGCACGCGGCTCGAACTCCGTGCGCACCTCGAACTCGCTGCGGGTGCGTCCCTGTCCCACTCCCGCCGCCCAAGGGCCGTGGTTGCGCAGCTGGTCGCGGATACGCCGGACACTGTCGCCCTGGATGGGATACAGAATGGTCTCATCGACGATCCGTACCGGGGGAAAGTCCGCGGCCTGGCACGCGAAGGACAGCGCGCCGGCGACTGCGGTGGGCAGCAGCCATCCGATCCTGAGCGCCCCCCGTCGATGCCGCAGGACGCCAACGCGCTGTGGCGCCCCTGGACAGGCGCCGGAACCTCCTGCAACGCGAAACTGCTCCATGCCGTCGACCTCCGTCCCCTGTCCGTTATCGCGGATCCCGCTCACGCTCGTCCGGTAGCCTGGCCTCCTCGCGCAGCAGTCGCCAGGCGCTGAACGTCATTCCCGAAGCGATGACCAGGCCAGCCGCGAACACCACGTTGGACCCGAACGCGGCCAGCAGCTTGTGCAGCCAGACGAAGGCGAGGTCGCCGCCGCGGTAGATCACCGTGTCGATCGCCGCGCCGGCCTTGTAGCGCCATTCGCGGCCCACGCGCGTGTAGATCGTCTCGCGCGCAGGCTTGGCCAGCGAGAACTCGCTGGCGCGGGTGACCACCTGCACGATCGCCACCATCAGCGGCAGCGGCGAGGCCGACAGGATCGAGAAGCCGAGGATGATCGCCGCGCCCGGGATCAGCAGCGCCGGCGCGATGCCGAAGCGCGACATCAGCGTGCGGGTGACCAGCAACTGCACGACGAGCGTCAGGGTGTTCACCGCCAGGTCGAGCGTGGAGAAGAACGCGGCCCGTTCCTCGGCGGTGGCGAACGCGGTGCGCGCAATCCGGTTCTGCTCGTTGTAAAGCAGCGTGCCGATGCCCACCCCCAGCACGACCATCAGCGCCAGCCAGCGCAGCAGCGGCTCCCGTGCCACCAGCCGCAGCCCCGCCAGCACCTCGCCGCCCATCGGCTTCTCGCCGCTGCCGCCGCCGCGCGCGGTCTCGCGTGCCACCGCGTAGCGCCGAAGCCGGAGGATGCACACCACGCACAGAGCCAGCAGGGCGGCCGACACCAGCATCATGTTGGGGATCCCGACCTGCTGCACCAGCGTCCGCGTCAGCACCGGTCCTACGAACGCACCGATCGTGCCTGCGGCACCGATATAGCCGTAGTAGCGCCTGGCCTCGACGTTGCTGTACACATCGGCCATGAAGCTCCAGAACACCGCCACGGCGAACAGGTTGAACACGGTCACCCAGAGGATGAAGGCCAGCCCGCGACCGGCCACTCCGCTGTCGAACATCGCGTAGAACCCGAGCAGGGTGGCGATGAAGAACCCGTAGATCACCGGCAGGAAGACGCGGCGCGGAAATCGACTCACCAGCCAGCCGTACACCGGCTGCAACACCAGCATGATCAGGAACACCGCGGTGAAGATGAACTGCAGCGTGAAGTCGCCCAGCGCCACGCCGCGCTCTGCGAACCAGGCGATGAGGGCACGCGGGAATACCGCTTCGATGTCGCTGGATGCCGCCATCGCCTCGCGTACCGGACGCAGCACGTAGTAGCCGCTGAGCAGGCAGAAGAAGTACAGGAACGACCACAACAGCGGCGGCGATTCGGCGAAGGCAGCGCGCAGCCTCGCGGCCCTGCCCGCGCGGACATGCTGTTCGGAGGCGCTGCTCATGTGGGTTCCACGCGTGGGGCGCGCAAACGGTAGCCGAATGCGCCGGCGCGATCCAGCCGCCGAGCATATGCTCTAGCCCGGCGTCCTAACTTGCCGCGATGCGCATCAGCCCGGCCTCTCCCACGCCCGTCTTCGACTACATCGTCATCGGCGCGGGCTCGGCCGGTTGCGTACTCGCCAACCGCCTGTCGGTTGACCCGGACGTGCGCGTGCTGCTGCTCGAGGCCGGCCCGCGCGACTGGCATCCCTTCATCCACATGCCCGCGGGACTTGCGCGGCTGGTGCATCGTCGCGACATCAACTGGAGCTACGACACCGCGCCCGAGCCGCAGCTCGGGGACCGCCGGCTGTGGTGGCCCAGGGGCAAGGTGCTGGGAGGTTCCAGCTCGATCAACGCCATGTGCTACACCCGTGGCGTCCCGCGCGACTACGACGAGTGGGCGGCGTCGGGCGCGATCGGTTGGGACTGGCACAACGTGCTGCCCTGGTTCCGCCTCAGCGAGGCCAACGCGCGGGGAGCCGATGCGCTGCACGGCGGCGACGGCCCGCTGTCGGTCTGCGACCTGCGCCACGTCAATCCGCTGTCGCGTGCCTTCGTCGAGGCCGGCCACCAGGCCGGCTTCGCGCACAACGCCGACTTCAACGGCCCGGCGCAGGAAGGCGTGGGGCTGTTCCAGGTCACCCAGCGCGACGGGGCTCGCTGCTCCACGGCCGTGGCCTACCTGCGTCCGGCGCGGAAGCGGGCGAACCTGACGGTCGTCACCGGCGCCCAGGCGCAGCGCATCACCTTCGGGCACGGGCGCGCCACCGGCGTGGTCTATACGGTGCGCGGCCGCGCGTTCCACCAGCCCGTCGAACGCGAGGTGATCGTCTCGGGCGGGGCGATCAACTCGCCGCAGCTGCTGATGCTCTCGGGCATCGGGCCCGCCCCGGAGCTGCGCCGCCACGGCATCCGCGTGCTGCACGACGCTGCCGGGGTCGGGGCCAACCTGCAGGACCACCTCGACATCTGCACCCTGCGCCATGCGACCCGCCGCGTGTCCTACGACCGGGCCAGCGAACTGCGCCTGGCCTTCGACTACTACCTGCGCGGGCGCCGCGGCGCCGGCACCAGCAACATCGCCGAGGCCGGGGGCTTCGTGCGCTCGGCGCTGGCCCACGACGAACGCGCCGACATCCAGTTCCACTTCGTGCCTGCGATGCTGGACGACCACGGACGTCGCCGACTGCCGGGCGACGGCTATACCCTACACGCCTGTTTCCTGCGTCCGCGCAGCCGCGGCCGGATCCGGCTTGCCAGCGATCGCGGCGGGGACGCGCCGCGGATCGAAGCCGGCTACCTCTCCGATCCGGAAGGCTTCGACCTGAAGGTGATGGTCGAATGCGCGCGACTGTCGCGCCAGATCCTCGCACAGCCCGCGTTCGACCCGTACCGTGGCGCGCCGATCCATCCCGCCAGCGACGACCTCGACGACGCCGGCCTCGCCGCATTCGTCCGCACCCGCGCGGAGAGCGTCTACCACCCGGTCGGCACCTGCCGGATGGGCAGCGACGACGATGCGGTGGTCGATCCGGAACTGCGCGTGCGAGGCGTGGACCGATTGCGCGTGGTCGACGCCTCGGTGATGCCGACGCTGCCGGGCGGCAACACCAATGCGCCGACCATCATGATCGCCGAGCGCGCCTCGGACCTGATCCGCCGCCACTGACGCCGCGCAGGCCCGTACTGGCCGGACACCCGGCAGCGCGGATCACGCTGCCTGCTCGCCGGGGGCGTCCCGCTCAGTGCTCCAGCATGGGCGGCAGCGGGCAATGCAGCACGCCGCAGATCGTGCGCAGCAGTTCGGCCTCCGCCACCGAGACGCGGCCGTCGTGGGAGACCGCATCGGTGATCGCCTCCACCGCCAGCTGCTTGGCAAGCGGATCGAGCGCGTCCAGCGGTTCCCAGACCGCATCCAGCGCCAGCACGCCCTCCGCCGGCGGGGCATAGGGCACATGGTCGCGCGGCAGCACGCGCTGCATGCCGGCCAGGTAGGCGCGTCGCGCACCGTCCGGATCGCCCGGATGCCCGGCCTGGGCCACCACCGCCAGCAGGGTCGCGAACTCGCGGCGCACATTGCCCGGCTTGCGCCGGCCGAAGCGGGCGTAGCGCGCGGGGTCGAGCGCCTCGCGCAGCTGCACCTCCAGCAGGCGCCCCAGGCAGTACTCGAACAGACTCACGCGGCCATCGGCGTGGACGATGGCATGCACGGTATCCAGGAACGTCGCCAGCTCCGGGCGCGGCCGCAGGCGCATGGCCGGGAAGGCGAGCGCAGCCAGCGGCAGGCGCAGCACCGGGTGCAGCGCGTCCAGATGCTCCTCGCGCAGGCGTCGCGCTTCGGCCGCGCACTGCACGCCCAGGCGCGCCACGATCTCGCTGCGCTGGCGATCGCCCACCTCCGCGTCGCCATCGAGCAGCAAGGCCAACAGCAGCGCGCCTGCCGAATCACGCTGTCCGGCCAGGGACCGGAGCTCCTGCGGCATCGCCGCCACGATCGCGTCGGCGCGGCGGTAGTCGTCCTCGCGCGGGTCGGCGACCTGCGAAGCGACCATCGGCGGGGTGACCGCAAGTTGGTCGACCGCCCGCGGCAGCCCAGGACCGGCTGTTTCCGCCAGCCCCATGTGCAGGTCCTCGTCCAGGCCGCTGGGAGGGACCGTCAGCCATTGCGCCCTCAGCCGCTCCAGACTCTCTGCCTTGAACGAGGGCTCCAGTGCCTGGATGCGCTGCAGCACCGGCGGATGGGTGGCGAACAGGCCGCTCAGTCCCGTGCCGTCGCCGAACAGCATGTGGCTCACCTCCTCGGCATCGGCGCGCTCGGCCAGGCGCGAACCGTCGGGCAGCCCGGCGATCTTCTTCAGCGCACCCGCCAGGCCGCTGGTCTGGCGCGTGAACTGCACCGCCGAGGAATCCGCCAGGACCTCGCGGCTGCGGCTCACGGCGGCCTTGATCATGCGTCCGAAGAACAGGCCGACATACCCCACCAGCAACGCGATCAACGCGCCAACCAGCACCGGCATCGCGCCCCTGCCGCGCACGCCCCCGCCATGCTGCAGAATCTTGCGGCCGATCAGACCCAGCATCAGGATGCCGAACAGGACCCCGACCAGACGGATGTTCAGGCGCATGTCGCCATTGAGGATGTGGCTGTACTCGTGGGCGATCACGCCCTGCAGTTCGTCGCGGTTGAGCCGGTCCAGCGCGCCGCGCGTGACCGCGATCACGGCATCCGAGGTCGAGTATCCGGCTGCGAAGGCGTTGATGCCCGGCTCGTGCTCCATCACGTAGACCTTGGGCACCGGCACGCCGGAGGCGATCGACATCTCCTCGACCACGTTGCGCAGGCGCCGCAGGTGCAGGTCCGTGGTGTCCTCGGGTACCGGCACGCCGCCCATCTGCTGCGCCACCGACTCCCCGCCGCCGCGCAGCGAGGCAACGCGATACAGCGAGCCGATGCCGATCACGCCCAGCGCCAGCAGGGTCGAAAACGCCAGCAGTCTCGGGTCGCCCCCGAACACCAGCAGGACGCCGAGATCGACCGCGACCACGATCCCGACGACTGCCAGCCCGAACAGCAGCACCAGCCGCGAAGTGTTGCGGCGCGCCTGCGCCTGGCGTTCGAAGAAATTCATTGAGGAGCCGTGACTGGTGATCGGCGGGTCGTGACCGGGGATAGCGGGCCCGGGCCGCCCGGTAACGTCGATCCGCGCGTCCCGGACCAACCGTCCCTGTTCGCGCCAGCTCGAATCACCAATCCCGGGTCACGAATCACGGCCTTCTCAGAACTGCACTTTCGGCGCCTCGCGTACCTCGGCGCGGTCGGCAGGGATGTCGAGCAGGGCGGCGGGGGCGAAGTTGAACATGCCGGCGACGATGCTCGAAGGGAACACCTCGCGCCTGTTGTTGTAGGCCATCACCGAGTCGTTGTAGGCCTGGCGCGCGAAGGCGACCTTGTTCTCGGTACTGGTCAGCTCTTCTGTGAGCTGCATCATGTTCTGGTTGGCCTTGAGGTCGGGATAGGCCTCGGCTACCGCCAACAACCGGCCGAGGGCACTGTTGAGCATGCCCTGCGCCTGGCCCAGTTCGGCCATCGCCGCCGGATCGCCCGGGCTGGCCTTGGCCGCCGACAGGCCTGACACCGCCGCTCCGCGCGCGGCGATCACGGCCTCGAGCGTCTGCCGCTCGTGGGTCAGGTAGCCCTTCACTGTTTCCACCAGGTTGGGGATCAGGTCGAAGCGCCGCTGCAGCTGCACGTCGATCTGTGCGAAGGCATTCCTGAACGCGTTGCGCGCGGTCACCAGGCCGTTGTAGATGCCGATCGCCCAGCCGCCGAACACCACCGCGATTCCGATCAGGACCATCAGCAGAATCAATCCGCTCACGAAGATTCCTCCCCTTGTTCATGCAAGTGCGGGAACAGGCGCATATGATCGCCTGCAGCGAGAGCATACGCAGGGGGCAGTCCCGATGAAAGCGAACCCTCCCCGGCCGCGCAGCACACGCCTGCATCGCGCTCTGCTGCTCGGCCTGCTGCCGGCGATCGCCCTGACCGTCGCCGCGCAGACACCGTTGCCGTGGAATGCAGACGCGTCCGCCTCGACGGATGTGACGCCTGCGCCGATCACGCCCGTGGTGCCGTCAGACCGTCCCGTCCCGCTGCCCGCGGAGGTCAACCGCCTGCCGCTGGCCGAGGGGTTCGACGTGCGGCTGTTCGAGGCAATGGCCCAGGACCTGGTGGCCAACCAGCGCGTCCCGGGCCTGGCGATGGCGATCGTGCACAACGGCCGGATCCTCAGCGCGCGCGGCTACGGCATCACCGACGTCTCGAGCGCCGAACCGGTGGATGCCCACACCGTGTTCCGCCTGGCCTCGCTGTCGAAGTCTTTCGCCGGTACCGTGACCGGCATGCTGGTGGCCGAAGGCGCGCTGCGCTGGGACAGCCGGGTGGCGGACTTCATGCCCAGCCTGCAGTTCTCCGATCCCAACGCCGCCCAGCGGCTGACCGTGGCCGACGTGCTGAGCCACCGCGTCGGCCTGCGCAACCACACCTACGACCGGGACATCGAAGGCAACGCCGAGTACCACAGCCTGGTGCAGCGGTTTTCCTCGGTCCCGATGACCTGCGCGCCCGGCGACTGCTACGGCTACCAGAACGTCGCCTTCAGCCTGGTGGGCGACGTGGTGTTCGCCGCCAGCGGGCAGTTCTACAGCGAGGCGGTCACCCGCCGCATCTTCAAGCCGCTGGGCATGAATGATGCAAGCCTCGGCCTGGACGGCATTACCGCAAGCCCGCGCTGGGCCAAGCCGCATGTGCGTGCGGGCGGCGGCTGGAAGTCGCTCATGCCCAAGCCCACCTACTACCGGCTGGCGCCGGCCGCCGGCGTCAACGCCAGCGCCAACGACATGGCGCAGTGGCTGCTCGCACAGGGTGGCCATCGCCCCGACGTGCTGCCGGCCCCGCTGCTGGCCACGCTGCAGGCGCCCATCGTCGGCACGCCCGGCGAGATCCGCGGCAGTTCCTGGCGGCGCGAACGCCTGAACTCGGCGGGCTACGGCCTAGGCTGGCGGGTTTACGACTACGCCGGCCACCGGCTGGTCTTCCACGGCGGTGCGGTACAGGGCTATCGCGGCCTGATGGCGATGCTGCCCGAGCGCGACCTTGGCGTGGCGGTGCTCTGGAACAGCAACAGTTCCCTGCCCTCGGGCCTGCTGCCCACGATCCTCGATCGCGCCATCGGTCTGCCCGCGCAGCAGTGGCTCGATGTGGACATCGACATGGACACGCTCTACGCCACCGAGAACACGGAGACGCCGAGCAGCGGCGGCCCGCAGTCCGAAAGGGCGCAGGCCGGCCCCCAGTAGGACGCGCGGCCGCGGCGTCGATCCCGCGACGGCAACTTCGCTCGACCTTCGCCGAACCAGAGCGACCGGCAACACCCTCGACCATCGGCGACCGGTCCGGTGCCGGCGATCGTGCACCGCTCCTGCCACCTGCGCATCGTGACAGGGAAGACAGCCCCGACTACCGGGCCACTGCAACCAGCCTGATGCCGGCGGCGGAACCGGACCCCGTGCGACGCCATCGCTTGCGGTGAGGCAAGACGGGTACGCGAGTCGGCCCGAGCCCGCACGGCTCCGGTTTCCGCACCTTGGCGGCGACAACGTGCTGCCGGCGGGCGGGCGTGGACCGCGTCATGCGTGGCGCGGTTGCGGGAAGGCCGGCGTTGCCGTCTGCGGCGCATGTGCCGCAGGCGCAGCGCCGGGCTCGCACCGTCTTCCCCGCGCGCACGGACCTGCGCCCGACCGTGCAAGGCAAAAAAAACTCCCTCTCCGCCTGGGCACGCGGAGAAGGAGCTTTCGGTTACGGCTGATCGGGGTATCAGATCAGGGGCGTCGGCATCGGCGGCATGGCCACGGCCGCACCCTTCTTGGCAGTGCGCTTCTTGGCCGCCTTCCTGGTGGTCTTCTTCGCAGCCGCCTTCTTGGCGGTCTTCTTGGCCGCCTTCTTGGCGGTCTTCTTCGTGGCCTTCTTCGCGGCCTTCTTGGCAGGACGCTTGGTGGCCTTCTTGGCGACCTTGCGGGTCGACTTCTTCGCCGCCTTCTTGGCTACCTTCTTCTTGGCGGCCTTCTTGGTGGTCTTCTTGGCTGCCTTCTTGGCGGTCTTGCGGGTGGCCTTCTTGGCTACCTTCTTGGTGGCGGCCTTGCGGGCCGTCTTCTTGGCGGCCTTCTTGGTCGCCTTCTTGGCTACCTTCTTCTTCGCGACCTTGGCGGTCTTCTTCGCAGGTGCCCTGGTCGCCTTCTTGGCGACCTTCTTCTTTGCAGCTTTCTTCGCGGCCATGGGATGGCTCTCCTCGTCAGTTTGACTTGCAGTACGACTGCCCAGTGGTCAAGCAGCACGCGGGTATCGGACCCGCGCACAACCGCCGGCGCGCCAGGCGCGCCGGAACGGATTCGGCTGGGACAACACGCTCGGGGGTACGCGGTCCCGGTAACACGAAAACACCTGCGGTCCGGTGCGGCGCAGGTGTCTGGAAAAGTGTGGTCTGGTTTTCGCAGCGGAGACGGTGCCTTCATCCACCTTGTAGAAGTCCGGGGCGGAGGTGTTTTTTTTGCTGCGCGTTTTCGCGTTGTGCTGACTCACTCGCTTCTGGGGCAACGTCTGTTGGGCGAAACCTAATCACGGTTTTTTCAGCTGTCAACACCCCGCACTTCGATTTCTTCGCACCACCTGCACGGAGCTCGTCCGCGTCCGCGCCGAAGGACGCGCGGGAGCGTGGCGCGAAAGCACGCGGCATGCATGCAGGTGATCGACGGCCGCGAAACGAAAGTGCGGAAAACAAGCTTGTTTTGAAAATTCGGCGCGTGCGCGCGGATGCACCCTTCATCGGAACGCGACGCGTCCGCCGGCCCGCCGGACACGCCGGGCGCTGGTGCGACGACGGTTGAACGAATGTTCGCGGAAGGTCGCCTTGCGCGGCGCACAAGGCCCGTTTGCGCGAAAAGTGCGCAAACTTTCCGGCGACGGGAGATGCCTTGCGAGGCAGGTCGCGAGTGTTCGCGACGGTCCGGACTGGACCAAAGTCGCAACGCGTGCGGAGGAACGTCGCGTGTTCCGGCGTTGCCGGAAACGGACGCCGCGACGACCGCGGCGTCCGCATGCGACGGGCGCGATGCCCGCCGCGTGATCGATCAGTGATCGTCTTCCTCGAGCAGCTCGGCGTAGTCGTCCGGCTCGAGCAGTTCGTTGAGCTGGTCGGGCTCGCTCGCCTCGACCACGTACAGCCAGCCCTCGCCGTAGGCGTCCTCGTTGATCGTCTCGGGCTTGTCGGCCAGGGCGCTGTTGACCGCGACCACGGTGCCGGACACGGGGGCATAGACGTCCGACGCCGCCTTCACCGACTCCACCACCGCGCAGGCGTTGCCGGCCTCGACGCTGTCGCCGACGGCGGGCAGCTCGACGTACACCAGGTCGCCGAGCAGGCCCTGGGCATGGTCGGAGATGCCGACGGTGACCTTGCCGTCGCCCTCGACACGCGCCCACTCGTGGGACTTCATGAACTTCAGGTCGCCAGGGATCTCGCTCATCGTGGACTCCGCTCTCGTACGGGCTTCAGGGGAAGGGGCGGATAGTGTAGCCAAGCCCGGCCGCGGCACCGCAACCGCGACCGGTCGGGAACGGGTCAGGCCGGCTTGCCGTCGCGCACGAACGGGAAGCGGACCACGCGCACCGGCACCTCGCGCCCGCGGATGTCCACGCGTACATCGCTGGACACGTCGCCCGCCGGCACCCGGGCGAAGGCGATCGCCTTGCCCAGCGTCGGCGAGAAGGTGCCGGACAGGATCTCGCCCTCGCCGCCGTTGGTCAGCACCCGCTGACCGTGGCGAAGCACGCCCTTCTCGTCCATGACCAGGCCGATCATCTGCCGCGGCGCGCCATCGCGCTTGTGCTGTTCGAGCACCGCCCGGCCGATGAAGTCGCGCCCCTTGTCCAGCGCCACCGTCCAGCCGAGCGCCGCCTCGAACGGAGACACGCCCTCGTCCATGTCCTGGCCATAGAGGTTCAGCCCCGCCTCCAGGCGCAGCGTGTCGCGCGCGCCCAGGCCCGCGGGCCTCACTCCCGCCTGCAGCAACGCATCCCACAGCGACGCCGCGCCGACCTCGGGCACGATCACCTCGAAGCCGTCCTCCCCGGTGTAGCCGGTGCGCGCGATGAACAGGTCGCCGAACCGCGTCCCCGCCACCTCGCGTGCGGCGAACTTGCCGAGCGCCAGGACCGCATCCGCGTCCGCACCCCCGATCAACGCCGCCACGCGTTCGCGCGCGTTCGGCCCCTGCACGGCGATCATCGCCAGCTCCGGCCGCTCACGCACCTGGACTCCGAAGGGCGCCGCCTGCATGCCGATCCAGGCCAGGTCCTTCTCCCTCGTGGAGGCGTTGACCACCAGGCGGAACCAGTCCTCGCCCAGGTAGTAGACGATCAGGTCGTCGATGATCCCGCCCTGCTCGTCGAGCATGCAGGCGTACAGGGCCTTGCCTGTCTTCTTGAGCTTGTCGACGGAGTTGGCGAGCAGTCGCCGCAGGAAGGGACGCGCCTGTTCGCCGTGCAGGTCGACCACGGTCATGTGGCTGACGTCGAACATGCCAGCGTCGCGGCGGACCTGGTGGTGCTCGTCGATCTGCGAACCGTAATGGATCGGCATGTCCCAGCCGCCGAAGTCGACCATCCTGGCGCCGAGCGCGCGGTGGCTGTCGTTGAGAATCGTCTTGCGGGTCATGGCGCGGTCCGGTTGCGGGAATGCGCCGATTATCCCAGATCGCCCGCGCGCCGATGCCGGCGCGGGCGCCTCAGTGGTGGTGCCCCCGGTGGTGGTGGTGGGCGTGGGTGTCGCCGGCATGGGATGCCCCGGTGATGCGCCCGTCGCAGGCAGCCGCATGGCAGTCGTCCGCGCCCTCGACCTGCAAGGTGGTGTGGCCGATGTCGAAGCGCTCGTGCAGCATGGCGGCTGCACGCTGGCGCAGCTGCTGCTGGTCGACGTCGGCATCGACCACCAGGTGCGCGGTCATCGCCGCCCGGCTCGACGCCAGCGCCCACACGTGCAGGTCGTGCACGCCCGCCACGCCGGGCAGGCCGGACAGTGCCGAGCGCACCTGCGCCAGGTCGATGCCGTCGGGAACGCCCATCATCAGCACGTTCCCCGCCTGGCGCAGGAGGGTCCAGGCGCGCGGCAGCACCCACAGGCCGATCGCCGCAGCGATGAGCGGGTCGGCCAGTTGCCAGCCGGTGTAATGGATCACGAGCGCGGCCAGGATCACCCCCACCGACCCGATCATGTCCGCCCACACTTCCAGGTAGGCACCGCGGACGTTGAGGCTCTCGCCGCTACCCGCATGCAGCAGCCGCATGGCGATGAGGTTCACCGCCAGCCCCGCCACGCCCACCACCAGCATCCCCACCGAGGCGACCGGCACCGGCTGCAGGAACCGCTGCACCGACTCCCACAGGATGTAGGTCGCCAGGACGAACAGCAGCAGCCCGTTGAGCATCGCACCCATCGCCTCGGTGCGGACGTATCCGAAGCTGCGCCTGGCGTCCGGCGGGCGCCGAGACAGCCGCACCGCGACGAGGGCGATGCCAAGGGCGAGCGCGTCGGTCGCCATGTGCGCAGCGTCGGACAGCAGGGCCAGGCTGTTGGTGGCGAAGGCGGCGGCCAGCTCCACCAGCATGAAGCCGGCGATGAGCCCAAGCGCCCACCACAACGGCTTCTCGTGGCGGATGCTGGCAGCGCTGGCGTGGTCGTGCTCGTGTCCCATGGGCGGGCACGCTAGCGACCGCGGCGGCTGTTACACAATCGCCCCGGCTGGGGCCCTTCGAGGACGCGATCCGCCGCCGACTGTCACGGTGGGGCCTCGGCCGGCTCCACCCGCAAGGCCACGCCGTCGGTGCCGATCACGCGCACCGGGGCGCCAACGGCAAGGTCCGGGCCCTCGACCAGCCAGAACGCATCACCGATCTTCACCCGTCCGCGACCGGCAACGATGGCCTGCTCCAGCGGCACCACCCGACCGATATGCTGGAACGCGCGACGATTGAGGGTGGGATGGTCGCTCTCGCGGGCACGCCCGCGGAACCACTTGCGATAGACCTGGATGGACACGAAGCTCAGCACCACGAAGGCGGCCACCTGCACCAGCATCGGAATGCCCGGGACGGCAAGGACCGCGAGGAACACCGCGACCGCCGCGAACGCCATCCACAGCATGAAGGCGCCCGGGGCCAGCGCCTCTGCGGCGAACAGCAGCAGCGCGACCGCCGCCCAGGCCACCACGTCCCAGCGCAGGTCCACGGCTCAGTCCCCCGACGGGAAGCTGGCGCGGTTCGGCGACGGATTGCGCGGCGCAGCCGCCTGCTGCTTGCCCAGCGCCTCCCTGGCCAGTTCGGCCACGCCCGCGATCGAGCCGATGATGCCGCTGGATTCCATCGGCATCAGCACGAACTTCTGGTTGGGCGCGGTCGCCAGCTTGCCGAACGCCTCGACGTACTTCTGCGCGACGAAGTAGTTGATCGCCTGCACGTCGCCCTGCGCAATCGCCTCGGAGACCATGCGCGTGGCGTTGGCCTCGGCTTCGGCCAGGCGCTCGCGCGCCTCGGCCTCGCGGAACGCCGCCTCCTTCTCGCCCTCGGCTTCCAGGATCGCGGCCTGCTTCTCGCCCTCCGCGCGCAGGATCGCCGACTGGCGATGGCCCTCGGCCTCCAGGATCACGGCGCGGCGTTCGCGCTCGGCCTTCATCTGCCGGGCCATGGAATCGACCAGGTCGCGCGGCGGCTGGATGTCGCGGATCTCGATGCGGGTGACCTTCACGCCCCAGGGATTGGTGGCGTGGTCGACCACGTTGAGCAGCTGGGCGTTGATCGTCTCGCGCTGGCTCAGCGACTCGTCCAGGTCCATCGAACCGATCACGGTGCGGATGTTGGTCTGCACCAGGGCGATCATCGCGATCTCCAGGTTGGCCACCTCGTAGGCGGCCTTGGCCGCATCGAGGACCTGAAAGAACACCACGCCGTCGACCTTCACCACCGCGTTGTCCTTGGTGATGACGTCCTGGCTGGGCACGTCCAGCACCTGCTCCATCATGTTGACCTTGCGACCCACCCCGTAGACAACCGGGATCAGGAAATGCAGGCCGGGGGTCATCGTATGGGTGTAGCGGCCGAAGCGCTCGACCGTCCACTCGTAGCCCTGGGGCACCATCCGCACCGTCTTGAACAGGATCACGATGCCCGCCACCAGCAGCACCGCGGTCAGGAACATGCCTCCACCCATGGTCTCGCTCCCCTTATCCGATGAATCCAGTATAGGTCCATGACGGCGGCTGCCGGCCGGATGTGACCGTGGCGGCCACGTCCCTGACCGATGCCACGCGCCCAGGCGCACGGTGGCTGCGACGCTTCCGGCCGCTGCCGCATCCATAGCCGTACATGCCGCCCGAACCGCCCGCCTCCTCCAGCTTCGCCATCGCCGTGCCCGCGACGCTGCTGGCCCGCGTGCGTGCCGGCGAGCGCGCCGCGTTCGAACAGGTCTACCGCTGGTTCGAACGGCCCGTGTTCACCCTGGCGCTGCGGATCTGCGGCGATCGCGAGGAGGCGGCCGAAGTGGTGCAGGACACGATGCTCAAGGTGATGGACAGGATCGACGGCTTCCGCGGCGACAGCCCGTTCTGGGGGTGGCTGCGCCAGATCGCGGTCAACGAGGCGTTGATGCGGCTGCGGCGCGCGCGCCAGCAGCCCGACGGGCTGGAGATCGACCTGCACGAACCCGCGGACGACGCCATGCCGCTGCCGCCCGCCGCGGCCGACGCGGCCATCCTGCAGCGCGCCCTGGCCGCGCTGCCCGCGCCCACCCGCAGCGTGCTGTGGCTGTACCACGCCGAAGGCTATACCCATGAGGAGATCGGCGTGCTGATGCAGCGCACCACCAGTTTTTCGAAATCGCAACTCGCGCGCGGCACCCGCCGCCTGCGCGCCCGGCTCGAGCCGGACGCGCGTCCGGTGGAGGCCACCAGCCATGCATGACCAAGATCCCTCCGCGCCGCGGGACTGGTGCGAGGCGCTGTCGGCGCTTCCGCTTGAGACGCCTCCGCCTGGCGGCTGGAACGCGCTGTCGGCGCGGCTCGATGCCAGGCAGCCCGCGCGCGCGCCGTCGCGCCCCCCAGGACAGTGGCGCTGGCCGCGCTGGGCCGCCGGCATTGCCGCGGCCGTGGTGGCGCTCACCCTCGTCGCGCCCTGGCGCGGCGCACTGGACGCCGCGCCGGCGCCGGGTCCCGATGCCGCCATGGCCGACGCGCGGGAGCCGCTCGAGCAGCTCTACGCCGAATCCGCCCGGCTCGAATCGCTGCTGGCCGTCGCGCGCGACGAACGCGTGTCCACCGCCACGGCCGCCGTGTTCTCCGACACCCTCGGGGAGCGGCTGGCCGCGATCGATGCGGCGCTGGCCCAGCCCGGCCTCGCGCGCGACGCGCAGGCAGCGCTGTGGGAGCAACGTGTGGAAGCGCTGCGCGCGCTCACCGGGTTCGAGAGCAACCGTCGCTGGCTCGTGGCCCAGGGCACTCGCTACGACGCCGCGCTGGTCCTCGTCGACTGATCTTCCCGCTTTTTCTGGAGACTTCATCCATGAGATTCCGGTCCACCACCCTGCTGGCCGCCGCGCTGGCCGCCCTGCTGGGCGGCACCGCCACGGCCAGCGATCCGGCGCGCGATGCCGCCGCCGAAGCGCGGGAACTGGCGCAGGCACAGGAGGCGCTGCGCAAGGCCGCGGCGCGCGTCGCCGAGCTCTCGCGCGAACATGGCGAACCGGCCCACAGCATGCGCGGGCGCGTCGAGCAGGCGCGCCAGCGGCCGATGATCGGCGTGCTGCTGGCCGGCGACGACAAGCCGGGCGTCCGCATCACCGGGGTCACTCCCGACGGCGCGGCCGCCAGGGCCGGGCTGCGCAGCGGCGACCGGCTGCTGTCCGTCGACGGGGTGCAGATCCTGGGCAGCAGCGCCGAACTGCGCCTGGAGAACACCCGCAAGCTGCTCGGCAACCTCGGCGCAGGCGAACCCGCGCGCCTGGGCTACCAGCGCGAGGGCCGCGGCGCCAGCGTCACGGTGACGCCGGCGACCCGCACCCGCGCCGTCGCCATAGCGACCGACGACGGCGGGCGCTTCGAATGGCTCGACGACGGCCACCTCGAACGCGCCATCGCATCTGCCCGCGAAGGCATCGACGCCGGCGTGCTCGCGCTGGAGTCGGTGCCGGGCATCGCTCCGGACGTGCGCCGCGAGATCGTCCGCATCAGCCGCGAAGGCGCCGGCTGCAGCGGCGAGGACTGCCGCGCGCCGCGGCTGCTGTCCGCTTTCCGCTGGACGGGCTTGAACCTGGCTGCGCTGGATCCGCAGCTGGGGCGCTACTTCGGGACGGACCGCGGCGTGCTGGTGCTCTCGACCGGCGGGCTCGACGGCCTGCAGGCGGGCGACGTGATCCAGCGCATCGACGGCAGGGCGGTGGCGACGCCGCGCGAGGTGATGGCCCAGTTGCGCGGCAAGGACGACGGCGAGCGCGTGCAGGTCGAGTACCTGCGCGACCGCAAGGCCGGACGCACCCAGGTCGTGGTCCCGGGCTCGAGTTGGCCGCCCGCGGCGCCTCCCTCGCCCGCTCCGCCGGCGCCACCTGCTCCGCCCGGCGGGTCACCGCCGGCGCGTCCGGCCCCGGCCACCAC
>JAEXLY010000112.1 GCA_023444765.1 Pseudomonadota bacterium | reverse complement strand
GAGTGCGTGCGCCTCGCCCCTCCGCCGCAGGTGGGGAAGGAAGAAACAGAGGGCGTGCGCTTTCCCCCCTCGCGCAGGCGGGAGGGAGAAACAGAGCGCGCGCGCTTCGCCCCTCCGCCGCAGATGGGGAAGGAAGAAACAGAGGTCGCGCGCTTTGCCCCCTCCCCGCTCGCGGGGGAGGGTTGGGGTGGGGGCCCGCAGCACCACGCCTCCGCCACACCCACCGGCGCCCCAACCCCATTCCCCCGACGCGCCCGTTCAACCTCCCGTCCACCACGGAGCACCGCCATGCATCGCCACGTTCTCGCCCTTGCCCTGGTCGCCGCGATTGCCGCCACCGCCTGCAGCACCCGGCCCGACTCCGTCGTCGAGGCCGCGCCCGAACCCGCCGGCGACATGCAGCTCGACGCGATCGCGGTGTCGGGCGCGCGCGCCCAGGCCGGACAGGCACGTCGGACGCCACTGCGCGGGCGGCATGCGGCCACGCCCGCCACGCTGGTGGCGATGCCCGCCCCGCCCGCGCCGCCGCCCCTTGTCGCGCAGCCGGCCAATACCGAGCAGTACGCCGAACGCCAGGACAACCCGGTGCAGCGCGTGAGCGAGCAACCGGTGTCCACCTTCTCCATCGACGTGGACACCGGCAGCTACAGCAACGTGCGGCGGATGCTCCGCGGCGGCGTGCGCCCGCCGGCCGACGCTGTGCGCGCGGAAGAGTTCATCAACTACTTCGACTACGGCCACCCCGGGCCCGATTCGGCGGACACGCCGTTCCGCGCCACCGTCGAGATCGCGCCCGCGCCATGGAACGCGAAACGCCATCTGCTGATGATCGGCATCAAGGGCTTTGATGTGCCCAAGGCGCACCTGCCGCCGGCCAACCTGGTGTTCCTGATCGATACGTCGGGATCGATGAACTCTCCCGACAAGCTGCCCCTGCTCAAGCAGGCGTTCGCCGAACTCACCGGGCAGTTGCGTGCGCAGGACCGGGTATCGATCGTGGTCTACGCGGGTTCGGCCGGCCTGGTGCTGCCGCCGACGCCGGGCGATCGCAAGCACGAGATCCTGGCCGCGCTCGCGCGCCTGGAGGCCGGTGGCAGCACCAACGGCGGCGACGGCATCCGCCTGGCCTATGCGATGGCGCGGCACGCCTTCATCGAGGGCGGCGTCAACCGCGTGATCCTGGCCACCGACGGCGATTTCAACGTGGGCACCGTCGATGGCGGTTCGCTGGAAACGATGGTCGCCGACCAGCGCCGGTCCGGCATCGCACTCACCACGCTCGGCTTCGGCCGGGGCAACTACAACGACCACCTGGCCGAACGCCTGGCCGACGCCGGCGACGGCAACCACGCCTACATCGACACCCTGCTCGAGGCGCGCAAGGTGCTGGTGGAGGAGATGTCTTCGACCCTGCTGACCATCGCCCAGGACGTGAAGATCCAGCTGGAGTTCAACCCGGCGCTGGTCTCGGAGTACCGCCTGGTCGGCTACGAAAACCGCCTGCTGGCGCGCGAGGATTTCGCCAACGACCGTGTCGATGCCGGCGACATCGGCGCCGGCCACGAGGTCACCGCGCTGTACGAGATCGCCCTGGCCGGCTCGGGCGGCGAGCAGCTGCCGGCGCTGCGCTACGGGGCGGCGGCGACGCCCGATGCGTCCAGGGCTGACGAGTTCGCGCACCTGCGCCTGCGCTACAAGCGGCCCGGCCAGACGCAGAGCAGGCTGATCGAAACCCCGGTCACGCGTTCGGCGATGCGGTCGGCGCCGGGTGAGTCGATGCGCTTCGCGGCCACGGTGGCGGCGTTCGCCGATGCGCTCCGCGGCGGCGGGCGCCTGGGCAACTGGGACTGGGACGCGATCGCAGCCAGCGCGCGGCAGGCGCGGGGCGACGACCCGTGGAAGCTGCGCGCCGAGTTCGTGGAACTGGTCGGCGAGGCCGCGGCGCTGGTGGCCGGACGCGACGGGGCGGAATCGCTTCCGGTCGCGCGCTGATCAGGCGGTGAGCAGGGCGGCGGCCGCGGCCTGCGCGGGTCGCGGCCGCCCGAACAGGTAGCCCTGCCCGTAGGCGCAGCCCATCTCCGACAGCAGTTGCCGCTGTTGCGGGGTCTCGACGCCCTCGCCGATGGTGTCGATGCCCAGGGTCCCGGCCAGGGCCAGGATCGCGCGCACCAGCGCCAGGCTCTCGGCCTGGCTCTCTCCCGAGAGCCCGGCGATGAAGCTCTGGTCGATCTTGAGCGCCTGGATCGGGAAGCGGTGCAGGTAGGACAGTGCCGAGAACCCGGTGCCGAAGTCGTCCAGCAGCGCCAGCACCCCGTGCGCGCGCAGGGTGCCGAGGATGCGCGCGGCGCGTGGGGCGTCGTCCAGCAGCGCGCCTTCGGTGATCTCGATGCGCAGCCTGCGAGGATCGACGCCGGCCTCGCCTGCGATGCGCAGCAGGCGCTCGGCGAAGTCCTCGGCGTGGAAGTGGCGCGGGGAGACGTTGATGGACACGTAGCCGTCGCGGTTGTGCGCCATCCAGCCGACCACGCGCCGGTACAGCAGCCAGTCGACCTGTTCGATCAGGCCGCTGTCCTCGCACACGCGCAGGAACTCCGAGGGCGGAAGCCAGCCGTGCAGCTCATGCTTCCAGCGCAGCAGCGCCTCGTGGCCGACCACCGCGCCATCGGCCAGGCGCACGATCGGCTGGAAGTGCGGCTCGAACGCGTCGCGCTGGATCGCGCGGCGCAGGTCGGCCTCCAGGTCGAGCAGGCGCATCGCCTCGGCGCGCATTTCCTCGTCGAACAGCGCGCTGCGGTCGCGGCCGCGCGCCTTGGCGCGGTACATGGCCGCGTCGGCATCGCGCAGCAGTTCGTCGGCGTGGCGGTAACGCGACTGCCACAGGGCGATGCCGATGCTGGCCGACGGAAACAGCTCGCGCCCGGCCACCCACATCGAGCGGCCCAGCTTGCGCAGGATGCGCGCGGCGCGGGTCTCGGCCGACAGCGCGCCCTCGACCGAGGCCAGCACGATCGCGAACTCGTCGCCGCCCAGGCGTGCGACCACATCGTCGCTGCCGATCGCGGCGCGGATGCGGCGCCCGATCTCGATCAGCATGGCATCACCCGCGGCGTGGCCCATCGAGTCGTTGATCAGCTTGAAGCGGTCGAGGTCGAGGAACAGCACCGCGAACGGCAAGCGCCCGGGCTCGTGCATGCGCCGCATCATCCCGTCGAGGCGATCGAGCAGGAACACGCGGTTGGGCAGGCCGGTGAGGTCGTCGTGGCGGGCCTGGTGGGTGAGGCGCTGCTGCGCGCGCACGCGCTCGCCGATCTGCGCGCGCAGTTCGCGGTTGGCCTGTTCCAGCTCGCGCGTGCGCGCCTCGACCCGGAACTCCAGCTCCGCATGCGTGGCCTTGAGCGCCTCCTGCGCGCGCTTGCGCGCCAGCGCGCCGTCGACGTGATGCGCGACGAAGGTCAGCAGGTCCTGGTCGGCGGGAGTGAAGCCCACGTCCGGGCCGTAGCTCTGCACCGCGATGACGCCGCAGGTAACGCCGTCGCGGCTCAGCGGCACGCCGAGCCAGCAGTGCGCCCGCGTGCCGTGGCCGCGCATCTGCCCGGCGTTCTCCAGCTGCGACATGCCGTAGCGGTCGACCAGCAGGGCCTGGCCGGTGCGGATCACGTACTCGGTCAGGCCCATGCCCAGCCGCCGCGGCCTGCGCACCGGATCGTGCTCGTCCACCGAATAGGGAAACTCGAGCGCACTGCCATCGTCGCTGAGCAGGGCGATGTAGAAATTGCGCGCGTCCAGCAGTTCGTCGATGATCGCGTGCACGTCGGCGTAGAACCGCTCGATGCTGCCGGCGGTGATGGAGACTTCGCTGATCCGGAACAGCGCGCGCTGCAGGCGCTCGGCGCGCTCGCGTTCGACGATCTCGGCCTCCAGCACCCAGTTGGCGTGCTGCAGCTCGCGCGTGCGTTCGTCCACGCGCCGCTCCAGCTCCTCGTGCGCCGACTTGCGGTCGAGCGCGGTGAGGATGTGCTGGGCGACGAACTCCAGCAGCGCGCGGTCCTCCTGGGTGTATCGCTGCGGCTGGTCGTAGCTCTGCACCACCACCGCGCCGCTCACGCAGCCGTCGCGGCGCATCGGCACGCCCAGCCAGTCCGCGCTGTCGGGCCCGTGCGCGGGGTCGCGCGCGACGCCCAGCGCGTGGCGGACCTGCTCGGACGAGCCCAGCATCGGCTGGCCGCTGCGCAGCATCGCCACGGTCAGGCTGGTGGGCATCTCGGCCAGCGGCAGTTCCTCGTCCGGATCCGCCCGCCAGGGGTCGCGCTGGTCGACGAAGTAGAGGAAGCGCAAGGTCTCGCGGACGTTGTCGTAGCGGACGATGTAGAAGTTCTCGGCCGGCATCAGGGTGCCGACGATGGCGTGGATCCGCGCCAGCATCTCCTGCATGTCCAGGCTGGCGCCGGACAGGTCGGCGATCTCGAACAGGGCCTGGCGCAGCCGCTCGGACTTGCGCAGGCCCTCGAAGCGCGACTGGGCCCGGGCGCAGGCGAAGTGCGCGTTCACCGTGCCGCGCGCAAGGCTTGCCCAGCTCTCGCGCAGCACCGGGGGCAGCCGCCGGCCGGGATGCGCCACCAGGGCCACGCGGGTGTCGGCCAGCGTCCAGGACAGGACCAGGGCGTGGCGACCGGGCGCGGCTTCGCCGCCGGCCAGGATCCCGGCGACCGCCTCGGCCGATGCCGCGGCCGCCGCGCCGCTGTGCGAGAGCCCGGTGCCCAGCAACGGATCGTCCCAGCCCAACGCCACCGCGGCGCCGGGCGGAAGGGTCCTGGCCAGCAGTGGCCCAAGGTCGGCCAGGCCCGCGCTTTCCCCCGGGTCCTGCATCTGCGCCTCGACCACGGGGATATTCACGGCTGCGACACCTCCATCGGAAAAGCATAACGGCATCCGCCAGGCGAAACGGCAACCCCGTACGCCGCTTCCGTCCGTTCCCCATGGCCATGTCATCTTCCCTCGCCCTGCCCCGCTTCACTCGCACCGGGCCAGCGCTTACCCTGCCCGGCGTGACCGAAGCCGCGCCTGCCAGCGATCCCGAACCCAGCGACGAGGCGTTGATGCTGGCCTATGCCGGCGGCGACGTCGCCGCGTTCGAGGCCCTGTACGGGCGCTACCGGCTGCGGCTGTACCGGTTCCTGGTGCGCCAGTTGCGCGACGCCGCGCTCGCCGACGAGCTGTTCCAGGACATCTGGCAGAAGGTGATCGGCGCGCGGGCCGGGTGGACGCCGGACGCCGCCTTCCGGACCTGGCTCTACCGGATCGCCCACAACCGCCTGGCCGACCACTGGCGCGCCCTGCAGCACCGCCCCGCCGCGCCGGCCGATGCCGACGCGCGCATCGGCGGCATGCCGGATCCGCAGACTCCGGAGCGGCAGCTGTCGGAGTTCGAGCAGCGGCGCCGGTTGCAGCTGGCGCTCGACGAACTGCCGCCGGAGCAGCGCGAGGTGATCGTCCTGCGGCTGGAGCAGGAACTGAGCCTGGAGGAGATCGGCGAAGCGACCGGCGTGGGCCGGGAAACGGTGAAGTCGCGCCTGCGCTATGCCATGGACAAGCTGCGCGCGCGGCTGGGGAACCCGTCATGACCCGGCGCGAGCGCGAGCCGCTGACGCCCGAAGAGCGCGAGATGGCGCTGCGACTGTCGCGCCTGGAATCGGGCGCGGCGCCCTCGGCCTCGCTCGACGCGAGGATCCTCGAATCGGCGCGGGGGGGGGGGGGGGGGGGCCCCCCCCCCCCCCCCCCCCCCCCCCCCCCCCCCAAAACAAAGA
>JAEXLY010000063.1 GCA_023444765.1 Pseudomonadota bacterium | reverse complement strand
CCCGGCAGCTGCTGACGTTCTCGCGCAGCCATGCGCTGCGCGCGGAAACCGTCGACCTGCCGGGCCTGCTCGCGAACATGAGCGAACTGCTCGATCGCAGCCTGCGCGGCGACGTCGAAGTGGAAGTGCATCTGGAACCGGGGCTGTGGCCGGTGCGGGTCGATGCCGGAGAACTGGAACTGGCCGTCCTCAACCTCGCGGTGAATGCCCGCGACGCCATGGACGGCAGCGGCCGGCTCACCATCGCCGGCGCCAACATCGTGGAAAGCGCCCCGGGCCAGGACCGGGAACTCGTGCGGCTGTCGGTGCGCGATACCGGCAGTGGCATGTCCGACGAGGTCAAGGCGCGGGTGTTCGAGCCGTTCTTCACCACCAAGGACGTGGGCAAGGGGTCGGGGCTGGGCCTGGCGCAGGTGTACGGGTTCGCCAAGCAGTCGGGCGGACGCGTGGAGATCGACTCGGTGCTCGGCGAGGGCACGACCATCACCCTGCTGCTGCCGCGTTCCCGCGAGGAGGCGCGTGCCCGCGAGGGCAGGGCGGTGGCGCCCGGGGCGGGAGCGCCCGCGCCCGACCTGCACGTGCTGCTGGTCGAGGACGATGCGGAGGTGGCCGATCTGGTCGCCGACATGCTGCGCGGCATCGGCTGCCAGGTACTGCATGTGTCGGGTGCCAAGGGCGCGCTGGGCGCGCTGGCCGACGGTCGCCGCGTCGACCTGGTGCTGTCGGACATCATGATGCCCGGGGGCACGAACGGCATCGAACTGGCGCGCGAGCTCCGCCGTCGCAGGCCGGAGCTGCCGGTGCTGCTGACCAGCGGCTATGCGGAATCGACCGGCGACGACGCCTCCGCGCTCGGCCTGCAGGTGCTGCGCAAACCGTATGGACTCGAGGAGCTGCGCGAGGCTGTCCGGGAACAGCTGGCGCGACCCGCCACCGGGTCCTGATCCTGCGACGCGGCCGCCGGGCTGCGGCATCATGCGGCGATGCAGTCCGCCCACGCGCCGAGACCGGTCCCGACCCGCCTGTCGATCCTGCGCATGGCCTGGCCGATCATCCTGGCCAACGCCTCGGTTCCCCTGCTGGGCCTGGTGGATACCGCGGTCATCGGGCATCACGGCACGGCGTCGGACCTGGGCGCACTGGCGCTGGGCGTGCTGCTGTTCAACTTCATCTTCTGGAGCTTCGGCTTCCTGCGCATGGCCACCACCGGTTTCGTGGCGCAGGCCGCTGGAGCCGGCGACGAGGCGGAGGTGCGCGCGACCCTGGCCCGGGCGCTGCTGCTGGGATCGGCCCTCGGCATCGCGGTGATTGCGCTGCAGTGGCCGCTTGCCGGCGCCTACTTCATGCTGATGGATGCCAGCCAGGCCGTCGAAGGTGCCGGCAGGGAGTACTTCCAGGCGCGGATCTGGGGGGCACCGGCGGCGCTGATGCTGTACGCGTTCGGCGGCGCGCTCATCGGCCTGGGCCGCAGCCGTACGCTGCTGGCGATACAACTCCTGCTCAACGGACTCAACGCGGCGCTCGATGTGTACCTGGCCGGCACGCTGGGACTGGGCGCACGCGGCATCGGCCTGGGCACGGCGATCGCGGAGTGGACCACCTGTCTCGTGGCAGCCCTGCTGTTGTGGCGCCTGCTTCGGGCGCGGCATGTCGATGCGCTGCCATGGCTGTCGCTGGCGCGGCTGGCCGATCGCGCGCGGATCCGCATGATGCTGTCCGCCAATGGCGACATCATGGTGCGCACGCTGTCCCTGCTCGCCGGGTTCGGATGGTTCGCCAGCCAAGGCGCGCGCTTCGGCGATGCCATCCTGGCGGCCAACCATGTGCTGCTGCAGCTGGTGTCGTTCAGCGCGTTCTTCCTGGACGGCTACGCGTTCGTGGCCGAGGCGCTGGTGGGTGCTGCGGTGGGCGCGCGCGACGGCGCCAGGTTCGGGCGCGTGGTGCGGTTGTCGAGCGAGCTGGCGCTGTCGACCGCCGTGGTGCTGGCCCTGGCGGTGGCCGTCTTCGGCGGTGCGGTGGTGGCGCTGCTGACGTCCCTGCCGGAGGTGGCCGCCGCCGCGCGCAGCCACTTGCCCTGGGCAGCGCTTTACGTCCTGCTGTCGGTGGCCGCGTTCCAGCTCGACGGCATCTTCATCGGCGCCACGCGTACGCGCGAGATGCGCAACGCCGGGCTGCTGTCGCTGTCGGTATTCCTGGTTTGCGCGTGGCCGGCCGCGGCGCTGTGGGACAACCACGGCCTGTGGGCGGCATTCGTGGTGTTCGTGGTGGCGCGGGCGCTGGCACTGCTGCCGGCGTACCTGCGGCTGCGGCGGGAACTCAGGCCGGTTTTCGCGCGCTGAGGAAGGTCCACAGGTCGCGGTAGGAAGGCACCAGCACGCCCTGCTCGCAGCGGTCCTGGAAGTGGTCGTCCACCGCCTGGCGGATCAGCGGCAGGACTTCGCGCCGCGTGGCACGGTCGGCCGCATCGCGCAGGCCGTGGCCGCAGCACTGCATGCTCAGGATCCCGCCCGGACGCAGCGCCCGTGCGATGTGCGCGATCATCCCGGCGATGAAGGCGGCACGGCTCTGGCTCTCGCGCACCGGGTCCATGGTGAGGTCGTAGATCACGGCATCCAGGTCGCGCGCCCGCGCGATCCAGGCGAAGGCATCGCCGACGACGATCTCGGCGTGCGGGCTGTCGAACGCATCGCCGGCCAGCGCAGGGAGGTGCTGGCGCGAAAGATCGATCACGCGCTGGTCGATCTCGACCAGGGTGATCCGCGACGGCTCTGCGTCCAGCGGTTCGATCGTGCGCAGCAGTTCGCACAGCACCCCGCCGTCGCCCCCACCCAGGATGGCGATGCGCGCCGGGCGGCGCAGTTCCAGCAGCGGGCTGGCCATGGCGACGCCATAGGCGGTGTCGGATTCGGAGATCTGCAGGTCGCCGTCGAGGAACAGCTGGGCGCCGAAGCGCGGGTGACGGCCGATGAGGATGTGCTGCAGCGGGGTGAATTCATCGGCCAGGAGACTGGCCGGGACGGGCGGCGTGGTCGCCGCGGCATGGAGACGGAGGCCGGCGCGTTGGCCGGTGGATGCGTGCATCGGGGCTCCTGGCTGGGTGGATGGCGGTTCCATCCTCGCCACTGCGTGGCGCCGGTGCAAGTCCGCGGCCCCGCGCGTGCAGGCGCACGCGACGCAGCCGACGCCGCGTGGCCCCGGTACGCGGCCGGCAGGACGCGTGTCGATGAGGCGCGGGCAAGCGCCGCTCGACGCGCGAGGCGGCGTCAGGTTCCGACCGACGCCTGCAGTGCGGCGGCGAGCGCTGCGTCGCCGTTGACCAGGTCCTGCCAGCGCAGCTCCAGCCCCTTGCGCTTGCCCTTGGGGACGAGCTTGAGGCCGTCGGGATCGATGGTCAGCGTGTAGATGGCCTCGTCGATCTGCAGTTGGCGGCGAAGCGGCTTGTCCAGTGGGGTCATGCGGCACCTCCTCGGAATCGGGCACGCCCGGCGTGCGGAACCATCATCGCGCGGCGCCGCGGATGCGCAAAGCAGGCGAGACCGGGGATCACCACGGCCAGGCGCGGCGCACCGCGCGGCACAAGGCCCTGCGCCGCGCCTTCACGGTGTGCACGATAGCCTCGGCGCCTCGCATAACGAGGAGCCGCACATGCATCCGGATGACAGCAGGCGCAGCAAGGGAGCGCCGGACGCCGGGCCCGAAGAGGACGCGCCGCAGCGCCGCCACCAGCCGCACTCCGAGGCCGGGCTGGACCGTGAGGTGGGCGACCTGGAGGACCCCGAGGCGGAAGACGAAGGCGCGTTGCCCGGACGCGTTGGCGGAGGCCTGGCGGGCGGCTGAGCCGCGCCGTTGCGGACACGGCCAGCGGACATGGCGGCACCGGGCCGCGCACGCATCGGCATCTCCGGCTGGCGCTATCCGCGCTGGCGGGGCAACTTCTACCCGGCCGGGCTGGCGCAACGGCGCGAGCTGGAGTACGCGTCGCGCTGCTTCAGCACGATCGAGCTCAACGGAAGCTTCTACTCGCTCCAGCATCCGGACAGCTTCCGTCGCTGGTACGACGAGACGCCGGACGATTTCCAGTTCGCGGTCAAGGGCAGCCGATACATCACCCACATGCTGCAGTTGCGCGGCGTCGAGCAGGCGCTGGCGACCTTCTTCGCGCAGGGCGTGCTGGCGCTGGGCCACAAGCTCGGGCCCCTGTTGTGGCAGTTTCCCGAACGCATGCGCTTCGACGCCGCGCGCATGCAGGCCTTCATCGACCTGTTGCCGGACGATACCGCCGCCGCGGCGCGGCTCGCACGCCGGCGCGATGCGTCGCGGCTGAAGGGGCGCGCGGTGCTCAAGCCGCGCCACCACGGACCGTTGCGACACGCCTTCGAGGTGCGCCACGACAGCTTCGTCGATCCGGCCTTCCTCGACATGCTGCGCACGCGTGGCATGGCGCTGGTGGTGGCCGACACCGCCGGGCGCTGGCCGCTGGTGGAGGAGGTCACCACGGATTTCATGTACGTCCGCCTGCATGGCGATGCCGAACTGTATGTCAGCGGTTACGGCGACCCCGCGCTGGCCGGCTGGGCGCGGCGCGTGCGCGCATGGCAGCGCGGCGGGCAGCCGCGCGGCGCACGCCGTGCGATCCGCGATCGCATCTCCCGTCATCCGCGCGACGTGTACTGCTACTTCGACAACGATGCCAAGGTGCACGCGCCGTTCGATGCGCGGCGACTGGCTGCCATGCTGGATCCGGATGCCGGCGCCGGGGCGTCGCCCCCCCGCGGGGCCCGGGACCCCCGGTCCCCCC
>JAEXLY010000057.1 GCA_023444765.1 Pseudomonadota bacterium | reverse complement strand
GCGCATGCCACGGCCGGCGGGCCGGTCAGCCGCGCTGTGCGAGCTGCGACAGGCGCTGTACCGCCACCGAGACGGTCGGGTAGTCCACCGTCTTCTGCGCCGCCAGCTCGGCGAGCATCGCCAGGGTGAAGCGCAAAGCCGGATCCTCGCGCTCCAGCCAGGCCCGTACCTTCTGCTCGGCGGTGTTGCCCGGCGCGTCCAGCACCTGGCCGACGATGATGCGCTGCTGCGCGGCCAGTTCCTCGCGCAGGACGCCACGGGCCACCGCATGCCAGCGGCCGTCCACCTCGAGCGCATCGATCTGCCGCGTCAGCCACGGCACCCGCAGCGCTTCGCCGACGCGGAAGTGCAGCTTGGCCACGTCCACCGGCTTGCGCTTGCGTTCGGCGGCCAGCTCGATGATGTCGGCACAGGGCTCCAGGTAGGGCAGCGCCGCCAGCTGGCCGGCCAGCGCGGACGGGACGCCCTTGGCGAGCCAGTCTGCCAGGCTCGCCTCGTATTCCGGGCGCATCGAGTCGGGCAGGATGTTGTCGCCCGCGCGGATGTCGCGGAAGCCGCCGTGGTAGCGATCCACCGCCGTGGTGATGTCCGGAATCGCGCCCGGCCGCGACAGCAGCCAGCGCGTGAACGAGCGCTGCAGGTTCCAGATCACCTGCAGGGCGTCGATCTGCACCGACTCGGCGATCCTGCCGTCGAGGGCGTCGATCTCCAGCCACAGTGCCCGCGCCTCGAGCGTCTCGCGGGTGATGGTGAAGGCCTTGGCCACCTCGCCATAGCTGCGGCCGCTGTCTTCCTGCATGCGCAGCAGGAATGTCGCGCCCATGCGGTTGATCATCGTGTTGGTGACGGCGGTGGCGATGATCTCGCGCTTGAGCCGGTGCTGCTCCATGGCCTGCGCGTACTTCTTCTGCAGTGGCTTGGGGAAGTAGCGCTGCAGCTCCTTGGAAAGGTACGGATCCTCCGGCACGTCCGAGCGCAGCAGTTCGTCGAACGCCACCAGCTTGGAGTAGGACAGCAGCACCGCCAGTTCCGGCCGGGTCAGGCCCTCGCCGCGGCTCTTGCGCTCGGCCAGCTCGGCATCGGACGGCAGGTACTCGATCTGCCGGTCGAGCAGGCCCTGCTGCTCCAGCGTGCGGATGAAGTGCTGCTTGGAACCCAGGCGCGAGACGCTCATCCGCTCCATCAGGCTGATCGCCTGGTTCTGGCGGTAGTTGTCCCACAGCACCAGCTGGGCGACCTCGTCGGTCATCGACGCCAGCAGCCTGTTGCGCGCATCCATCTTCAACCTGCCCTCGCGCACCTGGGCGTTGAGCAGGATCTTGATGTTCACCTCGTGGTCGGAGGTGTCCACGCCGGCCGAGTTGTCGATGAAGTCGGTGTTGAGCAGCACGCCGTTGCGCGCGGCCTCGATGCGGCCGAGCTGGGTCATGCCCAGGTTGCCGCCCTCGCCCACCACGCGGCAGCGCAGGTCGCGGCCGTCCACGCGGATCGCATTGTTGGCGCGGTCGCCCACGTCGGCATGCTGTTCGGTGCTGCCCTTGACGTAGGTCCCGATGCCGCCGTTCCACAGCAGGTCCACCGGCGCCTTCAGGATCGCCGAAAGCAGCGCATTGGGCGTCATCGAGGTGGTGCCTTCCGGCAGGCCGAGGGCCTCGCGCGCCTGCGCGGATATCTCGATCGACTTGAGCGTGCGCGGATACACGCCGCCGCCCCTGGAGATCAGCTTCGCGTCGTAGTCCGCCCAGCTCGAGCGCGGCACCCGGAACATGCGCTCGCGTTCAGCGTAGGAACGGGCCGCGTCGGGATCGGGATCGATGAAGATATGGCGGTGGTCGAACGCCGCCACCAGCCTGATGTGCCTGGACAGCAGCATGCCGTTGCCGAACACGTCGCCGGACATGTCGCCGATGCCGACGCAGGTGAAGTCCTGCGACTGCGAATCGTGCCCCAGCGCGCGGAAGTGTCGCTTGACCGACTCCCACGCGCCGCGCGCGGTGATGCCCATGCCCTTGTGGTCGTAGCCGACCGAACCGCCGGAAGCGAAGGCGTCGTCCAGCCAGAAGCCGTACTCGCGCGCGATGCCATTGGCGGTGTCGGAGAACGTGGCCGTGCCCTTGTCGGCGGCCACCACCAGGTAGGGATCGTCCTGGTCGTGGCGCACCACGTCGCGCGGCGGCACGATCTCGCCGTCGATGATGTTGTCGGTGATGTCGAGCAGGCCGCTGATGAACAGCCTGTAGCAGGCCACGCCTTCGGCGAACAGCGCCTCGCGGTCGCCGCCGGCCGGTGGCCGCTTGACGACGAACCCGCCCTTGGAGCCCACCGGGACGATGACGGTGTTCTTCACCATCTGCGCCTTCACCAGGCCCAGCACTTCGGTACGGAAGTCCTCGCGCCGGTCCGACCAGCGCAGGCCGCCGCGCGCCACCGGGCCGAAGCGCAGGTGGGTACCCTCGATGCGCGGCCCGTACACGAAGATCTCGCGGTAGGGCTTGGGCCTGGGCAGTTCGGGCACGTTGGCCGGGTCGAACTTGAAGGCGATGGTCTGCTTGTATGCGCCCTCGGCGTCGCGCTGGAAGTAGCTGGTGCGCAGGGTGGCATCGATCATGCCCATGAAGCTGCGCAGGATGCGGTCCTCGTCGAGGCTGGAGACGTTGTCCAGCAACGCCCTGAGTGCGCGCCGCACGGCATCGGCTCGCCCGGCACGGCCGTGCGAGCGGGCGTCGACCACCGGCTGCAGCACCGGACGCAACGCGTCGTCGCCGCCCACCAGCGCGCGCAGTTGCTCGGCCAGGCGCCCCGCGCCAACGCCGGCCGCCGCCTCGTCGGGGTCGAAGCGTGCCTCGAACAGTTCCACCAGCACCCGCGCGATCAGCGGGTTGCGGCCGAAGGCGTCCTCGATGTAGCTCTGCGAGAACGGCACGCCGACCTGCAGCAGATACTTGGCGTAGGCGCGCAGCAGCGCCACCTGGCGCCAGGTCAGCGACGCGCCCAGCACCAGCCGGTTGAATCCGTCGTTCTCCGCATCGCCGCGCCACAGCCGCGCGAAGGCTTCGGTGAAGTCCGCGCCGGCCCGGGCGACGTCGATCCCGGCCGCCCCCGCTTCAACCTCGAAGTCCTGGACGTACAGCGGACCGCCCTCGAGCTCGAGCCGGTAGGGGTGCTCGGTGACCACGCGCAGGCCGAGGTTCTCCATCATCGGCAGCGCGTCCGACAGCGCGATGTCGCCACCGCTGCGGTAGAGCTTGAAACGCAGCGCGGTTTCGCCCGGCGGCGGGGACGGCAGCTGCTGCAGGCTCAGCTCCAGGTCGCTGCCCTCGCCCAGTGCCGCCAGCCGCTCGACGTCGTCGGCGGCGATCGCGGGAGTGGCATGTTCGATGTAGCCGGCCGGCAGCGCCCGGCCGTAGCGGCCGGCCAGCGCCAGCCCGCGCTCCTCGCCGTGTCGCTCGACCAGCGCGTCGCGCAGGTCGTCCTGCCAGTTGCGGACGATCACCGCCAGCTCGCGCTCCAGCACGGCCTGGTCGACCTCGACCCGCTCGCCGCTGCGCGGGCGCACGATCAGATGGACTTGCGCCAGCGGTGATTCGCCGATCGCCACGTTGGCATCGACATGGTCGGCATGCAGCACCCGGCGCAGCATCGCCTCGACGCGGCGGCGGACCTCGGTGCTGAACCGGTCGCGCGGGATGTAGACAAGCACCGAATAGAAGCGGCCGTAGCGGTCGCGGCGCAGGAACAGGCGGCTGCGCACGCGCTCCTGCAGGCCAAGGACGCCGGTGGCCAGGCGGTAGAGTTCCTCTTCCGAGCACTGGAACAGCTCGTCGCGCGGGAGCGTCTCGAGGATGTGCTTGAGCGCCTTGCCGCTGTGGCCGGTCGGCTTCAGGCCCGACTCGCGCATCACGTACTCGTAGCGTTCGCGTACCAGCGGGATGTCCCAGGGACGGCGGTTGTAGGCGCCCGAGGTGTACAGGCCGAGGAAGCGCTGCTCGGACACGGCACGCCCCTGCGCGTCGAAACCGAGCACGCCGATATAGTCCATGTAGCCGGGGCGGTGCACGGTCGATCGCGCATTGGTCTTCGTGAGCACGAGGACCTCGCTGCCGCCGTCGGAACTGATGTTGTGCGCAGCCAGCGACTTGAGCGGACGGCCCCTGGCGTCGCCGCTCCCGCTCAGCAGGCCGAGGCCGCTGCCCTCCACCGCGACCAGCAGTTCCTCGCCACCCTTGCGCCGCAGCTGGTACTCGCGGTAGCCGAAGAAGGTGAAATGGTCATTGGCCGCCCAGCGCAGGAACTCCTGCGCCTCGGCGCGCGCACCCTCCCCGACCGGCAGCGGCCGGCCGGCGAGTTCCTCGGCCACCTCCTGCATCCGGCCGCGCATCGCCGGCCAGTCGCGGACGATCGCGCGCACGTCCTCCAGCACCTGGCGGATGTTGAGCTCGATCGCCGCCATGCCCTCGGCGGTCTGACGGTCGATCTCCAGATGCATCACCGACTCGGTCTCGCCCACGCCCACGCCGGTCAGGCGCCCGGCCCTGTCCCGCGCGATCTGGATCACCGGATGACCCAGCACGTGCACGCCCACGCCGGCGTCCGCCAGCGCCATGGTCACCGAATCGACCAGGAAGGGCATATCGTCGTTGACGACCTGCAGCACCGTCCGGGGCGATTCCCAGCCGTGGCTGTCGCGCGCGGGATTGAACAGGCGCACCAGCGGCGTGCCCGGCTTGCGCCGGCTGGCGAAGCCCAGCAGGTCCTCGGCCAGCGCGGCCCAGCCTTCGGCATCGTGCGCGGGCAGCTCGTCCTCGGTCATGCGTCCGTAGAAGGCGCCCGCGAAGGCGTTGGCGGTCTCGCTGCCGGTCTTGCCGGCCCGCCTGCGGATGGCGTCGAAGATCGGGTCGAGCACGCCGCCCTCGCGGCCGCGCGCGCGCGCGGTGCCTGCGCGCGGTGCGGCTCGCTTGGCTGCACGTTTGCCTGACGGGGTCTTGCCGGGTTCTGCGGGTGTCATGACGGACGGGCTCCGGATGGAGTAAGGGCCGC
>JAEXLY010000041.1 GCA_023444765.1 Pseudomonadota bacterium | reverse complement strand
GGGCGTACCCGCGGCCGGATGGGAGCCCGCACGAAAAAGGGCGGCCAGTGGCCGCCCTTCCCGGCAAGGTGCCGCGCTGCCCTAGAGCAGCGGTACCAGCAACAGGGCGACGATGTTGATGATCTTGATCAGCGGGTTGATCGCCGGGCCGGCCGTGTCCTTGTAGGGATCGCCGACCGTATCGCCGGTCACCGAAGCCTTGTGCGCCTCCGAACCCTTGCCGCCGAAGTTGCCGTCCTCGATGTATTTCTTGGCGTTGTCCCAAGCGCCGCCGCCGGTGGTCATCGAGATCGCGACGAACAGGCCGGTGACGATGGTGCCGATCAGCAGGCCGCCCAGCGCCTCGGGCCCCAGCAGGAGACCGACGATGATGGGCACCACCACCGGCAACAGCGAGGGGACGATCATCTCCTTGATCGCCGAACGGGTGAGCATGTCGACCGCGCGGTCGTATTGCGGCTTGGCCTCGCCGGTCATGATGCCCGCGATCTCGCGGAACTGGCGACGCACTTCCTCGACCACGCTGCCGGCGGCGCGGCCGACCGCTTCCATCGCCATGGCGCCGAACAGGTAGGGGATCAGGCCGCCGATCAGCAGGCCGATGATCACCCGGTGGTCGGACAGGTCGAACGCGAATGTGGTGCCCGGGTTGGCCGCCTCGAGGTTGTGGGTGTAGTCGGCGAACAGCACCAGCGCGGCCAGTGCCGCCGAGCCGATCGCATAGCCCTTGGTCACCGCCTTGGTGGTGTTGCCGACCGCGTCGAGCGGATCGGTGACGTCGCGCACTTCCGGCGGAAGCTCCGCCATCTCGGCGATGCCGCCGGCGTTGTCGGTGATCGGCCCGTAGGCGTCCAGCGCCACGATCATGCCGGCCATCGACAGCATGGCGGTGGCCGCGATCGCGATGCCATACAGCCCGCCGAGCGCGTAGCAGGCCCAGATCGCCGCACACACGGCGATCACCGGCAGCGCCGTGGACTTCATCGACACGCCGAGGCCGGCGATGATGTTGGTGCCATGGCCGGTGGTGGAGGCCTGCGCCACATGCTTGACCGGACCGTACTGGGTGCCGGTGTAGTACTCGGTGATCCACACGATCGCGCCGGTGAGCGCCAGGCCGATCAGCGCGCACCAGTAGATGTTCATCGCGCCGTGGCTGTTGGTCGCCATCAGTTCACGGGTGATCGGGAAGTAGGCGATCGCCGCCAGCACGCCGGACACGATCACGCCCTTGTACAGCGCGCCCATGATCGAGCCGCCGGTCTTCACCTTCACGAAGAACGCGCCGATGATCGAGGCGATGATCGACACCCCGCCCAGCACCAGCGGATACAGCACGCCGTTGCTGCCCACTTCGCCGACCATCAGGTAGCCCAGCAGCATCGTCGCGATCACGGTGACCGCATAGGTCTCGAACAGGTCGGCGGCCATGCCGGCGCAGTCTCCGACGTTGTCGCCCACGTTGTCGGCGATCACCGCGGGGTTTCGCGGGTCGTCCTCGGGAATGCCGGCCTCGACCTTGCCCACGAGGTCGGCGCCCACGTCCGCGCCCTTGGTGAAGATGCCGCCGCCCAGGCGCGCGAAGATGGAGATCAGCGATGAGCCGAACGCCACGCCGACCAGTGCGTGCAGCACGTCCGCGGTCGGCAGGCCGAAGCCGAAGTTCAGTACCGCCCAGTAGCCGGCCACGCCGAGCAGGCCGAGGCCGACGACCAGCATGCCGGTGATGGCACCTCCCTTGAAGGCGACGTCCATCGCCGGACCCATGCCCTTGCGCGCCGCTTCCGCCGTGCGCACGTTGGCACGCACCGAAACGTTCATGCCGATGTAGCCGGCCGCGCCCGAGAGGACAGCGCCGAGCAGGAAGCCGATCGCCGTGTACCAGTCGAGGAACAGGCCGACCAGCACGAACAGCACCGCGCCGGCGATGCCGATGGTCAGGTACTGGCGGTTGAGGTAGGCGCGTGCCCCTTCCTGGATCGCGCCGGCGATCTGCTGCATGCGTTCGTTGCCGGCAGGCTGCCGGTTGATCCACTGCGTCTGGACGATGCCGTAGACGATCGCCACCGCTGCGCACACCAGTGCCAGCGCCAAACCGTACTGCTCGAGCATGAACCCTCCCCCGGAAAAGTGGAGCGTGAAGAGACACGGAATCCGGGCGGGGCACGGCCACCATCACCGGCCCGGCCGGTGAACCGATTCTTACCGATTTTGCGGGCGGACGATGTTGCAGCACGGCAAGTGCCGTATGGGCCATGCCATGCGACGCTTCCAGCGTGCCTGGGGATGCGGCCGGGACGGCGGAGCATCCCGGCCTGGGCGCGCTGCGAGATGTCCGCGCGGCGCCCTTCGCGGCGTGGTGGCAGTCGCTGTATCGCTCCGGCCCGTGCCGTCGGACGGCCGATCGTGCACGCAAGGCACGGGAGCGGCGCGAACCGCACCGCCCGGCCGGGCGCTGCGCGATCAGCCGGCGGCGAACGCCTCGCGCGTCAGGTTGAGCGGCTCGCCGTCCGTGCAGACCACGTTGTCCTCGATACGGATTCCGCCGAAGGGGCGGAACGCATCGACGCGATTCCAGTCCACGCTGCCGCCACGGCCCGCGGCCTTGAGGTCTTCCAGCAGCATGTCGATGAAGTAGATCCCCGGCTCGATCGTGACCACGAAGCCCGGCTCGAGGGTCCGGGTGAGCCGCAGGTAGGGATGGCCTTCGGGTTTGGCGATGGTGCCGCCGCGGTCGGAGGCAGCGAAACCCGCCACGTCGTGCACCTGCAGGCCCAGGCCGTGGCCGATGCCATGGGGGAAGAACGCGCTGCTCACGCCCGTCGCCACCGCCTCCTCGGGTTGCACGGTGATGATGCCCGCGTCCTTCAGGATGCCGGCGAGCGCCAGGTGCGCATCCAGATGCAGCTGGCGGTAGTCGACGCCGGCGCGCACCTGCGCGCACAGCGCCTGCTCGGCGTGGTCCACTGCATCGATCAGCGCCTGGAAATCGCCGCCGGACTCCGCTGCGTGGGTGCGGGTGATGTCGCAGGCATAGCCGCCGTGGCTGGCGCCGGCATCGAGCAGGAAGCTGCGCGCGGGCCTGGGCGGCACGCGATCGAGCTCGGTGTAATGCAGTACCGCGCCGTGCTCGTTGAGCGCGACGATGTTGGAGTAGGGCAGTTCGCCCGCATCCTGCCCGGCGGCCTGGCAGTAGGACAGGTGGATGCCGAACTCGCTGGCGCCGCCGCGGAAGGCGCGCTCGGCGGCCAGGTGCGCACGCACGCCGCGACGGGTGGCCTCGCGCAGCATCTCGATCTCGTACGGGGTCTTGAACGCGCGGTGGTACTCGAGGTAGTCGAGCACCGGCCGGGGATTGTTGGGCGTGAACGCGCCGTACTTGCCGATCGCGCTCTGCGCCTCGCCAAGTACTGCGCATCGCTGCGCGTTGCGTGGCAGGTGCTTCAGCGCGTCCTCGGCCTTGCGGATGACCACGATCTGGAAGTGATCGACCCAATAGCCCTCCGGCGCCTGCGGCACCACGTGCCAGTAGTCGCGCGGCTGCAGGTACACCAGCTTCGGCTTCTGCCCGGGCGTCGCGACGATCCAGCTGCCCGGATTGCGCGTCAGCGGCAGCCAGTGCTTGAACTGCGGATTGACGGCGTAGGGATAGTCGCGGTCGTCGAAGACCTGGTAATGCGCCGTGCCGCTGGGCACCACCAGGTGGTCGAACCCGCCGCGCTCGAGCGCGGTCGCAGTCCGCGCCTGCAGGGTGGCGAGATGGTCGGGATAGAGCGTGGCGGCAGTGGACATCGGGGGAATCGGCACGGAGATTGCCGTCATTCTGCCGCAAGCAACGCCGCGCTGCAGGGAGCGCGGCGGTGCGACCCGCCATACTCCGGCCGCAGCGACCGGGGTGGCGGCCGGGGGCCCTCCATGGCCCGTCGGGGAGCCGGCTGCGCGCTACTCGTAGTGGCTGCCCGGGGCCTCGATCCAGCTGCGCAGGCGGCGCGACTGTTCCACGCGCAGGGCGATGAAGCGGAAGCCAGCCCACACCTGCGAGCGCGCGCTGGCATGGTCCATCCACAACAGGTGCGCGCCGACATCGATCGGGAGCGGGCCCTGTTCGTGGGGCAGGGAGAACTGCAACTGGTACAGCGCGTCGTCCACCAGCGGCTCGCTGGCGATCAGCAGCAGGCCGGTCTGCGAGAGGTTGCCGATGCGGCCGATCACGCGCTCGGTCATCGCGTCGGTGACCGGGATCGTGTCGGAGGCCTTGCGCCGCTTGGCGCGCCTGAATTCCTGGGTCATGCCAGCGCCTCCGGGCCTTCGTCGTCACGCTCGCCGAGTCCGGCGAAGCTGCGCAGGGCGTGCATCGCCGCGTTCCAGGCGCGGTCGACGAGCCTGGCCTGGCCGCTGGTGACGATCCGCGCCTGTCCCGAGGCGAGCAGGCGCGCGACGCTGTCGAGCGACTGCTCGCCCACGCGCTGGCCGCGATGGTTGACGAACAGGGCATTGCCGGTGAGCAGGCTGTACCAGGACAGGCGCCGGCGCACCACGTCGCCCTGCTGGTTGGTCGTGAACTCGATCCACGTGCCGAAGGGCAGCACGCGCAGCTGTTCATAGCGGGCCTGCTCTTCGGCGCTGCGCGGCGGCAGCGCCGGCTTCTTGCGTTCGGCGTCTTCGCCCAGGCGGGTGCGCGCCTTGAGCTTCATCGCCAGCTCGGTCCGCGAGGCCGGATCGTCGTCCGACTCTTCGGGCCGGTTGCTGGTCAGCCGCTGCGCGATGACGCTGGCCTCGTCGCCGTGGTAACCCACCTGCGCCAGCGCCGATTCGATATGCGCCACCAGTTCCTGGTCGCGCGGCGCGTCCTCGCGGGTGCAGGCCTCGACGATGCGGCCGGTGGCATCGAGTTGCCGGTTCCACGCATCCGAACCTTCGCCCTGGCGCAGCAGAGTGAGGGTCAGCACGTCGGCCCAGGCCTGGTTGAGCAGGGCGCGGGTGAAGTGCGGCAGTCGCTGGTCGCCGACCACCTCGTTCATCACCTCGGCCGCGCGCAGCTTGGCGACCTCCAGCTTCTCCTTGCCACGCGCCGCTTCGGCGTGGCGGCGTTCCAGCATTTCGGCCTTGCGGACCTGCGCCTGCAGGTGCGTCTGCAGTTGCTCGTTGGACGCGCTGAAGACCTCGACGTCGCCGTCGTACTTCTCGACGACGTGGTTGACCGCGTTCTGCAGCGGGGCCAGGAACTGGGGGTCGTAATCGGCCTCGTCCAGCCATCTGGCAGCGCTCTCGGCCACCGTGTTGAGCAGTTGCCGCGCCGGATGGCGGCTGCGCACAAAGAAGGCGCTGTCCTGGAGCGCCACCCGCAGCAGCGGGACCTGCAGGCGCTTGACCAGTGCCGCGGCCGGCGCTTCGGGGCGGATCTCCTCCTCAAGGTTGCTGAACAGCATCCCGAGCAGTTCGAAGGCGTCGTTGTCGCGCGGCGAGAGCTCGACGTTCACGCCCGCGCGCTGGCGCGCCTGCGCCAGCAGGGTCTGTTTCACGTCCGCCAGGGTCTTCGCCGTGCCGGCGACGGACATCGCCTGGCCCTGCAGCTGTCCCAGGGCAGCGGACACTTCCTCGGTGGCGATGACCCGGCCCGAGGCCTGCCGCCCCGCCGGCCTGAGCTTGCCGAGCAGTTCGCGGCGGCTCTGCAGCAGCTGCTGCAGCTGCTCGGTCGCGACCTGGTCGTCGCCCGCCGTCGCCTCGAGCGGCTCGCCCAGCCAGCCGGTGTGCGGGCGTTGCGAAGCCTGCGCAGCGGGCGCCATCGGCGCCGCGGACCCAGGGCCGTCGCCGCCTGCGCGGGGAGAGGCGCCGCTTCCCGTGCCGCCTGCGCCACCGGCATGCGC
>JAEXLY010000262.1 GCA_023444765.1 Pseudomonadota bacterium | reverse complement strand
GCCGGGGGTGGTGGGCGGGCACCGCGAAGGGCCGGCCGGGGATGCTGTTGTCTGCGGCGGCGCCGGGGGCTCCGGCGCGTGGTCGCGGGTCGGAAACGGACACGATCGCCCTCAGCGCAGCCCGGTTTCGCTGCGCGCGATGACCAGGCGCTGGATCTCGCTGGTGCCCTCGTAGATCTCGGTGATCTTGGCGTCGCGGAAGTAGCGCTCGACCGGCATTTCCTTCGAATAGCCCATGCCGCCGTGGATCTGCACCGCCTGGTGGGCGATCCACATCGCGTTCTCGGACGCCGTGAGCTTGGCGATGGCCGCCTCGGCCGAGAACTTCTTCCCCTGTCCCTTCAGCCAGGCCGCGCGCAGCGTCAGCAGCCAGGCCGCGTCGAGCTTGCACTTCATGTCGGCGATCTTGGCCTGGGTCATCTGGAAGGTGCCGATCGGCGCACCGAAAGCCTTGCGATCCTTCACGTAGGCGATGGTCGCCTCGTACGCGGCACGGGCGATGCCGATGGCCTGGCTGGCGATGCCGATGCGGCCGGCGTCCAGCACGCCCATCGCGATCTTGAAGCCCTCGCCCTCGCTGCCCAGCACCTCGTCGGGCTGGACCACGTAGCCGTCGAACTCGATCTCGCAGGTGGCCGAGGCGCGGATGCCGAGCTTGGGCTCGGTCTTGCCGCGGCCGAAACCCTCGCGCGCGGTATCGATCAGGAAGGCGGTGATGCCGCGCGCGCCCTTGTCGGGCTCGGTCATGGCGAACAGCACGATGTACTTCGCCACCGGCCCGGAGGTGATCCAGCTCTTCTTGCCGTCGACCACGAAGCTGCCGTCGGCCTGCTTCACCGCGCGGCAGCGCATGGCCGTGGCGTCGGACCCGGATTGCGGCTCGGTCAGCGCGAAGGCCCCGATCTCGGTCCCTTCGGCGATCGCGCGCACGTACTTCTGCTTCTGCGCTTCGGTGCCATGCGTGAGGATGCCATTGCAGAACAGCGAGTTGTTGACCGACATGATGGTCGAATGCGCCGCATCGGCCGCGGCGATCTCCACCATCGCCAGCACGTACGCCACCGGATCCATGCCGGCACCGCCGTACTCGGCCGGCACCTCGATGCCCATCAGCCCGTTCTCGCCGAGCGTGCGGATGTTCTCCAGCGGGAACTCGCCCGTGCGGTCGTGGTGTTCCGCGCTCGGCGCGATCTTTTCCTGCGCGATCCGGCGGGCCACGTCCTGGATCATCAGCTGCTCTTCGTTGAACCCGAACTCCACGGCACCCTCTGTTTGTTTCTGGCGAAACGTAATTGTAGCCGGGCGCGCCACGAAACCCCATGCGCCTGTCCACACAATCCGGGGGCACGGGCAGCCTGCGCGGCCGGCTTGACGGCCGACAGCGCTGACGTAGAATATCTCTATATCGCGATACGGAGATATGTATGGACCTCGACGCCTGGTCGGCGCGGCTGAAGGTGCTTGCCGATCCCACCCGCGTGCGCCTGCTGGCGCTGCTGGAGGGCGAGGAACTGACCGTGGCCGAGCTGTCCGCCATCACCCGGCTGGCGCAACCGCGCGTCTCCACGCATCTGGCCAAGCTCAAGGAAGCCGGCCTGGTGCGCGATCGCCGCGCCGGCGTCTCGGCCTATTACCGTTTCGACGACGAATCGCTGGAGGCGCCGCAGCGGGCGCTGTGGCAGGCGCTGTCCACCGGCACCGACGATCCGCTGCTGCGCCAGGACGCCGAGCGCGTGGCCGGCGTGCTGGCGATGCGCGCGGCCGACCAGAACTGGGCCGACTCGGTGGCGGGCGACATGGAACGCCATTACTCGCCCGGCCGCACCTGGGAAGCGCTGGCGCGCAGCGCGCTGCCGCTGCTGGAAACCGGCGACGTGCTCGACATCGCCTCGGGCGACGGCGTGCTGGCCGAGTTGCTGGCGCCGCACGCGCACCGCTACGTCTGCGTGGACAGCAGCAAGCGCGTGGTGGCGGCCGCCGCCGAACGCCTGCGCCGCTTCCGCAACGTGGAGGTGATGGAAGGCGACATGCACGCCCTGCCCTTCGCCGAGGCCGAGTTCGACCTGGTGGTGCTGATGCACGCGCTGACCTACGCCGACAAGCCGGCGCAGGCGGTGGCCGATGCGGCGCGCGTGCTGCGGCCCGGTGGCCGCCTGCTGCTGTCGAGCCTCGCCCGGCACGAACACCAGAGCGTGGTCCAGGCCTACGGCCACGCCAACCTCGGCTTCAGCGAGAAGGACCTGCGCCGCTTCGTTTCGCGCGCCGGGCTGGAACTGCTCAACGCCGAGACCGTCACCCGCGAGAAGCGCCCGCCGCATTTCGAGGTGATTTCCCTGATCGCCCGCAAGCCCTGAGTCCGTCCGCGCCACGAGGCCACCATGCACGCTCTTCCCTGGCTCCATCCCGAACGCGTCGCCCTGCTCGAAGCCGCGCTGCGCGAACGCATCCTGGTGATCGACGGCGCGATGGGCACCATGATCCAGCGCCACGGGCTGGAGGAAGCCGACTACCGCGGCACGCGCTTCGCGGACGGCTTCGACAGCACGCGCGAGGTGCCGGCGTCCGGCGGCCACGACCTCAAGGGCAACAACGACCTGCTGGTGCTCACCCGCCCGGACATCATCGCCGGCATCCACACCGCCTACCTGGACGCCGGCGCGGACCTGGTCGAGACCAACACCTTCAACGCCACCTCGGTGAGCCAGGCGGACTACCGCCTGGAGCACCTGGTCCGCGAGCTCAACCTCGAGGGCGCCCGGGTGGCACGCGCGGCCTGCGACGCGGTCGCCGCCCGCACCGGCCGGCCGCGCTTCGTGATCGGCGTGCTGGGTCCCACCAGCCGCACCGCCTCGATCAGCCCGGACGTGAACGATCCGGGCTTCCGCAACACCAGCTTCGACGAACTGCGCGCGACCTACCGCGAGGCGATCGACGGCCTGATCGACGGCGGCGCCGACACGCTGATGGTCGAGACCATCTTCGACACGCTCAACGCCAAGGCCGCCCTTTATGCGATCGAGGAGGCCTTCGACGACCGGGGCGGCAGGCTGCCGGTGATGATCTCGGGCACGATCACGGATGCCTCGGGCCGCACGCTGTCGGGGCAGACGCCGGAGGCGTTCTATGCCTCGGTCGCGCATGGCCGTCCGCTGTCCGTGGGCCTGAACTGCGCGCTGGGCGCGAAGGACCTGCGCCCGCACGTGGAAACCCTGGCCGCCGTGGCCGACTGCCACGTCAGCGCGCACCCCAACGCCGGCCTGCCCAACGCCTTCGGCGGCTACGACGAAACGCCGGAGGAAACCGCCGCCATCCTGCGCGAGTTCGCGCAGGCCGGCCTGCTGAACCTGGTCGGCGGCTGCTGCGGCACAACGCCCGACCACATCCGTGCGATCGCCGACGCGGTGGCCGGACTGCCTCCGCGACAGGTCGCCGCGCGCGAGGCGCTGGCGGCCTGATGCGCCAGCGCTCCACCTCTCGAGTTGTGGTCGCCGCCGCCTGCGCCCCCGTACGGGCACGCGACCAGCGCCTTTCGCCCCATTCCACCGCGGAACCCCCGATCCCCGCTTTCACGTGGGCGAGGGCACCTGCTGACGTCGACGGATGAGCCACATGGATTCCACCACCCGTACCACCCCTCCGCGCCATACCCGCCTGTCGGGACTCGAACCGCTGGTCATCACCCCCGACCTGCTGTTCGTCAACGTGGGCGAGCGCACCAACGTCACCGGCAGCGCGCAGTTCCGCAAGCTGATCAAGGAAGGGCGCTACGAGGAGGCGGTGGAGGTGGCACGGCAGCAGGTCGCCAGCGGCGCGCAGATCCTCGATGTCAACATGGACGAGGGCCTGATCGATTCGGAGGCGGCGATGACGCGCTTCCTCAACCTGATCATGTCCGAGCCCGACATCGCCCGCATCCCGGTGATGGTCGATTCGTCCAAGTGGAGCGTGATCGAGGCCGGGCTGAAGTGCCTGCAGGGCAAGAGCGTGGTCAACTCGATCTCGCTCAAGGAGGGCGAGGAGGCGTTCCTCGAGCAGGCGCGCAAGGTACTGCGCTACGGCGCCGCGGCGGTGGTGATGGCCTTCGACGAACAGGGCCAGGCCGATACCTGCGCGCGCAAGGTCGAGATCTGCACCCGCGCCTACCGCATCCTCGTCGACGAGGTCGGGTTTCCGCCCGAGGACATCATCTTCGACCCCAACATCTTCGCGATCGCCACCGGCATCGAGGAGCACGACAACTACGCGGTGGACTTCATCGAGGCCACCCGGATCATCCGCCAGACACTTCCGCATTGCCACGTCTCTGGCGGCGTGTCGAACGTGTCCTTCTCGTTCCGCGGCAACGAGACGGTGCGCCAGGCCATCCACTCGGTGTTCCTGTACCACGCGATCCGGGCGGGCATGGACATGGGCATCGTCAATGCAGGCGCGATGCCGATCTACGACGACCTCGACCCGGAACTGCGCGAGCGCGTCGAGGACGTGGTGCTCAACCGCCGCCGCGACGGCACCGAGCGCCTGCTCGAGATCGCCGAGCGCTACAAGGGCAGCAAGGGCAAGGCGCAGGTTGAGGACCTCGCCTGGCGCGAGCGGCCCGTTCGCGAGCGCCTGGCACACGCGCTGGTGCATGGCATCGACAGCTGGGTGGACCAGGACACCGAGGAGGCGCGGCAGCAATCCGAACGACCGCTGGACGTGATCGAAGGGCCTCTGATGGACGGCATGAACGTCGTCGGCGACCTGTTCGGCGCCGGGAAGATGTTCCTGCCGCAGGTGGTGAAGTCCGCGCGCGTGATGAAGAAGGCGGTCGCCTACCTGCTGCCCTATATCGAAGCCGAGAAGCTGCGCACCGGCGATACCGGGAAGAACAACGGCAAGGTGGTGATGGCCACGGTCAAGGGGGACGTGCACGACATTGGAAAGAACATCGTCGGCGTGGTCCTGGCCTGCAACAACTTCGAGGTGGTGGACCTCGGGGTGATGGTCCCGGCGCAGAAGATCATCGATACCGCGATCGCGGAGAATGCCGACCTGATCGGCGTGTCCGGGCTGATCACGCCCTCGCTCGAGGAGATGAGCCACGTGGCGCGCGAGATGCAACGCCAGGGCCTCACCATCCCGCTGATGATCGGCGGCGCGACCACCTCGCGCGCGCACACGGCGCTGAAGATCGACCCGTTCTACAAGTCGCCCACGATCTGGGTGAAGGATGCCTCGCGCGCGGTCGGCGTGGCGCAGTCGCTGGTCTCGGTCGAACTGCGCGGGCCGTTCGTGGCCGCCAACGAGTCGGACTACGCCGAGATCCGCCTGCGCCATCGCAACCGCGGCGACGCCAAGCGGCTGGTGTCGCTGGACAAGGCACGGGCGCAGCGTTTCGACGGCGGCTGGAGCGACTACACGCCGCCGGCGCCGCGACAGCCCGGCCTGCACGTGCTCGACGACTATCCGCTGGCCGAGCTCGTCGAATGCATGGACTGGACGCCCTTCTTCCAGGCGTGGGAGCTGGCCGGGAAGTTCCCGGCGATCCTCGAGGACGAGGTGGTGGGCCGGCAGGCGCGCGATCTGTATCGCGATGCGCGCGCGATGCTCGACCGGATCATCGCGGAGAAGTGGCTGACCGCACGGGGCGTGTTCGGCCTGTGGCCTGCCGGCAGCGTGGGCGACGATGTCATCCTGCGGCACGACGAGGGCGAAACGAGGCTGCATTTCCTGCGCCAGCAGGTCGACAAGCCCGTGGAACGTCCCGACTTCTGCCTGGCCGATTTCATCGCCCCGCAGGACAGCGGGAAGCAGGACTGGATCGGCATGTTCGCCGTCACCGCCGGCATCGGAATCGAACCGCACCTCGAACGTTTCCAGGCCGACCACGACGACTACAACGCCATCCTGCTCAAGGCGCTGGCCGACCGCTTGGCGGAAGCCTTCGCCGAGCGCCTGCACCAGCGCGTGCGCAAGGAATTCTGGGGCTACGACGCAGACGAATCGCTCGACAACGAGGCGCTGATCGCCGAGAAGTACCGCGGCATCCGACCGGCGCCCGGCTATCCGGCCTGCCCCGAACACAGCGAGAAGGCGACCCTGTTCCGCCTGCTCGATGCCGGCCGCAATGCCGGCATGACGCTCACCGAGAGTTTCGCCATGCTGCCCACCGCGGCCGTCTCGGGCTACTACTTCAGCCATCCACGCAGCCAGTACTTCGTGGTGGGCCGTGTCTCCAGGGAACAGGCGCAGGACTACGCGCGGCGCAAGGGGGTGGAGCTGGCGCAGGTGGAGCGGTGGCTGGCGTCCAACCTCGACTACGATCCGGAATGAGCCGCTGCCGGGAGATCGTCGCGCGTGGCGACGTGGTCATCTCCCGCGTACGCCAGGATCCGGCGGCGCGGTTCGCGTCCAACCCCGACCACGATCCGGAATGAACCGCTGCGGGGAGATCGTCGCGCGTGGCGAAGCGATCATCTCCCGCGTACGTCAGGATCGGGCGGCGCGGCTCGCGTCCAACCTCGACCACGATCCTGACTAGCGCTGCCGGAAGAGCATCGCGCGCGGCGGCGCGTTCATATCCTGCGCCCGTCGGGATCGGGTAGCGCGGCTGGCATCCAGCCTGCACTGCGAACCCGGATGGGCGGTGCCGGCCGGGCGCTGCACCGCCACCGTGTGGGAACGCTCAGGCCGCCCTGGCGCGGCCCGCGGCCATGATCGCGATCATCGACTCGACAGCCATCGCCGTGTCCCGTGGACGCTCCATCGGGAACAGGTGGCTGCCCTCGACCCAGGCCAGTCGCCCTCCGGTGGCCGCACGCGTCGTACGCATCCCCACGTGCCGGACTTCGCGGGACGCGGTGCCGCCGATGAAGCCGATCGGCGCCACGGCCGCGCGCGCCGCCGACACCACCGTCATCGTCGGCAGGCTGCGGTAGATCGCCAGCTCGATCTCGCGATCGAAGGCCAGCACGCGGCTGCCGTCCTCCAGTGCGCGCGTGCCCTGTTCGGCGTAGTGCCGAAGGGTGTGCGGATCCCAGCGCGCGAACGGCGCGCGCGCCGCGAAATGCGCGTGCACCGCCTCGATGTCCGGCCAGGTGTGGCGGCGCGTGCGGGTCTGCCGGATCGGCATCATGTACCGGTCGAAGCCGAACTGGCGGCCGTAGCGCACCACGTGGGCGCTGACGCCGCCGATCAGCGGCGAGTCGAGCAGCACCACGCCGGCGACGCGCGCGCCGAGCGCCGCGGACGCCAGGGTGCTGACATAGCCGCCCAGCGAGTGTCCGACCAGCCACAGCCGCTCGCCCGGAGCCACCCGCGCGTCGACATGGTCGATGAGCTGGCGCGCCAGCCCCGGCCAGCGCGGCCCGACCGGGTAGTCGGGACCATGACCGAAACGCTCGATCGCCGAGACCCTGAAACGCGGGCTCCAGGCCTCGAAGAGTTCGCGATAGACCGGACCCGGGAAACCGTTGGCATGGGCGAAGACCAGGTGGTCCTGGCCGCCCGGTTCCGCCATCGGCACGGTCCCGGCCACGCTCACCAGACCAGGTCGTCGGGGACCTGGTATTTCGGATCGGCGTAGGGGTCGTCCGCGGCCGGCGCATCCGGATCGACCTTCAGCGCCACGGCATCGGGGAAGATCGAGGCCGCCTCCGCGAGGTCGGACGCGGTGACCAGCAGATAGCGCCCGTTGAGCTGGACCACGCCCAGCTCGCCCGCGTTGAGCGCACGCAGCTGGTCCGGATTCACGTAGATGCGCTTGATCTTGCCGCCATAGGGGAAGTGGCGCGCGACCTCGGCCCCGGCGTCGTTGAGCACGCGCCCCTTCAGGAAGTCCTCGAGCTTCGCGCGTGCCTCGCGCCGCAGACGCGCCTGTTCCTGGCGCTGGCGCTCGGCCTCGATGCGCTCGTCCTTCTCCTTCTGCGCGCGGATCGCATAGGCCTTGGCCAGGTCGATGTCTTCCTGGCGGCGCGGGCCGCCCGCCCTCGCTGGCCTGCCGGACCTGCCGGGTTTGCCTCCCTTCCCCTTCCTGTCCGCCGCAGCCGCCGGACGCGGCGCCCCGCCGTGGGAACCGCGCTGCGGGGCGGGCTTGCGCTCGCGCGCGGGAGCGGCCGGGGGCTTGAAGCCCAGGCCCAGCAATTGGTCGCGCAGGGAATCGCTCATCGGACGAGAAGGTCAGTAATGCGGTGGCGGCGGTTCGAGGGCGGGATCGCCAGGACCGTCGCCACGGGTGAGTTTCAGGTCTTCCAGCATGCGCTTCAACAGGTCGGCATTGGCCGCCGCCTCCAGGCGCATCTGGGTCAGGGCGTCGTTCAGCTCGGAAATCAGCTGTTCCTGGAACGCCAGCCGCGTTTCCAGTTCGACCACGCGCTGTTCTAGTGCATCGGACATGGTGTCATTCCCGGATGATGGAGCGGCCCCGCCCGATGCCCCAATAGGCGATGCCAGCTGCCTCGACTTCGGCCGGGTCGTACAGGTTGCGGCCGTCGAAGATCGCCGCATCGCGCAACGAGCGACGCACCAGGGCGAAATCAGGGCTGCGGAACTGCTTCCATTCGGTGACCACCGCCAGCGCGTCGGCGCCCTCGAGCGCCTCTTCGGCACTGTGGCAGAGCGTGAGGTCGTCGCGCTCGCCGAAGATGCGCCGGGCCTCCTCCTGCGCCTCGGGATCGAACGCGCGCACGCGCACGCCGGCCTCCCACAGTTGCGCGAGCAGCCGCCGGCTCGAAGCCTCCCGCATGTCGTCCGTGTCGGGTTTGAACGCCAGCCCCCAGAGCGCGACGGTCCGGCCGCGCATGGGCGTATCCCCCCCGTAGTGGCGCCGCATGAGTCCGAACAGATGGCCCTTCTGGCGCTCGTTCACCGCCTCCACCGCCTGCAGCAGGACCGGTTCGTGCCCATGCTGTGCGGCGGTGCGCGCCAGCGCCTGCACGTCCTTGGGGAAGCACGAGCCGCCGTAGCCGGCGCCCGGGTAGATGAAGTGCCAGCCGATGCGCGGATCGGAGCCGATGCCCCTGCGCACCTGCTCCACGTCGGCGCCAACCTTCTCGGCGATGCCGGCGATCTCGTTCATGAAGCTGATCTTGGCCGCCAGCATCGCGTTGGCGGCGTACTTGGTCAGTTCGGCCGAGCGCACGTCCATGGCCACGATGCGGTCGCGGTTGCGGTTGAACGGTGCGTAGAGCCGACGCAGGGTGGCCACCGCCTCCTCGCACGCGCTCCCCACGATGATGCGGTCCGGACGCATGCAGTCCTCCACCGCCGCGCCTTCCTTGAGGAACTCCGGGTTGGACACCACTTCGAAGTCGATCCCGGCCCCTCGTGCATGCAGTTCCGCCGCGATCACCGCGCGCACCCTGTCCGCGGTGCCCACCGGCACCGTCGACTTGCTGGCGACCACCGCAGGCGCCTGCAGATGGCGCCCGATCGTATGCGCCACCGCCAGCACGTACTGCAGGTCGGCGCTGCCGTCCTCGTCGGGTGGCGTACCCACCGCGATGAAGATCACCTCGGCCGATGCCACCGCAGCGGCGGCATCGGTCGTGAACGCGAGTCGCCCCGCGGCGTGGTTGGCGCGGACCATGGGTTCGAGCCCCGGCTCGTAGATCGGCACCACGCCGCGCTGCAGGCCGTCGATCTTGGCCTGGTCGACGTCGACGCACACCACCCGGTGCCCGACCTCCGCCAGGCAGGTCCCGCTGACCAGGCCCACATAGCCCGTCCCGAAGATTGCGACTTGCATCCCTTTAAGCCCGAATTCTCCAGACCCGCGCGATCAGCGCGCGGTGTTCACGATGTCCAGCAGCTCCACCTCGAACACCAGCACGGCGTTCGGGCCGATCGGGCCGCCAGGAGTGCCCTGCTCGCCATAGCCCAGCTTGCCGGGGATCCACAGGCGGTACTTGCTGCCCACCGGCATCAGCTGCAGGCCTTCCTGCCAGCCGGGCACGACCTGGCCGAGTCCGAATTCGACCGGTTCGCCGCGCGCGTAGGAATCGTCGAACACCTCGCCATCGAGCAGGGTGCCGCGGTAGTGCACCCGCACGGTATCCTCGGCCGTGGGACGCGCGCCGTTGCCCGCGGTCAGCACTTCGTACTGCAGGCCGGACTCCGTGGTCTGCACGCCCTCCTTCTTCGCGTTCTCGGCCAGGAACTTCTCGCCTTCCTCGGCATTGCGCTTGGCAGACTCCTGGAACTCGGCCATCTGCCTGGCCTGCATCCGCATGCTGAAGTCCTGCATGACCTGCATGGCTTCTTCCTGGGTGAGCAGCGGCTCCTTGCCGTCGATGGTGCTGCGCACGGACTTGAACAGCGTGTCCAGGTCGATCTCGTCCTTGGCGCCCTTGAGGCTTTCGCCGATCTGCATGCCGATGACGTAGCTGACCTGTTCGCGCTCGGTCTTCATCCCGCCGCGGGCGGTGGCGGCCGTCGATTCCCTGGCGTCGCCACTGCCGTCGACCGGCTTTCCGGTGTCCTTGTCCAGCGGCTTGCAGGCCAGCAACGCCAGCGACAGCGTCGCGCCAAGCACGACCAGGGGGGTGGAACGCTTCGAAAGGTTCATCGACTTGACTCCAATGCGGGAAACACAGGGTGTACGGGAAAGGGGGCGGCGCGACGCCGCGGCCCTCAGAGGATGTCGAGCAGCTCGACCTCGAACACCAGAGTGGCGTTCGGGCCGATCAGGGGCGGGCTGCCGCGCTGGCCATAGGCCAGTTCGCCGGGAATCCAGAACCGGAACTTCGAACCCACCGGCATCAGCGTCAGACCTTCGGTCCAGCCCGCGATGACCTGGTTGAGGCCGAACTCGGCCGGCTCGCCGCGACCCAGCGAGCTGTCGAACTCGGTGCCGTCGAGCAGGGTGCCGCGGTAGTGCACGCGCACGCGGTCGCCCGGCTTGGGCCTGGCGCCGGAGCCCTGCTGCAGCACGCTGTACTGCAGGCCCGAGCCCGTGGCGAAAACGCCCCTGGCCGTACGGTTGCGGGCGAGGAACTCCGCGCCAGCCTGGCGATTGTCCTCGGCCTGGCGACGGGCACGCTCGCGCGAATGCGCTTCCAACGCAGCCCGGGCCTGCGAGGCCTGGTCGGTGTCGAGCCGCGGCTGGCCGCCGCCGGCGACCGTGCGCGCCGCCTCGACCAGAACCGGCAGTTCGATGACATCGGACAGCGGCGCCAGCGATCTACCGACGTTCAGGCCGGTGAGCAGCCCCACCTTGGCCCGGTCCACCGCGGGCGGCGCCATGCCCGGTGCCAGTCCGGGGACCCGTCGCCCGCTGCGGGCGGCGATGCGCTGCATCAGCGCCTGGCCCACGCTCACCGCATCCTGCTCGGCGATCAGCGGCTCGCCGCCGGCCATGGCCTGCGCGACCGCGCGCTCGAAGCTCGCGAAGTCGATGTCGGGAGCGGCCGCCACCAGCGACTCGCCCACGTCCATGCCGATCACGTAGCTGATCCGCGCGCGCTCGCTGCCCAGGGGACGCTCCGCCTGCGCCTGCAGCGCCCACGCGGTACCGGACAGAAGGAGCACAGACACACCCAGCGCGAACAGGCCGCGCATCACACGGTTCATGGGGAACATCACTCCGGCAGTCGCCGCGGTCGCGGCGCAAGCCCGCTATTGTCGCGGGCGCGGTCGGCCCCGGCAATCGCCCGGCCTCGCGCCTCGCGCGCGGCGTTCATCCACTCAGCCGGCAGGCCGTGGCGCCCGGAGCGCGGCCTCGATCGCCGTCACGATCGCCGGATCCTGCGGCAGCGTGCGGCTGCCGAACGATGCGATGACCTTGCCGTCGCGGCCCACCAGGTACTTGTGGAAGTTCCAGGGGGGCGCCTCGCCGGTGGCGCGAAGCAGGTCGCGATACAGCGGCGTGGCCCGGTCACCCAGCACATGCACCGGTTCGAACATCGGGAACTTCACCCCGTAGGTCAGGGTGCAGAACTCCAGGATCTTCTCCTCATCCTCGAACTCCTGGTCGCGGAAGTCGCCGGAAGGGAAACCCAGCACCGAGAAGCCCTGTCCCTTGTAGCGTGCGTGCAGCGCCTCCAGGCCCTCGAACTGCGATACCAGCCCGCACTTGCTCGCCGTATTGACGATCAGCAGGACCTGGCCGGCATAGGCCTGGGCCAGTTCCACCGGCTGCTTGCCGGTCAGGGGGCGGAAGCTGCGGTCCAGCAGATCCCCTGCAGTCGCCGACACCGGGGCCAGGCACAGGGCCAGCAGAACTCCATATCTCATTGTCTTCATTGAAATTTCCCGCGCGTGAGATGTGGGACGGCGCGCGACCATGACTTCAGTTGGGTCGACACGGGCGCGAAAGGGCTTGCGGTTGCCTGTTCTGGTGTTATAGTTGAATACAACACCTATCCACCAGAGCAGGACGTTCGTCATGAACCGCAAGCTCCGCAACACGATACTGGCTTTCTCGGTGACCGGGACGGTGCTCGCCCTGGGGCTGATGGCCGCACGTCCGGTCGATCCCGCCAGCATGGAGCACCCCGCGGTCGCCGCAACCGCGGAACCCGCGACCGATGCGGCCGGCATCGGCGAAAACCACGGGGAAGAGACCTCGTTGCCAGGCGGCGACGAACTGCACGCCCACGACCGCCGGGCGCGCATCGAGGCGCGCAGCCGGCAGTTCGAGGACGAGCTTGCCCGCGCCGGCTCGATGGAAAGCGCACTGGCGCTGACCGCGGGATTCGTCGCCGCCCCCGCCGCCGCGGGGGTCGGGGGGGGAGGGCTCGCCGGGGTGCGTCCCCCCCCCCC
>JAEXLY010000193.1 GCA_023444765.1 Pseudomonadota bacterium | reverse complement strand
GCGCATGGGCGCGCGCATAGGCCGCGTTGGCGCCTTCCGCATCGCCCGCATCCTCCAGCACGTGCGCCAGCCACACCGCGATGCCCGGATGCGCCGGCGCGTTGCGCGCCGCCGCCGCGAGGCTGGCCACCGCGTCCTGCAGCCGTCCGAGCATCCACTGCGCCCGTCCCAGCCGCGCCAACGCTTCGGGATGGCCAGGCGCGAGCTGCAGCGCGCGCCCGGCCGCATCGATGCAGGCCTGCGCCGCTCCGGATTCGACTTCCGCGTCGGCCAGCAGGATCCACGCGAACGCGTTGCCGGGATCGCGCTGCACGGCGGCGCGTGCCTGCGCGCGTGGATCGGGCCCGCCGGGGACGGGGGCCGTCATCGACCGCCTCGCTCGACCCTGACCCGGGGTGGTGTCACCGCAGCGCCAGCGAGTACCACTGCGTCGAATCCTCGCGCCAGCCGGCCGCGCGGTAGGTGGCGCGGGCGGCATCGTTGTCGCGGGTGGTTTCCAGCTGGATGGCCGCGGCGCCGTCCTCCCGCGCGAAATCCGCGGCCGCATCCAGCAGTTGGCGTGCGATGCCCTGGCGCCGCGTGGCGGGCAGCACGAACAGGTCGTTGAGGATCCAGATGCGCGCCATCCGCACCGAGGAGAACATCGGGTAAAGCTGGGCGAAGCCCACCGCATCGCCGCCGCGCCGTGCGAGCAGCACGCGCGACTCGCCGAAACGCAGACGGTTGCGCAACCAGTCGCGCGCCGCGGCCACGTCCGAAGGCTGGCCGTAGAACTGGCGGTAGGCATCGAACAGGGTGGCGAGCGCGTCCAGGTCGGCGGGCTGGGCGTGGGTGATGGCGAGGCGCATGGATCAGTGTCCCTGGGTCAGCCGCGACAGTTCGTCGGCCTGGTGTTCGCGCGAGAGGCGGTCGACCAGCGCGTCGATGTTGCCTTCCAGCACATTGGGCAGGTCGTAGAGCGTCAGCCCCTCGACGCGATGGTCGGTGATGCGGCCCTGCGGATAGTTGTAGGTGCGGATGCGCTGGCTGCGGTCGCCGCTGCCGACCTGCAGCTTGCGGCTGGCGGCGGTGGCCGCGGCGCGGCGCTCGGCCTCGGCTTCGGCCAGGGTGGCGCGCAGGCGCTTCATCGCCTTGTCGCGGTTGGCGTGCTGGCTCCGCTCGGTCTGGGACTCGACCACGATGCCGGTCGGCAGGTGGGTGATGCGGATCGCCGAATCGGTCTTGTTGACGTGCTGGCCGCCGGCGCCGGATGAGCGGAAGGTGTCGACCCGGAGGTCCGCCGGATTGATCTCCACCGGCTCGCCTTCCTCTTCCACCGGGATGATGGCCACGGTCGCGGCCGAGGTGTGGATGCGGCCCTGCGATTCGGTTTCGGGCACGCGCTGCACGCGATGGGTGCCCGATTCGAACTTCAGGCGCGCGTAGGCGCCCTGGCCGTCCACGCGCGCGATGACCTCGCGGAAACCGCCGTGTTCGCCGGGGCTGGCCGACTCCACCTCCACCCGCCAGCCCTGCCGTTCGGCGTAGCGGGTGTACATGCGCAGCAGGTCGCCGGCGAAGATCGCGGCCTCGTCGCCGCCGGTGCCGGCGCGGATCTCCAGGTACAGGCCTCGTTCGTCGCGTGCGTCGCGCGGTACCAGCAGCGCCATCAGCGTTCCGTCGAGTTCTCCCAGGCGCCTTTGCGCGGCCGCGATCTCCTCCTCCGCCAGGTCGCGCAGTTCGGGGTCGTCGCGCATCGCTTCGGCCGCGGCCAGGTCCTCGCGCGCGCGGCGTTCGTCCGCCAGCGCGGTGGCCAGCGGCTCGAGCTGTGAGAATTCGCGCGAGAGGGTGCGGAAGCGGGACTGGTCGCCCGCCACCGCCGGGTCGGCGAGCAGGCGTTCGAGTTCGTCGCGGCGTTCGGCCAGCGCCTCCAGCTTACGGCGCAGGGTCGGCAGCATCATCGTCGCGGGTGGCTGGGGGGAGCAGCGGCTCGAAGGCGCGCAGCAGGTCGAGGTTGCCGCGCGCGGCCGCGTCGCGCAACACCGCAGTGGGCAGGTGCAGCAGGCGGTTGGTGAGCGCGTGGGCCAGCTGGTCGACGACCGTGGCAGGGTCCTGGCCGGTGGCGAGTTGCTGGCGCGCCCGTGCCAGCAGTTCCGCGCGCGCTGCCTCGCCATGCGCGCGCAGGCGCTTGAGTGGTTCGTTGCGCGCGCCGAGCGCCAGCGCCTGCGCGTAGCGCCCCACCTGCAGGTCGACGATGGTCTCGGCCTGCTGCGCGGCATCGCCGCGGCTGCGGCGGTTCTGCTCGACCACGCGGTCGAGGTCGTCGACGGTGTAGAGGAAGGCGTCCTCCAGTCCCGCCACCTCCGGCTCGATGTCGCGCGGCACCGCCAGGTCCATCAGCAGCATCGGCCGCCGCTTGCGCAGGGACAGCGCCTGCGCGACCTGCGCGCGGGTCAGCACGGGGGTCTGGCTGGCGGTGGCGGAGAACACCACGTCGGCCAGGAACAGGTGGCGCTCGAGCTCGTCCAGCGGCAGCGCCACCGCACCGTGGCGCCCGGCCAGCTCCTGCGCGTGGCGGTAGGTGCGGTTGGCGACCAGCAGCCGCTTGACCCGCGCCTGCGCCAGGTGGCGTGCGGTCAGCTCGATGGTTTCACCGGCGCCGATGAGCAGCACCACGGAGTCGTCCGGGCGCGCGAAGGATTCCTGCGCCAGGCGCACGGCCAGCGAGGCGACCGAGACCGGGCTGGAACCGATGCGGGTTTCGGTGCGCGCGCGCTTGGCGGTGACGAAGGCATGCTGGAACAGCCGGTCGAGTTCGCCGCCGAGCGCCCCGCAGTCGCGCGCCATCGACCAGGCCTGCTTCACCTGGCCGAGGATCTGGGGTTCGCCGAGCACCATCGAATCCAGGCCGCAGGCGACCCGGAACAGGTGCCGCGCGGCATCGTCGCCGGCGTGCCGGTAGAGATAGGCATGCAGCGCCGCACCGGGCTCGGCACCGGACGCATCGGCGCCCGGATGCGAGGCCAGCCATTCGGCCAGCACGGCGTCGTCGCTGGCGGAGGCGTAGAGCTCGGTGCGGTTGCAGGTCGACAGCAGGGCCACCTCGCGCACGCCCGGCAGGCCGCGCAGTTCGGCCAGCGCCGCCGGGACCGCGCCGTCGGCGAAGGCCACGCGTTCGCGCAGGGCGACCGGTGCGGTCTGGTGGTTGATGCCGAGGGCGTACAGGGTCATGCGCGTTGGCTGGCTGCCCGTGCGGCGTTTGCCGTTCAGGCGCTTGCGATAAGCTTCCGGGTCGTCAGGACACCATTTTAAGGCCCGGCCGTCGTCGATGCCCGTTTTTCCGAACCCCGTCCGCCGGATCGCCCTGTCCTGCCTGCTGCTGGCCCTTGCCCTGGGTCCGGCCCGGGCCGCCGGGGATCCCCTGCGCGATGATGTCCTGGGCGCCACCATGGCCGGCGAGTTCGCGCTGCAGGCCGGGCGCCTGGACGAGGCCGCCTCCTGGTACCTCGATGCCGCCCGTGCGGCAGGACAGGGCGAGGCGGGGCTGGCCGAGCGCGCCACCCGCATCGCGCTGCTGGGCAAGGACGATGCGCTGGCCGAGCGCGCCCTGGCGCTGTGGAGCGCGCGCGCGCCGGATTCGCTGGCGATGCGCGCGGCCGAAGCC
>JAEXLY010000192.1 GCA_023444765.1 Pseudomonadota bacterium | reverse complement strand
GCGCATGGGCGCGGCCTCCAGCCCCGCGATGCCGCCGCGATAGGCGGCCACCGCCGGCTCGCGGAACATGACGATGTAGGTGCCGCGGCTGCCCTGGTCGTCGCGACCGGCTGCCGTCGCCACGCTGCCGCCGGCCGCACGCGGGTCACCCGCGCTGCCGGGGGATTGCGCGGCCTGTGGCTGCACCGCCGCCAGCCATGCAGTCGCCAGACCGCGTCCGTCCTGCGTTCCCAGCGCCGCCAGCGCTCCGCCGCCGGCGACGCACAACCCAAGTACCAGCCCCCAACGCGCCCTGCTGTCCATGCCCACCTCCGGATCGTCGATACTCCGCGGAAATCGACGGCCGGCCCGCTCAACGCCCGGACCACCGCCGAAGCTGTTGCGAAGAACCCAGGGGCGCGTGCGCGCCGGAGGCCGGCCTGACCGGTGACTCCGCCGCAACCGCCCCTGTCCGATTGCGCATCCCTGTGCCCAGCGCCAGCACTCTACGCCTGCCGGCGCAGCATGCAAGTGCGTCCGCGCGGGGATCGGGGTCAGCGTGGGCCGTTGCCGGGGACGCCGTTGCGGTAGAGCAGCAGGTAGATGCCCACGGTCCACAGGGCCGCGGCGGCCCAGCCTGCAAGGATGTCGGAGGGGTAATGCACGCCCAGGTACACGCGCGACAGCCCCACCATCGGCACGAACACCACCATGGCGGCCGCCACCCACCATCGCAGCCGCGTCGGCCAGGCGAGCAGGACCAGCACCAGCGCCAGGGTCATCGAACCCATCGCATGCCCGCTGGGGAAACTGTAGGTGGCTTCGGGTGCGATCGAGTCCCACAGCGCCGGGCGGTCGCGCGAGAACAGCTGCTTGGTCGCCAGGTTGAGCAGGGCCGAACCGCCGGTGGCCGAAGCCGCGAACAGGCCTTCGCGCCAGCGCCGCAGCGCCAGCAGCAGCAGCACCAGACCCACGTCCACCGGAACCACGCCCCACGCGTAGCCCAGAGCGGAAAAGAACAGGAACATCCGGTCCAGGCCGTGGCTTGCGACCGACTGCGCGAACAGCAGCAGTGGTTCGTCGAAGGCGATCGCCTCGGCCTCGTGGACCTCGTCGGCGAGTTCCATGAACGCCCACATCGGCAGCAGCACCCCAGCGAACAGCAGTGCCCAGCGCCATCCGAGGCGGCGAAGCAACCCGCCGCAGGCGTCTATCGTCTCGCGGCGCCAGCCTGCCTCAGGCATCCGCAACCCGGCCCCAGGTACGATCGACGTAATCGTCGACCAGGGCCACGAACTCGCTGGCGATGTTCTCGCCGCGCAGGGTGACGGCCTTCTCGCCGTCGATGAACACCGGCGCCGAGGGGGCCTCGCCGGTGCCCGGCAGCGAGATGCCGATGTTGGCGTGGCGGGACTCGCCCGGGCCGTTGACCACGCAGCCCATCACCGCGAGCGTCATGTTCTCCGCGCCCGGACGGGTGATCTTCCACTCCGGCATCTTCGCTCGCACGTGCTCCTGCACCACCTTGACCAGCTCCTGGAAGAACTCCGAAGTGGTGCGGCCGCAGCCCGGACAGGCCGTGACCATCGGCGTGAACGCACGCAGGCCCATGGTCTGCAGCAGTTCCTGCGCGACCACCACCTCATTGGTGCGCGGAGCGCCGGGCTCGGGCGTGAGCGAGATGCGGATGGTGTCGCCGATGCCCTCCTGCAGCAGCACGCCCAGCGCGGCGCTGGAGGCGACGATGCCCTTGCTGCCGATGCCGGCTTCGGTCAGGCCCAGGTGCAGGGCGAAGTCGCTGCGGCGGGCCAGGTCGCGGTACACCGCGATCAGTTCCTGCACGCCGCTGACCTTGGCGCTGAGCACGATCCGCTCGCGCGGCAGGCCCAGTTCGACCGCGCGCTGCGCCGAGTCGAGCGCCGAGCGGATCAGCGCCTCGCGAAGCACCCGGCCGGCGTCCCAGGGCTCGGGGCGGCGGGCGTTCTCGTCCATCAGCGTGGCCGCCAGCGACTGGTCGAGCGAGCCCCAGTTGGCGCCGATGCGCACCGGCTTGCCGTAGCGGATGGCGAACTCGACCAGCTGCGCGAACTGGGTGTCGCGCTTCTTGCCGAAACCGACGTTCCCGGGGTTGATGCGGTACTTGGCCAGGGCCTGCGCGCAGGCCGGCTCGCGCTCGAGCAACTGGTGCCCGTTGTAGTGGAAGTCGCCGATGATCGGCACTTCGATGCCCTGCATCGCCAGGCGCTCGACGATCCGCGGCACCGCGGCCGCGGCCTCCGGGGTATTGACCGTGATGCGCACGAGTTCGGAACCGGCACGCCACAATTCGCCGACCTGCTTCGCGGTCGAGGCGACATCGGCGGTGTCGGTATTGGTCATCGACTGCACCACCACCGGCGCGTCGCCGCCCACGGCCACGCCACCGATCCGCACCTGGCGGGTGGGCCTGCGCGACGACGGGCCGAAGGCCGGCGGCGCCGGATCGGCATGGCAGGGTGGCGGGGATAGGGGTTGCGCGGGCATCCGAGCATTTTAGCCGCGATCACCGCTCACCCGGGCGCTCGCGCTGAACGGCCCCCCGGCCGCCCGCGGCGCGAGGTGATGGGCCGTATCGCCCCGCACGGCTATCCTGCCCGCATGAACGACGCGATCACCGGCGAGATCCTCAGCCCCAGCCAGCTCAACACCCTCGCCCGCAGCCTGCTCGAGGACGCATTCCCGCTGGTGCTGGTGGAGGGGGAGCTGGGCAACGTCTCGCGCCCCGCGTCGGGGCACCTGTACTTCACGCTCAAGGACGCACGCGCGCAGGTGCGCTGCGCCCTGTTCAAACCCAAGAGCCAATGGCTGGCGTTCCAGCCGCGCGAGGGCATGAAAGTGCTGGCTCGCGGCCGCCTGACGCTGTACGAGGCCCGTGGCGACTACCAGCTGATCCTGGATTCGCTGGAGGATGCCGGCGAAGGCGCCCTGCGGCGCGCCTTCGACCAGCTCAAGGCCCGGTTGCAGGCCGAAGGCCTGTTCGACGCCGCGCGCAAGCGCCCCCTGCCCGCCTATGTGCGCCGGCTGGCCGTCGTCACCTCGCCCTCGGGCGCCGCCGTGCGCGACGTGCTGAGCGTGTTGGCGCGGCGCTTCCCGCTGGTCGAGGTCGAGGTGCTGCCCGTTCCGGTGCAGGGCGAAGGCGCGGCCGCGCAGATCGCCGCCATGTTGCGCCGCGCGGGCGCCGCCGGCCGCCACGACGTGATCCTGCTCGCGCGCGGCGGCGGCTCGCTGGAGGACCTGTGGGCGTTCAACGACGAGGCACTCGCGCGGGCGATCGCCGGCTCCCCCGTCCCGGTGGTCTCGGCGGTCGGTCACGAAACCGACTTCAGCCTGTCGGACTTCGCCGCCGACCTGCGCGCGCCCACGCCCTCGGCGGCGGCCGAACTGCTGGTTCCCAGCCGGATCGACCTCGGCCAGCGCCTGGCAGGCCTGCAGCGGCGCATCTCCGCGCTGCAGGGCAACCACTTGCGCCAGCTGGCGCAGCGCGCCGACCGCGCCGCGCTGCGACTGAACGCGCAGCGTCCCCAGGCCCGCCTGGAGGCGCATGCACGGCGGCGCGACGAAGCGTTGCGACGGCTGCAGTCGGCCATGCGACAGCGGCTCCAGGCGCACGCCGCAAGCCTGCGCCATGCCCGCGCGGTACTGCAGGCCACGCGTCCCCAGCGCAGGCTGCAACTGCTGCGCCAACGGCTGGCCGATGCCCGTCCGCGCCTGCAGGCGGCCATCGCGCGGCGCCTGCAGCGCGATGCGCTGCAGTTGCGTGGCATCGCTCGCTCGCTGGAAGCGGTGAGTCCGCTGGCCACCATCGCGCGCGGCTACAGCATCGTGCAGCGCGACGACGGTCGCGTCGTGCGCAGCACGCGCGACGTCGCGGCGGGCGACGCGGTCCATGCGCGCCTGGCCGACGGACGCCTGCAACTGCGGGTGGAAGGCGTCGAGCCGGCGCCGGATGCGACCTCCCGCGAGTAGGCGCCTTCGTTTCCGCTACGCGGAACTCACCCGACCCCAAGCCGCATCCGCCGCATCGCGCGCGCGGCCGCATCGCTGCATTCCGCCTGCTGCCGCATCGGGGGACGTCACGCTAACGCCGTCCATGGGAGACTGCGGGCATGACCAAGGCTTCCGATCTGTTCGTCCAGGCGCTGCAGGCCGAGGGCGTCGACCATGTCTTCGGCATTCCCGGCGAGGAAACCCTGGCGTTGCTGGAGTCGCTGCGCAGCTCGGGAATCCGCCTGGTGCTGACCCGCCACGAGCAGGCCGCCGGCTTCATGGCCGCCACCTGGGGCCGCCTCACCGGCCAGCCGGGCGTGTGCCTGGCCACGCTGGGCCCCGGCGCCACGAACCTCGTCACCGCCGCGGCCTATGCCCAGCTCGGCGCCATGCCGATGCTGATGCTCACCGGACAGAAGCCGATCCGCAGCAGCAGGCAGGGCCATTTCCAGATCGTGGACGTGATCGACATGATGCGGCCGCTGACCAAGTACACGCGCCAGCTGGTGAGCGCCGACGCCATCCCGGCCAAGGTCCGCGAGGCGGTGCGGCTGGCGCGCGAGGAGCGCCCCGGCGCCACGCATCTGGAGCTGCCGCAGGACATCGCCGGCGACGACACCGATGCGATCGTGCTGCCGCCGGTGTACAGCCGCCGGCCGCTGGCCGAGGACAAGGCGCTCGCCGCGGCCGCCGACGCGATCCGCAAGGCGCGCCATCCGCTGCTGATGATCGGCGCCGGCGCCAACCGCAAGACCACCTCGAAGATGCTGCACGCCTTCGTGGACAAGCTCGGCATCCCGTTCTTCTCCACCCAGATGGGCAAGGGCGTGCTCGACGAATCCGGGCCGCTGTGGCTGGGCACCGCGGCGCTGTCGGACGGCGACTTCGTGCACCGCGCCATCGACGCGGCCGACTGCATCATCAACATCGGCCACGACGTGATCGAGAAGCCGCCCTTCTCGATGCATCGCGGCCGTCGCACCGTGATCCACGTGAACTATTCGCCGGCGGTGGTGGACCAGGTGTACTTCCCGCAGATCGAAGTGGTCGGCGATATCGCCCATTCGGTCTGGGCCCTGGCCGAGCGCCTGGAGCCGCAGCCGCACTGGGACTTCGCCTTCTTCGACCGCGTGCGCGAGGCGCTGTGCGCGCACGTGGCCGGGCTCGCCACCGACGCGCGCTTCCCGATGGCGATACCGCGGCTGGTGGCCGCGCTGGCCGACGCGCTGGCGCCGGAGGACATCACCTGCCTGGACAACGGCCTCTACAAGCTCTGGTTCGCGCGCCACGCGCGTTGCCGCCTGCCCAGTACGCTGCTGCTGGACAACGCGCTGGCCACCATGGGTGCCGGCCTGCCTTCGGCGATCGCCGCCGCGCTGGCCCGGCCGGGCCGCAGGGTCGGCGCCGTCTGCGGCGACGGCGGCTTCATGATGAACTCGCAGGAACTGGAGACCGCGGTGCGGCTGGGCATCGACCTGGTGGTCCTGGTGCTGCGCGACGATGCCTACGGCATGATCAAGTGGAAGCAGGCGCACGACGGCTACCCCGCCTACGGCATGGACTACGGCAATCCCGATTTCGTGCGCTATGCCGAAAGCTACGGCGCGCGCGGCCATCGCGCCGCATCGATCGAAGGCTTCGAGGCGCAACTGAGGCAGGCGCTGGACACGCCCGGTATCGACCTGATCGAGGTGCCCATCGACTACGGCCGCGACGACGCGCTGCTCAACCGGGACATCCCCGCACTGGCCGCCGCCGTCGCCTGACCGCCTATCCGTTTCCGAACCCGCCTTCCGGAGTCCACGCATGGCCCGAAAGAACACCCGCGCCACACCCCGCGCACTCGCCCGCCGCTATCCCTGCTACCTGGCCAATGCGCCGATCCAGCCCAACGCCGATCTCGAGGTGCTGGACAAGTACAGCGGCAAGGTCGCCACCCGCACCGCCTTCGTCGATGCGAGGACCGTCGACGAGGCCATCGCAGCGGCGTTCTCAGCGCGCGAGGCGATGGCGGCGTTCACCCCCGACCGCCGCCGCGACGTGCTCGAACACTGCGTGCGCCGGTTCGATGAGCGCGCAGAGGAACTTGCGCTGGCGCTGTGCATCGAGGCGGGCAAGCCGATCCGCGACGCGCGCGGCGAAGTCACCCGCCTGATCGACACCTTCCGCATCGCCGCCGCCGAGGCCACGCGGATCGAGGGCGAGACGATCGAACTGCAGATCTCGCAGCGCACCCGCGGCTACCGGGGCGTGGTCAAGCGCGTGCCGATCGGCGTGTGCAGCTTCATCACCCCGTTCAATTTCCCGCTCAACCTGGTCGCGCACAAGGTGGCGCCGGCGATCGCGGCGGGCTGCCCCTTCGTGCTGAAGCCTGCGGCCAAGACCCCGGTGGGCGCGCTGATCATCGGCGAGGTGCTGGCCGAAACGGACCTGCCCGAGGGCGCGTTCTCGATCCTGGCCTGCAGCAACGAGGATGCGGCCGCGCTGACCGAGGACGAGCGCATCGCCCTGCTCAGCTTCACCGGTGGCCTGGTCGGCTGGGACCTCAAGGCCCGCGCCGGGCGCAAGAAGGTCACGCTGGAACTGGGCGGCAACGCGGCCTGCATCGTCGATGCCGACCCCGGCCTGCCGCTGGACGACGTGGTCGAACGCCTGGTCTTCGGCGCCTACTACCAGTCCGGCCAGAGCTGCATCAGCGTGCAGCACATCCTGGCCCATCGCGATGTGTACGAGACGCTGCGCCGCAAGCTCAAGGCGCGCGTGGGGAAACTCGTCATGGGCGATCCGCGCAACGAGAAGACCTTCATCGGCCCGGTGATCGACGAGGACGCGGCCCGGCGCATCGAAGGCTGGGTCGAGGCCGCGCGCAAGGCCGGCGCGAAGCGGCTGGCCGGCGGCGCGCGCCAGGGCAACATGCTGCCGGCCACGCTGATGGAGAACGTGCCCGAAGACAGCGACCTCTATCGCCAGGAAGTCTTCGGTCCGGTGGCCTGCCTGCAGCCGTTCGACGATTTCGACGCGGCGCTGGACAAGGTCAACGCCAGCGATTTCGGGCTGCAGTCCGGCGTGTTCACTGCACGCCTGGACCACGCCATGCGTGCATGGGACCGACTGGAGGTCGGTGGCGTGATCGTCGGCGACGTGCCGAGCTTCCGCGTCGACAACATGCCCTACGGCGGCGTGAAGCAGTCCGGCCTGGGCCGCGAAGGGGTGAAGTACGCCATCGAGGACATGACCGAGCCGCGCCTGCTGGTGATCCGCGATGCGCCGCGCTGAGCGGACGCGCCTGCGGCACCAGGCCAGCGCCGGTGGCGACACCCGCCGATGTGCCTGATCGCCATCGCCTGGCGCACGCATCCACGCTGGCCGCTGGCCCTGCTCGCCAACCGCGACGAGGCGCATGCGCGCCCTTCCGCGCCGGCCGGCTTCGATCCGGACGCGCCCGAGGTGTATGGCGGCCGCGACCTCATGCAGGGCGGCAGCTGGCTGCAGGCGCGGGCCGACGGACGCCTCGCGGCGGTGACCAACGTGCGCGCCGCTGCCCCGGCACCGGCCGCGCAGCACTCGCGCGGGTGGCTGGTGCGCGACTTCGTTCGCGAGCGGACGCCGGCGCACCGCTTCGCCTCGGCACTGTCCGGGCGCGCCGCCGGCTACGGACGCTTCAACCTGCTCGTGCACGACGGTGAGCGGCTGGTCTGCGCCAGCAACCATCCGGTGTTCGAGGCGCGGGCGGTATCCCCCGGACTGCATGCGATGTCCAACGGTCCGTTCGATGCGCCATGGCCCAAGGGCGTGTTCGCCACCCGCGCGCTGGACGCATGGCTTTCCTCCCCGCTGGCGGACGCCGCGCCCTGCGAGGCGACGATCGAACCCCTGTTCACCGCACTGCGCGACACCACGCCCGCCGCGGACGAGGCGTTGCCCGACACCGGCGTCGGCATCGAGCTGGAACGCCGTCTGTCGCCGCCGTTCGTGCTCGACGGCCGCTACGGCACGCGCAGCAGCAGCCTGGTCCTGGTCGGCAGCGCAGGCGTGCTGTTCGCGGAGCGCCGTTACGACGCGGCGGGAACGGTCGCCGGCACCTCGATCACGATGCTGCGCTGAGCCTGGCCTCAGCGTGGGGACGCCGATGTCTCCACGCATGCCACCGGGGCGTCATCGACCAGCCGCTGCTGCCAGCCGTTCTCGTCGCGCCAGGCCACCGTGCCGTTGATGCACGCCTCCGGCGCGCCATCGCGACGGGCCAGCAGCGCCCCCGGCAACGACGGCGGCGGAAGCGGGGCGACATCCTCCGCACGCTGCGCCGGACCAGGCCCCTGGACGCCCGCGCCGGCGGACGCGGGCGCTGCGACCGTGGAACCGTCGGGGGCAGTGGCGGTCCCGTGCCCGGCTGGATCCTGCGCGGCGACCGGCGCTGCCTGGATCGGCTCGGCCGGTGCCGCACCTGCACTGGGCCCCGGGGGGCCGAGGCTGCGCCAGACCAGCCCGGCCGCCAGCGCGCCGACGAACGACGCCAGCGCGACGAGAACGAAGTACGCCCATGGACCTGCGGCGGGCGGACGGCGCGCGTGCATGGACCTGTCTCCAGGAATGTAAGCGGGGTGGCGCGAGACGGCCCGGCCAGTCGACGGGAGGGTACGCCAGGCCGATGCCCCTGGCGACGCGGCGACGCGTCGCTGGCGCGTGTCGCTGCCCGGTCCGCGGCGGCTTGGCCGCTGGCCCCGCCCTGCGCACCTCCGGCGCGCGTCCGACGGCAGGCCGGGACGACTCCCCGCACTGCTTCGCCGTTCCACCGCACCTGGATACAGGCCCAAATGCAGAAGGCCCAGTCGTCCGGTTTCACCCGGTCGGCTGAGCCTTCCTGTCGAAGGGAGCGCTTGTGGCTTGCGCCGGTTTGCGTTCTTCTTCGACGGGTGCAGAGTATCGCGGGGACTGTTATCCCAGCGTCAAATCAAGCAACCGTTCGTCGGCACGACGGCGAAGGGCTTTCTCAGCCCGGCCATGGCCACCAGCCCCGGCCGGTGCGCGCGTAGCGGTCCGCTGCACGCTCGAAGCGGTTGCGCACGCTGATGCCGCCGCACAACAGGTACAGCGGCAGGAACAGCGGCCCCAGCACCATGTACTGGTAAACGTGGGCGCGCTCGTGATCGGCCAGCACGATGCCGGGTTCGGAACACAGGCCGGCGCGATGCGCGTACGTACTGCAGGCCGTGTCCAGGTCCGCACCGGTATGCAGGATCACGTTGCCCAGTGTCATCGCCCCGCCCGGCCCCCACGGCCAGTGATGGAACACCAGCGCGCGCTCGCGCCGGTTGACGCGCGGGCGCGCCCCGAACGGAAGCCCGAGGACGCCGGCAAGCAGGCCGAGCAGCGAATTGGGAAACGTCCAGGCGATGCCCAGCGGCAGCGCAAGGGTCGCGAGCAGCGGCGCCGCGCGGGGCGCGACAGGTTGGCTCAATCGTTGCCTTCCGGGATCAGCAGCCACAGCACGAGGTAGACCAGGATGCCGGGGAAGGCGGCCGACAGCACGGAGCCGACGACATACAGGATGCGCAACAGCGTCGGGTTCCAGCCGTAGCGATGCGCGATGCCGCCGATGACGCCCGCCAGCACGCGGTCGTGGATGGAACGGGTGAGGCCGCCGCTACTGCGCATGGAGACGATCCGGGATGGATGCGACGCAGTCTAGCGCGGCACTCGTGAAGAATCCGCTTCACGCATGCGCTGGAGCCGGGTGCCGAACCACTCCGCCGCGGACTGCTCCGGGACACCGTCGCAGCGCACGCGATAGGGACGCCCGGTGAGGCTGCTGCGGCTGGCGACACGCGCGATGAAATCCTCCGCGCTGCCTTCGAGGCCGCGCCGCCGCGCGGCATCCAGCTTGCGCTGCAGGTGCGCCTGCGCCGCCTCGGGCGGGTGCCAGCGCCCATTGCGCTGGAACCGGCAGCCCGAGGCGCCGACGGCCTCGATCAGCGAGGCGATTTCACGCTGCGCAAGCCCGTCGTCGCCCGCGCCCGCATGGCCCGCCGGCCAGATCGCGGCCAGCAGCAGGACCGCGAAGGCGATGACACCGCCGCGCACCGCGGCCTCAACGCGCCCGCTTGGCCAGCCAGTCGTGGATCGCGGTGGGCACTTCCTTCTGCGCACGGCTGGAGACATAGATGCCGATGTGCCCGCCGCGGAAGGACAGCTCGGAATAGTCGTCGGTCCCCACCACGCCCTTGAGCGCACGCGAGGCGTCGGGCGGCACCAGGTGGTCCTGCTCGGCGAAGATGTTGAGTACCGGCATGTCGACGAAGCCCAGGTCCACCTCGCGCCCGCCGATGTCGATGCCGCCGTTGATGAAGCCGTTGGCGTGGTAGAACTGCTTGATGAACTGGCGGAAGGCCTCGCCGGCCTGGTCGGGGGAATCGAAGATCCACTTCTCCATGCGCAGGAAGTCCTCGATCGCGCCGGGATCGTCGAGGATGTCCACCAGGCCCACGTACTTCTGCACGAACAGCCGCCACGGCTTCAGCGTGAGGTAGCAGAAGTTCATCATGTCCGCCGGCACGTTGCCCAGCGTGTCCACGAACAGGTCCACGTCCATGTCGCGGGTCCAGTTCGAGAGCATGTTGTCCTCGGTGTGGAAGTCCACGGGGGTGACCATGGTGATCAGGTTCTTGACCTTGTCCGGGTGCAGCGCGGCATAGCACAGCGAGAAGCTGCCGCCCTGGCAGATGCCGAGCAGGTTCACCGCCTCCAGTCCGCGACGCCGGCGCAGCACGTCGATCGCGCCGCCCAGGAAGCGCTCGATGTAGTCCTCCAGCGTCAGGTAGCGGTCGGACCGGTCGGGATAGCCCCAGTCGATGATGTAGACGTCCTCGCCACGCTCGAGCAGGCCGCGCACCAGCGAACGATCCGACTGCAGGTCCACCATGTAGGGGCGGTTGACCAGCGCGTAGCACACCAGCAGCGGCACCTTCGCGGTCGGCGCCTTGGCGCCGATGTAGCGGTACAGCACGACCTTGCCGTCGCGCCAGATCTCTTCCTTGGCGGTGGCGCCGTAGTCGTAGTCGCCCACCTGGCGCAGGGTCTGCAGGCCTGCGGAGAGCTTGTGCTGGAAACGCAGCGCCTCGTTGGCCAGGCGGTCCGGGGTAATGGAAAGGGGTCCGTGCATGTCAGCGTGCTCCACGCTTGGCGGGCGGCGCGTCCAGCGGCAGTGGCGCGTCCGGGATCGGGATGTGGTTGGAGAATCCGTTGGTGGGTGCGCGCCGTGCGGTCACGCTGGGACGCGGCGCCAGCTTGCGCGCAGGACGCCTGGCGGGCGCGCCCTTGCGCTGGGTCTTGGCGGCTTTCCCCGCCGGGGCCTTGGCCTGGGCCGACTTCTTCGCAGGAGACTGCGCGCGTGTCGCGCCGGCCCTGGCCGGAGCCTGCCTCGACGCCGTGCGTCCCTTTCCGGCGCTCCCGGTCTTGCGTGACGCGCCGCCCTGCTCCGGTCGGGATGCCGCACCGGCCGCGGTGTCCTGCAACTTCGTGCGCCCACCCCCCGTCGCGGACAGCGGGCCGCCGTCCGCTGCATCGCGCAAACGGCGCACCGCGCGCTCGAGTTCGACGATCTTGCGATGCGCGGCATCCACTTCGGTACGCGTGGGCATGCCGAGCAAGGCGCACGCCTGCTCCACCTCACGCTGCATGCCCGCGCGCAACCGCATCTGCGCATCCACCAGCTCGCCGTAGGCCTTGCGGAACTCGAGCGACAGCGCGACCTCGGCGTAGGCTTCCTCGGCCGCGTCGATCCACAGGTCGAACAGCGCGCGCGGGCTGTCGATCTGGCGCCCCGGCTCCGCGCGTTCGGCCAGCCTGTCCTCGAACAGGGTGAAGGCGCGCTGCGAGGCCTTGAGCATCAGCGCGTTGTAGGCACTGTTGCTCTCCTCGTACTCGACCATGGCCTGCGCGAGCTCCTGCAGGCGTTCCTGGTGTTCGCGACCCGCGCCGAAGGCCGGCATCCGCAACCAGGACAGTCCCTCGCCGCGGACCGCGTCCAGCCACGGTCGTGCGTCCTCCACCCACTGGTCGAGGCCAGCCAGGCCGCGGCCGCGGATCGAACGCAGCATCTCCGGGAACGGATTGGCGCCGGTGGCGCCAAGCGCCTGCTTCCAGGCCTGGGCGATATCGCCGGCGGTGGCATCGCGGCCGGCGAACTGCGCCGCCACCTGCTGCATGTGCCCGTACCAGTCCCGCGCCTGCGTGTTGAACCGCTCCAGCGCATCGTTGATCCCGCTGCGCCCGCCATGGGCATAGCGCGTCCACCAGTCGATCGCGTCCTGCCAGGCATGCGCGCCGGACTGTCCGGCCCCGGGCGCGGCACCGCGCAAGGCATCACCCCACGCCGCCCAGTACTGTCGCGCGAGCCGCTCGAACTCCTGCGCCTGGGCGCCACCTGCGCCCACGCCGAAACCCTGGTTCAACATGCCGTCCTCCTGTGTCGCCCGATCATAGCAACGGCCGGGCGCCCCACGATGACGGCGACGTCAGAACTTCGGGATGCGGATGGTCTTGCTGATCATCAGCGATCCCGACAGCGCGTAGACCAGCACCAGCGGGTGCAGCTGCCATGGCCCCAGCTGCCACTGGCCGAACCAGATGTCCTCGCCGATCGCGCCCTGGAACGCCGCCACGGCCAGCGCGATGACGATGGCCAGGCTGGTGGGGATCGGCGTGCCCTCGAAGAACTTCACCTTGTCGCCGCCGTCGGCCAGGGTTTCGGCGGTGACGTTGTAGCGGGCCAGGCGACTGACGCCGCAGCCCACGAAATAGCTCAACACCACCCAGTCCCAGCCGCCCTGCAGGCCGCAGGCATAGCCGAGCGCGGCCGGCGCCAGGCCGAAGGAGATCACGTCGGCCAGCGAATCGAGCTCGCGCCCGAGCGTGGATGCCACCTTGCGCCAGCGCGCGATGCGCCCGTCGAGCGCATCGAAGATGAAGGCCAGCGGGATCAGCGCCATGCCGATCATCAGGTCGCGCACCACCCCGTCCTGCAGGAAGCGCATGGCCGCGAACACCGCGCCGGTCCCGCAGACCGCATTGGCCAGGGTGAACCAGTCGGCGAGCTGGAAGTCTCGCAGCATCGAGAAATGGCGGGGTCTGGACATGGCGCGCCCTGGAGAACAGCGGATGGGCAGAGTGCCAAAAGCGTCGTGAGGATGACAGCGAGGGGCTGGGGCGCCGATCCTCGCCGGGCCGCGACCTCCCAGTGGAGCCTTTACGCCGTGGCGAAAGCCCCACCTGGCTTCGGTGCGTGGATGGCCAGGGCACCAGCCGTCGCTTCGATCGCCCCCACCCCAACCCTCCCCCGCATGCGGGGGAGGGAGTTGGCTCGCCGCCCGCCGCTTTGGCCCCTCCGCTGCATGCGAGGGAGGGTGTTAGCTCACCGCCCGCCGCTTTGCCCCTCCCCTGCATGCGGGGGAGTGTTGGCTCGTCGCCCGCCGTTTTTGGCCCCCACCCTGCATGCGAGGGAGGGTGTTGGCTCACCGCCCGCCGCTTTGGCCTCCCTCCCTGCATTGGGGGGAGGTGTTGGCTCGTCGCCCGCCGTTTTTGGCCCCCTCCCTGCATGCGAGGAGGGTGTTGGCTAACCGCCCGCCGCTTTGGCCCCCTCCCTGCATGCGAGAGAGGGTGTTGGCTCGTCGCCCGCCGCCTTGGCCCCCTCCCCTGCATGCGGGAGAGTGTTGGCTCGTCGCCCGCCGCCTTGGCCCCCTCCCTGCTTGGGAGGGTGGGTGTTGGCTAGCCGCCCAGCGCGCTGGCCCCCGCCCCCCCCCGCGGGGGGGGGGGGGGGGGGGGGGGGG
>JAEXLY010000156.1 GCA_023444765.1 Pseudomonadota bacterium | reverse complement strand
ACTGGAGCCTGCGCGCATCGCGGCGTAGTCGCGATCGGCCGCGTCGATCTCGTCGCGGCTGGCGCGGCGCCGCACGGACATGTAGCCCACGTGGGTGTCGCCCTCGTAATAGGGCGTGACGTGGGCGCGTACCCAGTAGTGGTCGCCGTCCTTGCGCCGGTTCTTGACCATGCCCACCCAGGGCCGTCCGGCCTGCAGGGTGCGCCACAGGTCGGCGAACGCGGCCGGCGGCATGTCCGGATGGCGGATGATGTTGTGCGGCTGCCCGAGCAGCTCGGCCTCGGTGAACCCGCTGGCGCGCACGAAGGCCGGATTGACGTAGACGATGGCGCCGCGCAGGTCGGTGCGCGAGACGATGGGTTCGTCGTCCTCCAGCACGAACTCGCGCTGGCTGACGGGGAGGTTGGTGCGCATGTGGACTTCCGGGTGGGACGGGACCCGCGGCCTCGCTCCGCCGCGGACGGGCTGCGACGCGCGGATCAGGCGGCTTCGGCCGCCACCAGGCCCATCGTCTCGTGGCCCATCAGGCGCTCGATGTCCAGCAGGATCAGCATGCGTTCGTCCAGCGTTCCGATGCCGGTGAGGAACTGGCGGTCGATGGTGGCGCCGATCTCGGGCACCGAGCGGATCTGCTCGCCGCCCAGGCGCACGACGTCCGAGACGCTGTCGACCACCATGCCCACCACCCGTCCGCCGACGTTGAGCACGATCATCACCGTTAGCGCGTTGTACTCGGCCTTCGGCAGGCGGAACTTCAGGCGCATGTCCACCACCGGAACGATGATGCCGCGCAGGTTGATCACGCCCTTGATGTAATCCGGCGCGTCGGGCAGGCGGGTCACCGCGTCGTAGCTGCGGATCTCCTGCACCCGCAGGATGTCGACGCCGTATTCCTCCTCGCCCAGCACGAAGGTGAGGAACTCGCCGGTGCTCTCTTCCGCGTGGGGCGTGGTCGCGGCCGGGCTGGCGTGGGCGCTGTTGTCGGGGTGGGACATGGAGGCGGTCCTGTCGGTCGAAGGTCGTGGCTGCCGCGCACCGGTTGTTGGTCGCGCGGACGGAGGGGTCACCGTCCATGTCGGCCGCGGTGGCGGATTCTTTAGGAAGCCCGGCGCGGCCGGCCGCGGCCGCGCCGTGCGTCGACGGCGGCTCAAGCGGCGGCGGCCGGCGCCGTTACCCGTCGCACCTCCCCGCGCGCACGGACAGCCCGACATGTACCCGATCATCGGAGCCCTCGTGGTCATCGCGAGCGTGCTCGGCGGCTTCATGATGGTCGGCGGCAAGCTGCTGACGCTGTGGCACCTCAACGAGATCATCGTGATCTGCGGTGCGGCCCTGGGCGCCTACGTGATCGCCACGCCTCCGAAGGTGATGAAGGCGGCGCTGGCCGGGACCGTGGCCCTGGTCAAGGGGCCGAAGTACCAGCGCGTGGACTACGTCGAGCTGCTGAAGCTGATCTACGAGTTGCTGCAGAAGATGCGGCGCGAAGGCATGATGGCGATCGAGGACCACATCGAGCGCCCGTCCCAGAGCGCGATCTTCCAGAAGTACCCGAAGATCCTGGCCGACCACCACATCCTCGACTTCATCACCGACTGCCTGCGCCTGATCGTCGGCGGCAGCATGACGCCGCACGAGCTCGAATCGCTGCTCGAGTACGAGCTCGAGACCCATCACCACGAGGCGCTCGGCCCCTCGCAGTCGGTGCAGAAGGTGGCCGACGCGCTGCCGGGTTTCGGCATCGTGGCCGCGGTGCTGGGCATCATCAACACGATGTCCATCGTCGGCAGCGCCGCGCCCGCCGAGATCGGGCAGAAGGTCGCCTCGGCGCTGGTCGGGACGTTCCTGGGCATCTTCCTCGCCTACGGCTACGTCGGCCCCGTCGCCTCGGCGATGGAGAAGCGCGCGGAAGAGGAAGGCAAGGCCTTCGAGGTGGTGAAGATGGCGCTGGTGGCCTCGCTGCGCGGCTATGCGCCGTCGGTGGCGATCGAGTTCGCGCGCAAGCTGCTGTTCTCCGACGTGCGCCCGAGCTTCCAGGACCTGGAAGCCGACCTCAAGGCGGCCAAGGGCTGACGGACCGCCGCCATGGGCACTCCGCTGCAACCGATCATCGTCGTGCGCAAGAGAAGGCGCGGCGGGCATGGCCACCACGGCGGCGCGTGGAAGGTGGCGTACGCCGACTTCGTGACCGCGATGATGGCCTTCTTCCTGGTGATGTGGCTGGTGGCCACCATGCCCCAGGAGCAGCTCGGCGGCATCGCCGACTACTTCAAGAATCCCAGCGCGGTCGAAGGCAGGTCTTCCAGCATGGCGCCCGGACGCGCCGGCCCGGGGGGTGCCGGCGAGGCGCCGATCAAGATGTTCGACCATGCCCGCAAGCCGCCGGACGCGAGCCCGATCCGCACCCCGGGCGCCGCGCCGCAGTCGTCGTCGGGCGGGGCACGAACGGCCGGGGATGAGGCCGACCGCCGCAGGCTCGAGGCGCTCAAGCGTGCGCTGGAGGAAGCGGTCGCCAGCAGCCAGGCGCTGGCCCCGTTCAAGGACCAGCTGCTGATCGACATCACTCCCGAAGGCCTGCGCATCCAGATCGTCGACGCGCACAACCGCCCGATGTTCGATCTGGGATCGCCCACGCTCAAGGACTACACCCGCGAGATCCTGTTCGAGCTGGCGGCGTACTTCCAGCGCGTCGACAACCGGATCGCGATCTCCGGCCACACCGATACCACGCCGTACACCCGGCGCACCGGATACAGCAACTGGGAACTGTCGACCGAGCGCGCGAACGCGGCCCGGCGTGCGCTGGTGGCCGGGGGGCTGTCGGAGGACAAGCTCTCGCGCGTGGTCGGCCTGTCGTCCTCGGTGCCGTTCGATCGCACCGATCCGGACAGTCCGGTCAACCGCCGGATCAGCATCGTCGTGCTGAGCACGGCCGCCGAACGCAGCGCGGCCAGCATCGACCGCGGCACCTAGGTCCGCTCCGGCGGCAACGAGGGCGGTATTGCCCCGGGAAGCCGGGCGCCACTGTGCGGGCAGGCGGGCCGTTACCGCCGCGCAGCGGTGCACCGGGGCCGACGCGCCGATGGCCAGCGCCGCATGCCCCGGTCCCGGACCGATGCGACCTGGGGGACGATCCGGATGCCCGTCGACGGGGCCGCTCGCTGCCGGGGCGGCGAGCGCAGCCGGACAGGGTAGGAGGCCGCAACGGTCGCCGGCACACGGGCAGCCCGGCGGAGGCATCGCGGCGGCCGGGCGCGGGCTCGGGCCGGCGCCGAGC
>JAEXLY010000102.1 GCA_023444765.1 Pseudomonadota bacterium | reverse complement strand
CGGGCGCCCCCCCGCGCCCGCCCCCGGGGCGCACGGCTCGAGTTCAACGACAGCGATGCGTTCCGGCGCGTCTTCGCCCTTGCCGACGCGCATGCGGACGCGCCCTTGCCCCGCGCCCTGGTGCCTGGCATCCGCCTGGACAGCCCGAAGATCACGCGCGAACTCACCACCGCCTGGTTCGCCGAGCGCGTGGATGCGCGCTACCGGCAGTGCCTGCGGCGCTAGCCGGCCTCTTCACCAGTCCGGGGGCGACGCGGACAGTCGGGGCGGATGCGATGGCAGGGAGCCTCGGCAACGGCCGCCTTCCTATGCCGCGCCCGGCCGGAAAACGCGGCCAGTCGCCGCCCCGACATGTCGCGTTCGCCGCACTGCGATCAGCTGTCGTTCGAGCCGTGTCCCGGTCCATGGCCCGACGGCGCCCGGACCAGCTTCGGCAGCAGCCCGACCACCACCAGGGCCACCAGCGTGGTGACCAGCGCCACCATTTCCTGTCCCATTCCCGCCGCCATGCCGATCGCGGCGGTCATCCAGACGCCGGCCGCGGTCGTCAGCCCCTCGATCCGTTCCTCACGGTCGAGCTTGAGGATCGCACCCGCGCCGAGGAAGCCGATTCCCGAGACGATGCCCTGCATCACGCGGGTCACGTCGCCGGGATCGATGTCCGACAGCAGCGGTGCGAGGACGAACAGGGCCGAGCCGATCGAGACCAGGATATGGGTCTTCAGGCCCGCCGCGCGTCCCTTGGCCTCGCGCTCCCAACCCACCAGGCCACCGAGCAGCGCGGCAACGGCGACCCGCACCACCAGCGTGGTCAGCGTGTCCACGTCCGGCAGGGCCAGTTCGCGGGCGATGGCATTGCCGATGTCGTGAAGGATGGCCATGTCCAAGATGTCTCCGCTGCACCGGGGCGGCATGTCGGCGGTGGTGCGCGGCGGCCACGCTAGCCGGGTGGGCGTCGCCCGCCGGTGAACGGGCGGCGGCGGCTCACGTCATCGGCAGCTTCAGGCCCTGCTCGCGCGCGCACTGCCGGGCGATCTCGTACCCCGCATCCGCATGCCGCATCACACCGGTAGCCGGGTCGTTCCACAGCACGCGTGCGATGCGGCGATCGGCGGCCTCGCTGCCGTCGCAGACGATCACCACGCCCGAATGCTGCGAATATCCCATGCCCACGCCGCCGCCATGGTGCAGGCTCACCCAGGTGGCGCCGCCGGCCACGTTGAGCATGGCGTTGAGCAGTGGCCAGTCGCTGACCGCGTCGCTGCCGTCGCGCATGGCTTCGGTCTCGCGGTTGGGCGAGGCCACGCTGCCGCTGTCCAGATGGTCGCGGCCGATCACCACCGGCGCCTTCAGCTCGCCCTTGCGCACCATCTCGTTGAACGCCAGGCCCAGGCGATGGCGCTGGCCCAGGCCCACCCAGCAGATGCGCGCGGGCAGGCCCTGGAAGCTGATGCGTTCGCGCGCCATGTCGAGCCAGTTGTGCAGGTGCGGGGCGTCCGGGATCAGTTCCTTGACCTTCTCGTCGGTGCGGTGGATGTCCTCGGGGTCACCGCTCAGCGCCACCCAGCGGAACGGCCCCACGCCGCGGCAGAACAGCGGACGCACGTAGGCCGGCACGAAACCGGGGAAATCGAAGGCGTGTTCGCAGCCTTCGTCCTTCGCCATCTGGCGGATGTTGTTGCCGTAGTCCACGGTGGGGATGCCGCCGGCGTGGAAGGCGAGCATCGCCTCGACATGGACGCGCATGGACTTCTTCGCCGCATCGCGTACGCGGTCCGGATCGGTCTTCTGCGCGTCCAGCCACTGCGGCACGGACCACCCGGCCGGCAGGTAGCCATGGACCGGATCGTGCGCGCTGGTCTGGTCGGTCACGCAGTCCGGCCGCACGCCGCGCCGCACCAGTTCAGGCAGCACCTCGGCGGCATTGCCCAGCAGCGCGATCGACCGGGCCTCGCCGGCGGCGGTGTGACGCCCGATCCGCGCCAGCGCGTCGTCCAGGTCGGTCGCCTGTTCGTCGACATAGCGGGTGCGCAGGCGGAAATCGATCGCCTCCTGGCGGCATTCGACCGTCAGCGAACAAGCGCCGGCCAGCGATGCGGCCAGCGGCTGCGCGCCGCCCATGCCGCCGAGGCCGGCGGTCAGGATCCAGCGCCCCTTCAGGCTGCCGCCGTAGTGCTGGCGGCCCATCTCCACGAACGTCTCGTAGGTGCCCTGCACGATGCCCTGGCTGCCGATGTAGATCCACGACCCGGCCGTCATCTGCCCGTACATCATCAGGCCCTTGCGGTCGAGTTCGTTGAAGTGTTCCCAGGTCGCCCAGTGCGGCACCAGGTTGGAATTGGCGATGAGCACGCGCGGTGCGTCGGGATGGCTGGGGAACACGCCGACCGGCTTGCCGGACTGGACCAGCAGCGTCTCGTCGTCGCCGAGCGTCCTGAGCGTATCGAGGATCGCGTCGAAGCAGGCCCAGTCGCGCGCCGCCCGTCCGATGCCGCCGTAGACCACCAGGTCCTGCGGGCGCTCGGCCACATCCGGATCGAGGTTGTTCTGCAGCATCCGGAACGGCGCCTCGGTCAGCCAGCTGCGGCAGGACAGCGTGCTGCCACGCGGTGCGTGGATGGTGCGGGAAGGGTCGTGGCGGGGGTCGCTCATGCCGTGTCGTCCGGAATCGGAAATCGCAGCCGCAAAGTGTGCGACGCGCGCCCCGCCGCCGCTACCGCCCCCCCGCGCCCCAG
>JAEXLY010000090.1 GCA_023444765.1 Pseudomonadota bacterium | reverse complement strand
GGCCTGGCCCAGACCGGCTTCGCCGACTACGCCACCCAGGTGCACGCCGCGCTGGCGGCGCTGCCGCGTCCGCGCGCGATCGTCGGGGCCAGCCTGGGGGCCCTGCTGGCCGCGTCCTGTGCCGATGGCGCCGATGCGGCGGTGCTGGTCAATCCGCTGCCGCCCGCACCCTGGCACGCGCAACTGCCTCGCCGCGAGTGGCCCGACGTGGTGCCATGGCAGCGGGACGCGCGCCTGACCGGGACCCGGCGCGCGCTGCCCGACGCCGACGAGGCGACCGCACTGTTCGCGTTCCGGAACTGGCGCGACGAAAGCGGCCTGGCGATGCGGGAGGCGTACGCCGGCGTCGCGGTGGAACGTCCTGCGTGCCGCGTGCTGTGCATCGCCTCAATGGTGGACGAGGACGTGGCGCCGGCGTTGACCGCCGCGCTCGCCGGCGACTGGAACGCATCGCTCCTGCGCGCGCAGGCAGTCAGCCACGTCGGGCCACTGCTCGGGCGCGGCGCTCCCGACTGCGCCACGCAGGTGCTGGCGTGGCTGTCGGCCGGGTGAACGGATTCATGGCGCATTCGCGACCCGGGGCGGGATTCAGGCCCACGTTAGCGCCCGCCGCCTAGCGTGTTCGGGCGCCATCCCTCCGGCGCGGGGAACTGCACATGAAGGCTGTCGGGACCGCACTTGCCATCGCCCTGCTGCTGTCGGCCGGCGCCGCCTCGGCGCAGGCCTATGACGACCGTTACGGGCCGGCGCCCTACGGCGACTACAGCAACCGCTCAGCCGCAAGCCGCGACCCCTACCGCGACCCGGTGTACCCGGGGACGCAGGACCGCGACGCGCGCGGCGGCTACGACTGGGCGCGGGTGGTGCGTGTCGATCCCGTGTTCGACGGCCGGTCGCGCCCGGTGTACGACCAGCGCCGCTGCGAGACGCGCCGGGACGGCTACGTGTCGTACGACCCCTATCGCGACGACGTCTACGGTCGCGATCGCGGTGACGACCGGTATGGCGATCCCTACGCACGGTCGCGGCGCGACGAGAACGGACGCATGGTCGCCACCGTCATCGGCGGCATCGCCGGTGCGGTGCTCGGCAGCAAGGTCGGCGACGGCAGCGGGCGCTACATCGGCACCGCGGTGGGCTCGATGGTCGGCGGCATGGCCGGACGCGGCATCTACGAGGCCAACCGGCGCCAGCGCGATGGCACAGTGACCGTGTGCGAGCCGGACCCGTACCAGGGCGGCCGCCACGACACCTACGGAGGCAGCTACGACCGCGCGGTCGAACTGTACGACGTGACCTACGAGTACGCGGGCAGGCAGTACACCACGCGCACCGGCTACCACCCGGGCGACCGCATCCGGGTGCGGGTGGACGTGCGACCCGAGTAGCGCCACACGCATAGTGCCAGGTCGCCTTCCCGCGGGGTCCGGGGATGCAGCGGCGTTGTAGGATCGCGGAACTTCCCGACGGGACGCTCCGCCATGCTCCGCAAGACCCTGCTGCCGTTGCTGTGTGCCGCCGTACTTCTGCCGACTGCGGTGCATGCCCGCACCCTGCTGCAGGCCGCGCGGATCCATACCTCCGATCCGGCGCTGCCAATGGCCGAGGCGATGGTCTGGGCAGACGACGGCCGGATCCTGGCAGTGGGCACGGCCCCGGAACTGCAGGCGCAGTTCCCGGACGCGCGCCGCATCGATGCTGGCGACGCCACCGTGATCCCAGGGCTCATCGATGCCCATGGCCACATCGTCGGCCTCGGGCTGGCGCTGACCCGCGTGGATCTGGTCGGCACGCGCAGCAAGCAGGAGATCCTCGAGCGGTTGCGCGCCTTCGAGCGCGACCTGCCGCAGGGCGAATGGTTGATCGGCCGTGGCTGGGACCAGAACGACTGGCCGGAGCAGGCCTTTCCCACCGCTGCCGACCTGGATGCGGCATTTCCCGAGCGTCCGGTATGGCTGGGGCGCGTCGATGGTCACGCCGGCTGGGTGAATTCGGCGGTGCTTCGCGCGATCGCGGCCGATCCGGACGCCGCCGCGCTGCTGGCGCAGGGACAGCCGGACGGCGGCCTGATCGTGCGCCATGCCGACGGCACGCCGACCGGCGTGTTCATCGACGATGCCGAGCGCCTGGTCGCCGCGGTCTCCCCGGCCATGGACCAGGCCGATGCCGACCGCGCACTGGGCCTGGCGCTCGCCGAAGCCGTGCGCCAGGGGCTGACCGGGGTGCACGACATGGGCACCTCGCTGTCCGATTTCGAACAGCTGCGCCGCTTCGCCGATGAAGGCCGCCTGCCGCTGCGCGTGAGCGCCTATGCCGACGGCGACGGCCGCGCGCTGGACTGGCTGTGCGCCAACGGCGCCTACGCGCATCCGGGCAGGCGCCTGCAGATGCGCGGGGTGAAGTTCCTGATCGACGGCGCGCTGGGCAGCCGTGGGGCCGCCCTGGCCGAGGACTACAGCGACGATCCCGGCAACCGGGGCCTGGTGCTGATCGAGCCGGCGCGCTTCGCGCAACTGCTCGAGCGCGCGCAGGGCTGCGGCCTCCAGGTGGCCACGCATGCGATCGGCGACCGCGGCAACCGCATGGTGCTCGATGCCTACGACAAGGCGCTGGGCGGCGGTGCGGGCGATCACCGCTGGCGCATCGAACATGCGCAGATCATGGCGCCCGACGACATTCCGCGCTTCGCGGAGCTCGGCGTGGTGGCGTCCATGCAGCCGACGCATGCCACCTCCGACATGCCCTGGGCGCAGACGCGCGTGGGCGCCGAGCGCATGGCCGGCGCCTATGCGTGGCGCCGGTTCGCGGAAGCGGGTGTCCGGCTCGCGCTGGGCTCGGACTTCCCGGTCGAATCGCCCGATCCGCGCCTGGGTCTGCATGCCGCCGTGACGCGCCAGGACCGCGAGGGCCAGCCTCCCGGGGGATGGCTGCCGGAGCAGCGGCTGACGGCGGAAGAGGCGCTGCGCGGGTTCACCGCCGACGCGGCCTGGGCCAATCGCGACGAGTCGCTGACCGGGCGGCTGGCGCCGGGTCTGCAGGCCGATTTCGTGGTGCTGGCGCAGGATCCGCTGTCGGTGGCGCCGGCCACGCTGCACGCGCTCGGGATCCGGTCGACCTGGGTCGACGGCGCCCCGGTGTACGAGGCGGACTGACGCCGCGCCCGTTCGCGCGCCGGGATGTGGCCGTCGTTGCCTACGGCGTCGGCCAGTCGAGCCAGCCTTCGATCACCGTCTGCACCTGGCCGCCGGACCACACGTCGCCGGCCTCGTCCACCTGCAGTTCGATGGTCGCGTCGAAGCCGACCTCGCGTCCCTGGCTGATCCGGTAGCGGCCGCCTTCGCCGGGCAGGGCGTCGCGCGCGGCGAGCCAGGCGGCCAGGGTAGCGTTGGCCGCGCCAGAGGCCGCGTCCTCGAAACAGGCGGTCTGGCCCACCCAGGCGCGCACGGCGAGGGCGTAGGCGGGGTTGCCGGAGCGGGCGAACACGCACAGCCCCATGCTGTCGGTGGCGTGCGCGAGACGTTCGATCGCGGCCCAGTCGGGCCGCGCCGCGCGCAGCTGCGCCTCGCCCGCGATCTCGGCCAGCCACCAGCGGCGGCCGCCATCGACCAGGGCCTGCGGCAGCTCGCCGGTGTCCAGCCCGGCCAGTGCGTCGCGCAGCAGCGGATGCTGTGCGTCTGCGATCTCGACGATGCGTGCGCGGGGTGTCCGCACCGCGATCGTGCGCGCCGGGCCCTCGCCGCGGATGCGCAGGGGCAGCTCGCCGGCGATCCCGGCCTGCACCAGCAATCCGTCCCGTGGCGTCGCCAGCCCCGCCTCCAGCACGGCATGCGCAGTGCCCACGCTCGGATGTCCGGCGAAGGGAACCTCGCGGCGCGGACTGAAGATGCGGATGCCGTAGCTCGATGCCGGCCCCGGCGCGGGAAACACGAAGGTGGTTTCGGGCAGGCGTGTCCAGCGCGCGATCGCCTGCATGGCGGCATCGTCGAGTCCCCCGGCATCGAGCACCACGCCCAGGGGGTTGCCGGCGCCGGGCCGGTGGGCGAAGACATCGAGCTGCAGGTAACGGCGTCGGGGCATGCGGGGGCTGGCCTGTGTGCGGGTAGAATCGCGCTTCCATCCGCGCGCGCGGATGGGCCGCCCGTTATACCGGAATCCATTCGCTCCCATGCCATCTCCTTCGACCGGCACGCCCTGGGTCGTGCTCAAGTTCGGCGGCACCTCGGTGTCGCAACGCCATCGCTGGGACACGATCGGCCAGCTCGCACACAAACGCGCGGCCGAATGCGATGGCCGGGTACTGGTCGTGGTGTCGGCGCTTTCGGGTGTAACCAACGAGCTGACCGCGATCGCAGCCGGCGCCACGGACGCGGCGACGCGGCTCGATGCGCTCGTCGCGCGCCACCGGGCGTTCGTGCAGGAGCTCGACCTGGATCCGGATGCGGTACTGGGCGAGCGGCTGGCCGCGCTGCGCGGGCTGCTCGACGACGCACGCGCCTCCACGCGCCCGCTCGACTGGCAGGCCGAGGTGCTGGCGCAGGGGGAGCTGCTGTCCTCGACGCTGGGCGCGGCCTACCTGTGCGCGCAGGGCCTGGACTTCGGCTGGCTGGACGCGCGCGACTGGCTCGACGCGATCGCGCTGCCCAACCAGAGCGAGTGGGGCAAGCGCCTGTCGGTGTCCTGCCGGCGCGAGGCCGGCGACGAATGGCGTGGCCGCTTCGCCGCGCAGCCGGCTCGGTTGCTGATCACGCAAGGCTTCATCGCCCGCCACCCCGATGGCGGCACGGCCGTGCTCGGCCGCGGCGGCTCGGACACGTCGGCGGCGCTGTTCGGCGGCCTGCTGCACGCGCGCGGCGTGGAGATCTGGACCGACGTGCCCGGCATGTTCACCGCCAATCCGCGCGAGGTGCCCGATGCGCGCCTGCTCACCCGGCTCGACTACGCCGAGGCGCAGGAAATCGCCACCACCGGCGCCAAGGTGCTGCATCCGCGCTCGCTCGGCCCCTGCCGGGTGAGCGGCGTACCGATGTCGATCCTCGACACCGAGCGTCCGGAATTGCCGGGGACGCGCATCGACGGCGCCGCCGCGCCGGTGCCCGGGGTCAAGGCCATCAGCCGTCGCAACGGCATCGTGCTGGTGTCGATGGAAACGGTTGGCATGTGGCAGTCGGTGGGCTTCCTGGCCGACATCTTCGAGCGTTTCCGCCGGCACGGCCTGTCGGTGGACCTGATCGGTTCGGCCGAGACCAACGTCACCGTCTCGCTCGATCCCAGCGAGAACCTGGTCACCACCGACGTGCTGGCGCGGCTGTCGGAGGACCTGGCGCAGATCTGCCGGGTCAAGGTGATCGCCCCCTGCGCCGCCATCACCCTGGTGGGCCTGGGCATGCGCTCGCTGCTGCACAAGCTCTCCGACGTCTGGGCGACCTTCGGCCGTGAGCGCGTGCACATGATTTCGCAGTCGTCCAATGACCTCAACCTGACTTTCGTGATCGACGAGGCCGATGCGGATGGACTTCTTCCCGTGCTGCATGCCGAGCTGATCGATTCGGGCGCGATGCCGGTGTACGAAACCGAAGTGTTCGGCCCGCGCTGGAAGGACATCCTCGGCACCACCCGTCCGCGGCCACAGCCGTGGTGGCGCGCCGCGGGCGAACGGCTGCATGCGCTGGCGGAGAGCGGAACGCCACGCTACGTCTATCACCTGCCGACGGTGCGCGAGCGCGCGCGGCAACTGCTGGCGGTGTCCGCGGTGGACCGCCGCTATTACGCGATCAAGGCCAACTCGCATCCGGCGATCCTGCGCGCGATCGCGGCCGAGGGCTTCGGCCTGGAATGCGTGTCGCTGGGGGAGGTCAGGCACGTGTTCGACAGCGTGCCGGGTTTCGACCCGGCGCGCGTGCTGTTCACACCGAGCTTCGCGCCGGTCGGGGAGTACCGCGAAGCGCTGGCGCGCGGCGTCACCGTCACCGTGGACAACTGCGAGCTGCTGCAGCGCTGGCCCGAGGTGTTCCGCGGGCAGCGCCTGTGGCTGCGCATCGACCTGGGGCATGGCGATGGCCACCACGAGAAGGTGACCACTGGCGGCAAGGCGTCGAAGTTCGGCCTGGCGGCGGGGCGTGTGGACGAGTTCGTGGCCCTGGCGCGCGGGCTCGAGGCGCGGATCACCGGCCTGCACGCGCACCTGGGCAGCGGCGTGGAAACGCGGGAGCACTGGCGGCAGATGGTCGACGAGATGGCAGGCTTCGCGCGCCGGATCGGCACCGTCGAGGTGCTGGACATCGGCGGCGGCCTGCCGATTCCCTACGCGGCCGACGACGAACCCTTCGACCTGGAGGACTGGGGGGCCGGCCTGGCCGAGGTCAAGGCGCTGCATCCGGCGTTCGCGCTGGCGATCGAGCCGGGGCGGTTCATGGTCGCCGAGTCGGGCGTGCTGCTGGCCCGCTGCACCCAGGTCGTCGAGAAGGACGGCGTGCATCGCGTGGGCATGGACGCGGGCATGAACGCGCTGATCCGGCCCGCGCTCTACGACGCCTGGCACGACATCGTGAACCTGTCGCGGCTGGACGCCACGCCTGTCGCCGACTTCGACGTGGTCGGCCCGATCTGCGAGTCGAGCGACGTCTTCGGCCATCGCGTGAAGCTGCCGGCCGACACCGCGCCGGCGGACCTGATGCTGGTTTCCGACGCCGGCGCGTACGGCTACACGATGGCCAGCACCTACAACATGCGCGCCCTGCCGGCGGAGGACATCATCGAATGAGCCAGTGGGTGTTCGAGCGCGACGCGATCCGCGCCTTCCGTTTCGTGCGCTGCGGGTTCGATCCCGGCAGCGGCGTCGCGGAGCTGGTGTACGCCTTCGACGACGGTCCTGAACTGGTGGAGACGGTGACGCTGCCCGGAGCGCCGTTCGCGCTGGGCGACACGCGCACGGCCGCCGCCCGGCGCGCGCTGGAACTGCTGCACCTGGTCGCCGGCGTGAGTTACTACAAGGCCGCGGTGCCGGGCGAGATCCGGATCGAGGGCGAAGCCATCGACGCGGCGACCGCCGTGCTCATGGAGCAGGTCTACCTGCATGGCCTGGGCGAATTCGCCTATCGCAACGGCATGGATCTGCATGGCCGGATCAGCTTCCCGGCGGAGGCGCCGGCAGCCGGCGCGCGGGGCGCCGCCGCGCTGGGCCTGCGTCCGCACGCCCTGGTGGCCATCGGCGGCGGCAAGGATTCGCTGGTCAGCATCGAGGCCCTGCGCGCGCTGGGCGTCGACCAGACCGTGTGCTGGATCGGTGGTTCGCAGCTGATCCGCGCCTGCGCCGAACGCACCGGACAGCCGACGCTCAACATCGGCCGGCAGCTGGCGCCGGAACTGTTCGAGTACAACCGCGCAGGCGCCTGGAACGGCCATATCCCGGTGACTGCGGTGAACTCTGCGATCCTCGCCTTCGCCGCGGTGGTGCTGGGCGTGGACCAGGTGGTGTTCTCCAACGAACGTTCGGCCAGCTACGGCAGCCTGATCGCCGGCACGCGCGAGGTGAACCACCAGTGGTCCAAGGGCTGGGCGTTCGAGCGCGCCTTCGCCGCGCATCTGCGCAGCCACGTCGCGGCGGACCTTCGCTACTATTCGCTGCTGCGCCCGCTCAGCGAACTGGCCGTGGCGCGGCAGTTCGCGCGCATCGACCAGTACGACGCGCATTTCTCCAGCTGCAATCGCAACTTCCACCTGCTGGGCGAGCGGCCGGTGAACCGATGGTGCGGCGTGTGCCCGAAGTGCCACTTCGTGTTCCTGGCGCTGGCGCCGTTCATGCCCAAGCCGCGCCTGGTCGGCATCTTCGGGCGCAACCTGCTGGACGATCCGGCGCAGGTGCCCGGCTTCGACGCGCTGCTCGAGTACCGCGACCACAAGCCCTTCGAATGCGTGGGCGAGGGCCGGGAGTCGCGCGCGGCGATGGCGGCACTGGCGGCGCGGCCGGAATGGCGCGAGGACGCGATCGTGGCGCGTTTCGCCCGCGAGATCGCGCCGCAGCTGGGCACGGACGGGCCCGGCGTGGACGCGCTGCTCGTGCCCGACGAGGAACACGGCATCCCGGCGCCGCTGTGGGAACGCCTGCGTGCAAGATTCGCCGCCTGACCTGGCCTCGCTGCGCGGCCGGCGCGTCGCGCTGTGGGGCTGGGGACGCGAGGGACGCGCCGCGTGGCGGGCGCTGCGCGCGCGCTACCCGGTCG